>CAYWIP010000089.1:0-10499 GCA_964458395.1 uncultured Ruminococcus sp.
TTTCATCACTGATTTTGGCTTTGTGTTGCATTTACTTTTGCATTTGACGAGCGTTTTATTTCACGCTGCTCTTCACCGTATATCTTGCAGCTGCCTCGGGGCGCTCCTCAGCGTTGCCCTGTTTGACTGCAATTTTAGTATTGGTTTATTTTTAGGGATTATTCCCGTTTACACTGTTTATTATTCAGACCCGAAAATCCCGTCATTCTTGTTCGGAAAGCATTGCGGAGAAATTTTCTTGTCTCCTCCATTTGGTCTTAACTGTTATGAAGTTATTCACGCGGTTAAATCATTCCTCGGTCTCGCTTGTGAACCAGCCGCGTATCAGCCGCCCCTGCTCGCTGAGGTCGTCGTCCGTCCAGCCCGAGAGCTTGCGGCAGCTTTCGCGGAGTATGCTGCTGGATTCGTTTTTGTTCGCGAGATTCCAGCACATATAGCTTGTTCCGTATTTGTCGATAAGCGCCTTCCATTGCTCGGACTGATTGACGTCTATCGCGCCGTTGCCCGAAGCGTCGCACATTCCGAATTCGCTGATGAATACGGGAAGCCCGCTGTTGACGCAATTTTCCATTCTGGAGCGCAGCCAGTCGGTATGTGTCGCGGCGTAGAAGTGAAGCGCGTACATTATATTGTCGTATCCGAGCGGAGAATTCAGCGCCTGATCTATGTCCTGACTCCATGTGGGAGTGCCGATGATTATCACGCTGTCGGGGTCGTTCGCGCGGATAACGGGTATGACCTCGTTCGCATATGCCGTAACGTCGTTCCATGAGCCGCTGCCGTTAGGCTCGTTGCATATCTCGTAGATAACGTTTCCGTAGTCCGCGTAGAGCTTTGACATCTCCTCAAAGAATTTCAGCGCCTCGTCCTTGTAGGTGAGCGGGTTCTGCTCGTTGAGAACATGCCAGTCGACGATAACGTACATTCCAAGCTCGGTCGCGTACTCAACGCCGTTCTTGACAAGTCCCTTTATCCATTCCTTGTCGCCGCCCGCGCAGTAGCCGTTGTATTCGTGAGTGTACATCGCCAGACGGACGCAATTTGTATTCCATTCGTCGCGCAGAAACTTAAACGTTTCCATGCTCACGAAATCGGGGAACCACGCTATTCCGTGGGTGGACATACCGCGGAGCTGCATTTTTTCGCCGTGCGCGTCCACTAAATCCGCGCCGCTTACGGAAAGAACGCCGTGCCTGCCGAAATATGTATCAGCGTCGGTGCCGGACGGCTCGCTTGTTGGGGTGCTGTCGGTGCTTTCGGGTTCGGAACTGCTCTCGGGTTGGGAGCTGCTCTCTGGAACACTGTCCGGGGAACTCTCGGGAACGGTGCTCTCGGGAACGCTTTCGGAAGTGCTCTCCGTGCTTTGGGTGCTTTCGGTCGAGCTATCCGTGGAGCTGCTTTCCGTAGCGCTTGCGCTGCTCTCCGTTGAAGTCGAGGTAACGGAGGAGGTTGAAGAGGTCGACGAGGAAGTCGACGAAGTTGAATTTGACGATTCGCCCGGGTTTCCGGAATTATCCGAGCAGCCGCAAAGCAAAGCAGCCGCAAGCACCGCCGATAAAACAGTTTTGCCGAATGTTTTCATTTTCATAATAAGTTGCCCTTTCTTAATTGAGTTGAATTACAGCTAATACATTATACCACATTTTTTTCCGAAATGCAATACTTTTAAAAAAAGCGCCGGTTTCGTGTGACCGGAACGGGAAAAATATCGTCTATACAGTCAAAGGGGGTGACGGAAGTGGACGACAACGGGATAGTCGAGATGTACTTTGCGAGGAACGAGGAAGCCGTGCGCGAAACCGCTTCAAAATACGGCGCGTACTGCGCGGCGATGGCGCGGAATATTCTCGGAAACGCTCAGGAAGAGGAGGAGTGCGTAAACGATGTGTACTTCAGAGCATGGAGCAGTATTCCGCCGACAAGACCGCGCAGCCTGCGGGCGTATCTGGCGCGGCTTACGCGGAACGCGGCGCTGAACCGCATACGCTCGCGGAACGCGCAAAAGCGCGGCGGAGGCTTTGAAGCCGCCTCAGAGGAGCTTTCCGATATCGCGGACGCATACTCGGTCGAGGAGGAATTTGACGCGGCAGTCCTTGCGGAGCTTATCAATAAATTTCTCGCCGCTCTGCCGCGCGATAAACGGCTGGTGTTTATGGGGCGGTACTGGTACTTTGATTCGGTAAAGGATATCGCGGCGAAAACGGGCTTCACACAAAGCAAGGTCAAGATGACGCTTTCGAGAACGCGCGCGGAGCTTAAGGAATTTCTGGAAAAGGAGGACATTTACCTATGAAAAACGAAGCGATAATCAACGCTCTTGCGGAAGTTGACGACGAGTTTATAAACGAATACGCGGACTGCGCGCGCAGCAGAAATCGGCTGAAAAAGGCTATGGGAATATGGGCTGCCGCCGCGGGATTTATAGTGACTTTTGCAGCGGTGTTTTCAATCGCAGCTGCCAATATCGGCGTTCACGCAAAGGATCCGAGGGGCGGTTGGATTTACGATTTCCACAGCTGCGAGGAGCTTGCGGCGGTAGTTCCCGAGGGAAACCCTCTGCTTAAGCTGACGGACTGCGACGAGCTTTGGGGGGTAGTTAAGGAAAACGAAACCGACGCTGCGGACATTTCCAATTATTGGGACATCTATGTCGGCGGGCGCTACAACGGCGATTACTATTCGGTACGGTGTTCCTTAAAAAGCGAAAAGACCGCCCGCGAATTCGCGTCGGCGTTCGGTCCGATAACGTTCGGCGCGGACGAGGTAAAGAGCGCGGAGATAAACGGCACGGAGATATGGTTCTCGCGGCAAAGCGGACATTACGCGGAATACGATAATCACGGCTATTTCGAGGAGTGGAACTGCGCGTTCGACCTCGGAGAGGATATGTATTATCTGCGTCTGAACGGAGATAGCGTTTCGGAAAGCGAATTTATGGGATTTATGGAAATGCTTTTATCGTAAAAACAGCGCCGTATCGCGAAATACGGCGCTTTGCTTTATGAATTTATCCCGATCTGCTCGGCGCACTGAATTATCTTGACAAGCCCGTTGCGGCTTCCATAAGCCATACCCTCGCCGACAAGGAACTTGAAGATCATCTCGGTTTCCTCAATTAAGACCTCGCCGTCGCCGTACATATCGCCTATGCCGCTTACCGACGCGCCCTCGCAATAAAGATTTACAATGCAGTTGGAAACGTGACAGTTGATGTTCCCGTTTCGTGTGCCGATACAGTTTGTGGTTCGTCCGTTCGTGGTGCAGCTTGTGTTGCCCTTTCTGATAATTATTCTGCCCGAGCCTTTTTCAAGAGTGCCTATGCAGGAGAGGCTTATGCCGCTGAGCCGTATATCCAGCAGAAAATCCTTCAGATTCATATCGACAGAGCCGCTGAACGAGCCTATTCCGACCGAGTCGGGGGCGTTTATGGTAACGGAGCAGCGGCAATTTTCGATATCTACGATGCTGCCGCCGTTTAAAATGCCTATTGCCAGACACTTTCTTCCCGAGCATACCACCGAGATGTCGCCGCTCAGGAGCTGAATGACCTTTGAACCCTCGTTTTTGCCGCCGCCTATTGCTGTGACCGTGTCGCCGTTCGCTTCAACGTACAGCTTTCCCGCCATTTCGATAACGATGCTGCCGGGAGACTCGCTGCTGTTTGTTCCGATCGCGAAGCAGTCCACTCTGTTTGAGATGACACGAAGCTCGCCGTCTCCGGTGATATGCAGGCACGAGTTTTGCGGAACATAAATTCCTTTCCCGTCAAACTCGTTTTTCCCGACAGCGGCAAGCTCCGCTTCGGAGCGCTCGCCAAGCATAATTGACGGCGAATCCTTGTCCGTTTTTACGCGGACGTCGTCGAGGACTACCCTTGTTTTAAGACCGTCCTTGATAACGATAAGCGTTTCCAGTACGACATCGGGTTTTCCCTTTAAGGTAACGTTCTCCGTTTCCACGAATACCGAATTGTAATTGTGGTCGGCGAGCGCGCACAAATCGACCGTTTCGCCCTCCGCGGGGTGATACGGGCGCGAAATGCTGCCCGTATTCGCGAGATTTATCGCTTTGATATCGCGACAGATATTCTCCGAGATCTCCAGAAGCATTACGGGCTTGGGCTTTGAGGTGTAGTAGCCCTGGATAAGGTCGGAGCCAAGCTGTATCATGGTCTGAAGCTCATCGTATGTTTCAACGCCCTCCGCCAGCGCGAGGTATCCGTTTTCGTGAATGAACTCGATGAGTCCGGAAACCAGCTTGCGTATTTTCGGCTTGGTATGTATCCCCTCGATAAGGGCGCGGTCTATCTTGACATAATCGGGATTGTAGCGGATAAGATTGGAGGTGTTGGAGTAGCCTGTGCCGAAGTCGTCGATGGCAAGCTTGATATTCCGCCGCCCGAGGCGCTCGTGGATAACCGCGGTCTCCGCGTCGTTTATCTCGGTCTGCTCGGTGAGCTCTATGACCATTTTCTCCATAAGTTCGCCGAACTCCTCCTCCAGAACGTGCCAATCCTCGTCGGTAAGCATATGCGCGGTTATGGAGTTGACAAAAAGTTTCCGGTCTCTCAGAATGTCCTGGTGTTTGCCGATTATGTCGAGCGAATTCCGCATAGTCGCCTTTTCGATGTCGTAAAGCCGCCGCGCTTTTTCGGCGCAGTCGAGTATCTCGAGCGGGTACATACCTATGCTGCTGTCGCTCCGCATAAGCATTTCATACGCGACTATCCCGCCGTCCCTGGCGCTGACGATCGGCTGAAAATGATATACGAACATATTTTCGTTGACGAGTCGTAAGAAGCGGCTTATCTTTTCAAATTCGTCCTTTTTGTTTTCGTACTGTTCAACGGAGTAACCGACAATGCCGCCCGAATCTTTTATGGAAGCTTCGTACAACGCGAATTCCGCGGTGCTCATTCTGTGGGCGGGCAGAGCGTTTTCCTCGCCTATTCCCGCGGAGAACGTCACACGTCCTCCCGATTCTCCGCCGACAATGCCCTTGAGCCGCGAAAGAGTTTCAATGCCGTTTTTGCCGGGGCGCGGGATATACAACCAGAAGCGGTTTGCCGAATGAACGGAAACAAGCGTTCCCTCGGGCGAATTTTTTATTATAGCGGCGAGCGCGTCAAATATCTGATAACGCGTAGGCTCGCGCCCTCCCGCTGCGGAAAACTCAATAAGCGCCAGAACCGACGGCGCGGAATTGTTTGTGAGCTCCATTGCCAGCCGTGAGCTTTCGCATACGGGCAGGATGGACTTGTGCTCCCATTCGCCCGGTTCGTCGCTGAGCTTGAGAATTCCCGCGGTGAAGTCGTCGTTGTACGAAACTATCTGAGAGGACAGTACAACGCCGTTTTCATTTCGCCCGGGAAGTTTTTCGATAAAGGAGATCATTTCGTCGCAGCCGACCGTGCCTTCCAGTCCCGAGAGCGTCCGCGCGTTTCCGTCGAGGAACACCCTGCGGCTGCCGTGGTCGATGAGAAAGCCGCCTATTTCCGGGCAGAACTCGATAATTTTAGCCCATGCGCCGCCAAAAATTTCCTTCCATGTTACGTTTTCCGAATTTGACGATTTGGACACGCCGATAACCTCCTCCTGAATTTTTCTCCACCCAATATTATACAATATTTTTTACCGAAAGTCAAGCGTTTTGTTATTTTTGTACAAATTATTATTTCCCTTGACAACTCGAAGAAAGTATGTTATAATATCATTATATACGTTATAACATATATGGGGGAGTGGATCAATGAGCGGCATTACCGTAGGAAAAGAGCTGAAAAACATACGGCAGAAGCGCGGTCTGACATTGGACGAAGCCTCCGCGCTCACGGGCGTGAGCAAGCCTATGCTCGGGCAGATAGAGCGCGGGCAGTCCTCGCCGACCATCAACACGCTATGGAAGATAGCGACGGGGCTGAAGCTGCCGCTCTCGTCGCTTCTGCGCGAGCAGGAGAGCGGATTCGCGGCGGCGAAGCCGACCGAGGAGCAGATGATCTCGGAGGAGAATGGTACAATGCGCGCGTATACGTTGTTCCCGTTCGATCCGCTGAGGAGCTTCGAGGCTTTTTATATCGAGTTTGACGCGGGGTGCAGACATCGCTCGGAGGGGCATTGCGACAACGTTGAGGAAACGGTTTTCGTGATAAGCGGGCGGCTGGATGTCACCGTTAACGGACATACCGTAACGCTTTCGGCGAACGAGGCGGCGCGTTTTCCGGCGGGCACGGAGCATATCTATGCGAACCCGTACGACGAGCCTTGCCGCGTTTACAACACTATTTTCTATTGATCGGGTTTTGCGGAGGCGGTTCAGGGTGGAATTGCAGACAATGTAAGATCGCCGACGCTGAAACAGAAAATGCTTTAGGAGGGCAATATGTACGAATTACATCGGGTAGGAGAACACACATATTATATAGAAAGTCCCGCAAAAATAGGAGTTTATGCCGCCGATAACGGCGCGTATCTTATTGACAGCGGCAACGATAAGGACGCGGGACGCAGGGTGCGGAAAATTCTCGCCGAGAGCGGCTGGCGGCTGCTCGGTATCGTCAACACGCATTCCAACGCCGATCATATCGGCGGAAACCGTTATCTTCAGCAGCAGACAGGCTGCAAGGTCTTTTCGTCGGGAATCGAACGGGCGTTCACCGAGAACCCTATACTTGAGCCTTCATTTTTGTACGGCGGATATCCGTGCGCGGAGCTTCGGCATAAGTTCCTGTTGGCGGCGGAGAGCGAGGTCTCGGACTTCTCGGACGGCGATTTTCCGAGCGCGCTGGAGATAATTCCGCTGCCGGGGCACTTCTTTAATATGGTGGGTTTTCGCACTCCCGACGACGTTGTTTTCCTCGCGGACTGCCTATCGAGCCGCGAAACTCTGGACAAGTACCGAATCGGCTTTATCTACGACGTCGCGGAGTACCTGAACACGCTGGAACGCGTCAAGACCATGAGCGCGAAATTATTTGTTCCGTCGCACGCCGCCGCGACCGACAATATCGCGGAGCTTGCACAGTACAATATCGACAAGGTTCACGAAACAGCCGAGCGCATTACCGAAATATGCCAAACGCCGCTCTGCTTTGAGAAGCTGCTGCAGGGGCTGTTCGCGGAATACGGGCTGAAAATGACGTTCGAGCAGTATGTTCTGGTTGGCAGCACGGTGCGGTCTTATCTCGCGTGGCTGCATGATGAGGGGCGGCTGAGCGTTACGTTCGAGGACAACATGCTGCTTTGGAGCAAGGTCTGACTTCCGGCAATCTCGTTCCGGAGATATTCTATTTTATCGTTCGGCTGAATACGGCCCGCCGCTTTTTATTGTGTATTCCTATTTCTTATTTTGCCGTGCAGTTTGGCACGGCAGCTTTTTTGCGGAGATGACGGGTTATTATGTTGAATTATCTTTTGAGACTTTTTTCCGAAAAAATTAAATTAGCTCTTGACAAACGCCGAAAAAAATGTTAAAATTATATACGGTAATGCGGATATAGTTTATCGGTAAAACATTAGCTTCCCAAGCTGAGGTGGTGGGTTCGACTCCCATTATCCGCTCCATTGTAAATATTTGGAAAAACCGCATTGTAAAGCCGTTTGGCTCAACGATGCGGTTTTTCTGGCTTTTAACTTGGCGGTACACCACGAAAAATAGCAGATATTTGCCCAGTTTTGCGCCATTTTTCCGAACTATGCAACACGAAATGCAACACGATTTTATAATCTAACTATTTGATTAAATATAAGGGAGCGCCGAAACGCCCCCTTATTTTTTTATCCTTCCTCAAGCTGCTTTACACACCGACGGATAATCTCACGATCTTTTTCGGTCTCCGCATTGTCCGTCATATTGCTGTCCGCCAAGCCCTCGCCGAGGACGTAGCCCACCACCACCGCTTAAGATCGCGCCGCTGATCTTGTCCGCGTTTTCCTGCGAACCGCCAAAGATCACGATAAGCCCCGCGACAACACGCGTCCTTGTACAAAAGTATCCGGCAGCCGTTCTCTGTTTCCAGACGTATTTCGGTGTTATGCATTGTAATACGTCCGCTTTTTTGTCCTCCCGGGTCGTACATCCGGAGTACTGCGTTGTCATTCTTAAGCTCCCAGTACGGCTTCTGCACACTGCTAACAAGTGCCATGCAGGTATCGCCTATACCGTCAATACGCTTTTCAATCTGCGATTTTGCTTTAAGCGGGTATTGCTCGGATTCGGTTTCTGAAGCTACTCTCGGCTTGGCGCTCATCGCGGAAATGCCCTGCGCCTCCTCGTAGGCGTTTGACGGGCGTTCGCCTGCTATATCAGTTGCGCAGCGTATCTCACTTGCCCCGCGGTATTTCCACTTGTAATATGTGACAATGCCATAATGTCTGTATTGCGTTTCATCTATTCCGCCGCCCGGCTCAAGGTAAACATAATCTCCGCATTGTATAGCCGGATTGCCGTTGAACTTAACGTTAAACGGGCAGAAGCGCAGTTCCTCGGCATAGTCTGCCACATTGTCCATAATCGTCTGCATTTGAGCGTCGGTCTTTGCCGCAAGAAGCGGGTTACTGTCAAATTCGTATGTTCTGAGCAGCGTATCGGGCGCTGTATCCCAATGTTTCGTACTGACAAAGGAAGTACCGTTGCGCCGCATGAGATACGTTACGGGACGGATAGATGTATCGGTAAAGTCTGTGTTAAATCTTACATCAGCCGGAATTATGGAGCTGTTACCAAACCGTCCGAGATATCCACGTTATACAGATTTTTTATCTGTTCGGATATAGCCCGCTGGCTCATTCCGCAAGAGTAAAGCGCGAGAGATTTTTTCTTCCATTCCGTCCGCGTTTCGATCATATTTTCCGATGATCTGCGGCTCGTATTCGCCGTTTCGATCGCGGGGAATTTTGACATCAACCTCGCCTAGCTGCGTTTTTACTGCCTTATTCGAGTAACCGTTTCTGTAATTTTTCGACACCGTTTTTTCGTCATTCGGCGACACACGTTCACTTTTTTCGTAACCGAGCTTGTCCTCAAGCTCCGCCTCCATTACCGTCTGCAGCACGTCGCTGAACAACTCCTTCATGCTTGGTCGGATAAATGAGCTTTCAGATTATCATTATTATTTTCAATTTACTCTTAATCCGTATGCCACAGATGTTGAACCCGATGTTCCGAATAAGGGAAAAGAGATTATAAAAACATTTATTGAACTTTCTGATAAAACAGGAGCGGATAAGATTGTTTGGAGGTATGATCCGATTTTGCTTTCGGATAAATACTCCATTGATTATCACGCGAAGTATTTCGAGAAGCTTGCAAAAGATCTGAACGGCTCATTTTCGAGATGTGTTATCAGCTTTATTGATATTTACAAAAAGAGCGCAAATTGTTGTGCTGCAAATGGACTAAATGAATTAAGCAATGCACAAATGTATGCCATTGCGGAGCAAATTGCCAATACTGCAAGAAAATACAATTTCTCTGTTGTAGCATATGCTGAAAAAATAGATCTTAATGAATTTGGCATCGAGCATAACAGTTGCATTGATAAGAAATTGATTGAACATTTTATCGGATCAAAAATTATCGTTCGGAAAGACAAAAACCAGCGCGAAGAATGTGGGTGTGTAGAAAATAATGATATAGGGTCTTATAATACTTGTGTTCATGGATGCAGTTATTGTTATGCTAATTATAATATGGACAATGTTCGGTTAAATCATAGTATGTATGATGCCAATTCGCCGTTGCTTTGCAGCATCCTTTCCTCTGATGACAAGATTACCAAGCGTGTTGTCAAATCCCTTATTGATGATCCATTCGGACTTTTATAAAATGGGTTCATCGCGTTTTTTCAATGTTTTTTAAAAAAGTACTTGACAAACCAAAGGTATTGTGGTATAATATTATATATTCAGTAGGAAACTGCTGAATTATAATATGCGGGTGTGTTGGAACTGGCAGACGAGCTGGCTTCGGGTCGCGTCACGACAGGGGATTTATTTTGAGAAGATAGTTCCACATTTTTCAGGGCACACATAAGCTTCTCGGAAATTCCGTCCGAGTAAAATAATTCGGAATTTTAATAATACGCAGGTGTGGCGGAATTGGCAGATGCGCTAGCTTCGGGTCATGTTACGACAGGGAATTTATTTAAATCCGCTCATTCGGTTGGCTTGAACCGAATAAAAATCAAGCAAAATTGTAATACGCGGGTGTGTTGGAACTGGCAGACGAGCTGGCTTCGGGTTGTGTCACGACAGGGGATTTATTTTGATTAAAGCGGAACTTCCGTTTTGATATAGAATTCGCAAGAGTTTCTCGGGTATTTCAGCCGAGTAAAAAATCTGAAATTTTAATATGCGGGTGTGTTGGAACTGGCAGACGAGCTGGTTTCGGGTTGTGTTACGACAGGGAATATAATATTCAGCGCTTTCTTTTTTGAAGGCGTTTTTTTTAAGAGCCTGTTTAGTATCTTTACACTGATGAGAAAAAGGAGTATAATATAAGTA
>CAYWIP010000090.1:0-9875 GCA_964458395.1 uncultured Ruminococcus sp.
TTTTTGTCGGATTTTGTTTTTCCCCCTCCCCGAAGGGTGTCCTCTCGCAACTGTGCGACAACAATTTACTTAAAATAAACGAAACCACAACAAGCAACAAATTACAAAAAGCATCACCGCCACTGCGTTAAACAATAATTTTCTCTGACATTATTCGCCCGTCTGCATATAATGTTGTAGGCGATTTACGCCGAATAATTTTAGGAGATGTTTTTATGACAATTATATATATAAAATCCTTTACCCAAGCGCAAAAAGCGCTCTCTCATCTGCAAAAGCACGGCATACGATGCATTATCGAACGCAGCTTTGACAAATCCGGATGCGGCTTTGCGCTTAAAGTAACGGATCAAAACGCGAATCGGGCGGAGGTTTGCGCGCTGCTCGGCTCGATCGGAGTAAGCTGTGATCTATCTCGATAACGCGGCGACTACGTTCCCCAAGCCGCAGTCGGTGTACCGAAAATGGGCGTATGCCATGAGCGCTTACGGCGCAAACCCCGGGCGCTCGGGGCACGCGTTTTCGCAGTCCACAGCCGAGGCTGTCTATAAAAGCCGCGAGAAATGCGCGGAGTTCTTCGGCGCTGAGCCTGAGAACACCATATTCACATTGAACTGCACCCACGCGCTGAATTTCGCAATAAAGGGAATAGCCCGAAACGGCTGTCATTTTGTGACAAGCGATATGGAGCATAACGCCGCGATACGACCCGTGTACGCCGCGGCTAAGCACTTCGGCGGCTCGTGTACCATGTTCGAGGCGACCGGCGACGAGGAGCAGACCGTTTACAACGCTGAACGCGCTATCCGTCCGGAAACCATTGCGCTGGTCTGTACCGCCGCAAGCAACGTTATCGGACTGCGCACTCCGCTTCGGGAATTAGCCGCGCTCTGCCGCCGCAAGAAGATATGCTTTATCGTTGACGCGGCACAGGGCGCGGGAACGCTCCCGATAACGCTTAAAGACGGCGCTAACATTATATGCGCAGCGGGGCATAAGGGCTTGTACGGTCCTATGGGAACGGGGCTTATGATAACCGACGGGAAATTTCCGCTTAACACAATAATTGAGGGCGGCACGGGCAGCGCTTCCGAGAGCATAGTTCAGCCCGACTTCACCCCCGACCGCTTCGAGAGCGGGACGATAAACACCGCCGGAGTTATCGCGCTCGGCGAGGGCGTGGACTTTGTGCGCTCGCACACTCCCGGGAAAATTCTCGCGCATGAGCTTGCCCTCTGCCGACGCTTCTGCGAGGGCGCAGGCAAAATACGCGGTATTCGTCTGTATAACAACATAACCCCGCAAAATTCGGAGCTGTACGCGCCCGTAGTTTCGTTCAACCTCGGGGATATCCCCTCCACCGAGAGCGCGGCAATGCTCAGCGCGAACGGCTTCTTTATGCGCGGCGGACTGCACTGCGCTCCGCTCGCACATAAAAAAATCGGCACGTTAAACGGCGGTACGATACGCTTTTCACCCTCGGTATTCAACACCGTGAACGAGGTGGACCGTCTGCTGAAAACTCTGGAAAGAATATCCGCAAAATTGTAAAACAAACCGCGCTTTGCAGCCAAAAGCGCGGTTTTTGTTAACAAAAATCCCCCGCCGAAGCGGAGGATATCGTATTTTGATCAAGCGTAAACGCTGTACAGTGCGCCGGTGTTGTAAGCGTATGTAGAGGTCTTGTTCGCGTTGTAGCCCATTGCGCTGGCGCTGCTCACGAGCGACTTGACCTGATCCGCCTTGTCGGTCACCTTGTCAAGGAATCCGCCGTTCGCGAACGAATACCTGATGTCCTTTTCGGTGAGCTTCGCGAGCTTATCCTCGTCCGCGAGGGAAAGTCTGCCGCTCTTGTCAACGTTGATACCCGCGCGCTGGAGCGAGTACTTATAAGCGTTCGCGCTGCCCGCGAGCGTAACGCCCTTATTGCGTACCGCGCTCTTGTCGCTCTTTGCCGCCTCGTCAATAAAGCTGTTGTAGCTGTCAACAAAGTCCTTGGCTGTTTTGGTAAAGTCCTCGGGCTTGAACGTACTCTCAGCCGAGCCGAGTCCCTGCGCATACGTTTTAACGGCAGTAGCAAGCTCCTTTACCTTTGCGGTAAGCTCCTTCATCGTACCCGAATTGTCGGTGTATTCACCGGAAGCGGAGGAAGAGCCGGTGCCCTTGACAGCGCTTGCCGTAAACATACCCGAGCCGCCGGTCAGCGAATTGATCTGACCCGCTTTCTGGATAACCTTATCGGAAAATCCGTTCGAGCCGAAGAGGGTCTTTACGTCGGTAGCCTTGACCTTGGAAAGATCGCTGTTGAGCGACAGCTTGTTGTCCGCGCCGACGGTTATGCCCGCACGCCTGAGAGCGCTCGAATAAACCTTTCCGGTATTTACCATAAGCACGCCCTTCTGGAGAACGCGGCTGTTATCGGAATTGCCGACTTTATCGATCATAGAATTGTAGCTGTCGACGAAGCTCTGTGCCTGAGCCTTGTAGGAATCGGCGTCTACCTCTCCGCCGTACTTCAGACCGTTGGCGTAGTTCTTGATGCTCTCAGCCGCACCGCCCGCGCTCGCGGAAGCTACCTTTATCGACTGCGCCGAGCTTACGGAGGAGTCGTTTCCATCCTCGTCGTTAATGCCGTAGATACTCTTGTACAGCTCGCTGAACTTCTCGCGGTAATTCTCGTCCTTGTTCTTGAGCGAACGGCTCTTGAGAAGCTCGTCAAGCGTCTGCGTAGCCTTTGTATTTTTGACGCCGTATCTGTTAAACTTATTACCCGAAAGATACGCCGCGTTCAGGCTGTCAAGCTGACTGCCGTACTTTGTCTGAGTCTGCGCCATGTTAAACTGCAATCTTGCGTTGTTACCTACTGTCATAACCATCAATCCTTTCTGAATTTATATGATCGGTCATCATGACCGAATTGATCGAAAACCGTATTCGTTTATACCCCGTACTGCTTACGGTATTCCTTCATCTTGCCGACGTACTCCGCGCCCGGGATAACGCCGCCTTCGAGCGCCGCGATAATATCGTTGATATCCACGATCGAGTAGACCTTAACGCCGAACTCCTCATAGACCTCCTGCACGGCGGACTTGTCGGAGGTAAGGCCCTTTTCGGCTCTGTCCACGGTGATCACCATGCCCTCGATCTCGACCTTTGCCGCGCCTTGAAGCTTCGGAAGCACCTCGCGCAGAGCCTTTCCGCTCGTCATAACATCCTCGATTATAACGACCTTTTCACCGTCCTCGAGCGTTTTCCCGACGAACATTCCGCCCTCGCCGTGATCCTTGACCTCTTTGCGGTCAAAGCAATAATTGCAGTCCATGCCGAACTTATTGTAAAGCGCGGTGCAGGCAGCCACGGAAAGCGGTATGCCTTTATACGCCGGACCGAACAGCGTATCGGGCTTCAAGCCGTGCTCATTCACGCATTCCGCGTAATATTCACCGAGCTTCGCGAGCTGCGCGCCCGTTTTGTAGTTTCCGCAGTTTATAAAGTAGGGAGCTATTCTGCCGCTTTTCAGCGTAAACTCGCCGAACTTCAGCACACCGCTGTCCACCATAAACCTTATAAAGCTTTCCTTATAGGTCATACGCTTCTCCTCATAAATATAACTTCACATATACATTATAACACATACTTTCAGTTTTTTCAAGATATTTAATAAAAAATTTTCCGTTTTTTCTATGTTTTTTTCGCCCTAGAATTAACTGTTAAAAATGGCAAAAAACCACATCAAAATAATGCATAATAACCAAAAAAATTCAAATTATCTTGACAAATGTGTATCAATCGACTATAATTTATTTATAATTCTAATTTTGAAAGGATACCGCTATGAAGACCAGATCCATACGCGGCCGTATAATGCAGCTTACGCTGCTGCTGGCGCTTATACCTTTGTTGGTTGTAATGCTGTTCTGCATTTTTTCCAGCTACTATTCCGCGATAAATACCTCGAAAAAGGACATGGGAATTATGGCGGAGCTGGCTTCGGAATATGTCGAGTGGGAGTTCAACACCTATCTCGCCTACGCAGAGTCCGCGGGAACGAACCTGACGCTGTCAAATCCCAGCTCGCCCGACGAAAGAAAGCTGGAGGTAATAAAACAGCTCGCCGCGCAGAACGGAATGAAGCGCGGAAATCTGATAAAAGCGGACGGCACCGAGATAACCGAGGGCGGCGATTACTCCGATCGCGGCTATTTCCAGGAAGCGATGAAGGGAAACAAATGCGTTTTCACCCCGACGATCTCCAGACTTACGGGCGAGCTTATTCAGATCGTTGCCGCGCCTCTGTGGGAAAGCGGCGAATACGGCACGACTCCGATCGGCTGCACGTATTTTATTCTGAATGACGACGCTATGAACGAGATTATGCGCAAGATCAACATAAGCGACAACTGCTATGCGTTTATGGTCGACAGCAACGGAAACGTCGCGGCGCACGTCAACGCCGAAAACGTCCTCAACGACGACGCCAAGGAAATGATAACCGCCAACCTCGGTGAAACCTATCAGTCGATGCTGGCGGGCAAAACAGGCATAGACACGCGCACCAAGGACGGCGTTACAATGCTTGTCGCGTATACGCCTATCGAGAGCGTCGCGGGCTGGTCGCTGGCTATCGTTGCCCCGCAGAACGACTTCCTTGGGTCTACATATCTGATCATGGCGGTCGTTATTTTCCTGTTCCTGCTCGCGGCGGTCATTGCGGTACTGCGCTCTATGGTAGTTGCAAGGCGTATCGTAAAGCCCATTCAGCTTTGCGCGGACAGGCTTGTAAAGCTCTCGGAGGGTGATCTTTCCTCGCCCGTGCCCGATATCCGCACCAAGGACGAGACCATTATTCTGGCTACCGCGACAAATACGCTCGTTTCCGGCATAAACAGTATAATCGGCGACGCGAATTATCTGCTTTCGGAAATGGCGTCGGGCAACTTCAACGTCAATTCTAAGATTGGATTTGACGCGTATAAGGGCGATTTCAACGAGCTTATTACGGCTATACGGATAATCCACGACGAGCTGAGCAGCGTTCTGCGGCAGATAACCGGTTCGGCGCAGGAGGTTTCCAACGGCGCGGATCAGGTGTCGAGCGGCGCGCAGACGCTCTCACAAAGCTCCGTGCAGCAAGCCGCGTCCATTGAAGAGCTTAACGCGACTATCCACAACATCTCGCAAAAGGTCACCGAAACGACCGGAAGCTGCGAGGAGGGAAGCGGACTTGTCGCAAGGACTGCGGATCATGTCGAGACCGCCGTCTCGGAAATGGAAAACCTCCGCACGGCTATGGACGATATCTCCGCGGCTTCAAACGAGATCGACAACATCATCAAGACGATAGAGGACATCGCGTTCCAGACGAATATCCTCGCGCTCAACGCGGCTATTGAGGCGGCGCGCGCGGGCGAGGCGGGCAAGGGCTTCGCAGTCGTCGCGGACGAGGTGCGCAATCTCGCGACAAAATCCGCCGAGGCGGCTCACGACACCACGGAGCTTATCGGGCGCACCATTGCCGCGGTAGACAACGGCAACAAGATTGCCGAAAAGACCTACGTTTCCGTTAAGGGAGTATCCGAGCTTACCGAAAACGTCGAGCAGATAGTTTCCAAGATCGCCGCTGCCTCCGAGGAACAGGCGGATATGATCAAGGATATAACGGCGGGCTTCGACGAGATATCCGCTGAGATAAACACCGGCTCCTCTACCGCCGAGGAAAACACCAGAACCTCCGCGGCGCTCAACGACGAAGCGAGAACGCTCAAGGAAATGGTGAGCCGTTTCAGACTGGAATAATTTTTGATACTGAACTGCCGTACCGTTTAGCGCGGCAGTTTTTTTGCGCCGAAAATTATTTAGGTAAATTTTGGAAGTAATTTTTTCTAAAATACCTATTGACAAAACCGGATATGTGATGTATAATTATTGTACTATTTCAAATAGTGCATATAGATCGGTATCCGTTATATCGTTCCCGATATTTTTTCTTAACTCGTTATAAAGTATGTGGCTGATTTTTTAAAACAAAGGTGAATAAAGCTTATGAACAATCGGAAAAACACTCCCGACGTGAGCGTTATCGTTCCCGTCTACAATGTCGAAAGGTATGTGGAAAAGTGTCTGCTGTCGCTTCTGGCTCAGGAATGTGACTGCTCCTGTGAGATCGTTGTCGTTGACGACGGTTCAAAGGACGGATCGTCCGCGATAGTTGACCGTATGGCGGAGGAATCGGATATGATCCGCGTTATCCGTCAGCCGAACGCGGGTTTGTCCGCCGCACGCAACAAAGGGCTTTCGCACGCCCGCGGAAAATACGTAATTTTTGTTGATTCGGACGACTATGTTGAAGCGAACTATATTAACGCGCTGTACCGTGCCGCCGAGGACAACGGCGCGCAGATAGCCTGCTGCAGCTACCGCCGCGTCAACGACGAGGGCACGATAAACGCGGGCTGTCTGCTGAAACATAGGTGCGGCGTTTTCTCCTCGGAGCTTATGCTCGGTGATCTTCTTGAGGATATCACGGTGCGCAGCTATGTGTGGAACAAGATCTATCTGCGTTGTTTGTTTACGGATAACAACATTGAATTCCCCGTCGGAATGACATTTGAGGATGTTCCCGTAATGCCAAGGCTTTTCCGCCGCGCGGAGAGGATAGCCGTTATCAAGGACGAGCTGTACAACTACGTCAGCCATAAGGGAAGCATTACCGGTTCGATAAAGTCCTCGAGCGTGGAGGACTATGTGCGCGCCTACGGCGAGATAAGGCGCTTTCTCGAGGAGGAAAATATTTACAACGACTACCGGCACATTTTCAAAGGGCTGGCGCGCAAGACCGCCGCGACGATATTCGTTATGCTGCTTCGCTGCAAGCCGAACGAACCCGGGCTTGACGTCGCGGCGGCCTACGGCAGACTTTCAGGATACCTGAAATTGTACTCGGGAAGAGGCTATTACGCGCTGCGCCGCGGGCAGATCAAAAATCCCCGTTACGCCCAAAAACGCAGCCGCATATAATTGACTTAACCGGACAGAAAATGTCGGGAAAATAATTGCCGTTTGTGATAGAATTATTACAGACGGGAGGGAACGCAATGGATTGGATAAGGAGCTTTCAGCGCTCGATAGACTACATCGAGGAAAATATCACCGAGCCGCTCGATATCGGCGGGATAGCGCGGCAGATGAACATTTCCCCATTCTACTATCAGAAGATATTCTCGATAATCTGCGGCTTTTCGGTCGGCGAGTATATCCGGAACAGGCGGCTCGCGCTTGCGGGCAGCGAGCTGGCGCGTTCGGACGAGAAGATCATTGAGATCGCGCTGAAATACGGCTACGACACCCCCGAGGGCTTTACGCGCGCGTTCGTGAAATTTCACGGAGTTTCACCCTCGGCGGCAAAGAAGGGCGCTCCGATACGATCCTACGCACGTCTTTCCGTCACTATTACAATGAAAGGCGGTAGTGTTATGGACTACAAGGTAGTAAAAAAGGAAGCGTTTAAGGTTATCGAGAAAAAGGTCACCTGCTCGGTAAGCGAGGACAGCAATGTTGAACTTCCCAAATTCTGGGAGCGCTGTCATTCCGACGGCACGGTCAAGAAACTGTTAGAGCTGACCTCCGACAAGACGGATATTTTCGGTATATGCTATGCGCACACACAGGAAAAGAATCAGACCTTCGACTATTCGATCGCGGCAAAGATCGACGAAAACGCCGAAATACTATCGGGCTTCACGGCGAACGTTATCCCCGCACGGACGTGGATAGTATTTGAATGTACGGGAGCAATGCCCGACGCTATTCAGCTGCTCTGGCACAGGATATGCACGGAGTTTTTCCCGTCGTCGTCTTACGAGCCGACATATGAAATGGATATCGAGGCGTACAAGGACGGCGATATGAGCTCGCCCGATTATCGCAGCGAGATATGGGTACCCGTAAAGGATAAGGCATAACAAAAAAGCGCGTCCCGAATAAGGACGCGCTTAAAATTTTATACCTTGCTTTTCTCCTCCGCGCCGACCAGTCTGTCAATAGCCTTAACGCGCTTCAGAGCGGTTACGAGCACCGCCGCAATGACCGTTCCGACCGAGCAGGAAATAAAGAACGGGATCACATAAGTAAACAGCGCCGCTTCCTTGCCCATGATAAACGCTCCGACGGGATACGCAAGCATACCGCCAATGACCGACGTGCCGATAAGCTCACCCAGATAAGCCACGGGAAGTCTGACATACATCGGCTTTTTCTTGAATACCCAGTGGTACATAGCGCCGCATAAGAACGACCCGACCATAGACCCCGGGAACGCAAGCGGCGAGCCAAGCGACGCAATATTGCGTATCAGCGCGGCGCAGAATCCCGAGCCCATAGCCCACCACGGTCCTAAATATACACCCGCGATGATGTTCACCATGTGCTGTACCGGGGAGCACATCGCTCCCAGAAACGGGAACTGCAGCAGCGACCCCACGACCGCCAGCGCCGTAAGAAACGCCGCCATACATAACTTTCGTACATTTGTGTTTTTCATAATGATACCTCTTTCCGCGCGGTGATATTTTCAGCAGGTGGCTGAGCCTCCGCGCAATGCGTTACGGACAGAGTTACCCCCGTACCGTCGGTCGATACTCAAAAGTATCCTCTCACCGCGAAACACGCGTTCCCTCGCTGAAAATATCACCGCAGCGGCGCTCCCCGCGCGGCGTGTATCATATCGGAGAAATTTCTCCGCTGTTACCTAATAACAAACGAATATGACTATCAGCAGCACTGCCAGCCGTATTCCACATTATCGAAAATACACTTTTTCAAATTTTCCTTTGATATCAGAAAATAGCAGTTTCCCGAATCGCCGAACATGATCTCACACTCGTCATCGCAGTCAAGCTGAAGCAGAACGGTATCGTATTCGCCGCTGTTGTAATAAGCGGGAGCCGATTGCACAAACAGCGGATAGCCGCCCACACGGGAGTCTTGGGCATAACATAGCTCGTACAGCGCGTCCCATTCATCGTCGGATACCTTGTTCACGAATTTGTCGTTGAATTCTTGACATTCCGTACAGATAAACCTGCTTGACAGCTTGAACTTCATCTTTCCCTCGGCGGCAAAAGGCGTCATTCCCATATAGTCGTCCTCAAAGGGATTTTCCGTCAGCAGCGCGGACGCATCCTTTTTGTACTCGGGAATATAAACGACCTTGCAAGCGGAATCTCCGCCGTAATAATCGTCGTCGCCGATATAAAATTGCAGCAGCCCGTGCTCGGGGAAGTCCGGGAGCGGCGGCATTTCGTCAAGATTTATCTGCGCGAGGAACATCATAGGTCTGCCGTTATTATCGCGCGGATAGTCGTCTTCGCTCGTCAGATACGGACAGCCGCCGCACTTGCTCTCCCAAGGCAGAGTATCGCCGCGCTCAAAGGTTATCTCAACGGAGGGATTTTCGGTGCTTCTGAGATATTCCTCGTACTTTTTCAGGCTTTCGGGTATTTCTTTCATAACGCTTCTCCTATCATTCATAAATTATTGTTTAGCGTTGTAACGCTGCGCTATGCTTTAGGGAGATTTTTTTGTTGGTTAATCCCCTTTGTTTCGTTAATTTTAATTATTATGTAGACGCACGGTGCAAGAGGACACCCTTCGGGAGAGGGGGGAACAACAAAATCCGACAAAAATGCGGAGTTCCCCCCTCTCCCTACGGGTTTCCTCTTCCGATCTTCTTCCCCTCTCCCACACCCCCTTTACCGCATTTTTCGGTGGCTTGTCGGCGCAAATGATTTCATCGGTAAAATGTTCGTGACACGCGCTCCCCCGCCCGTATACTACTTTTAGACGACTTCTTAATAATACGGCTACATAGACAG
>CAYWIP010000091.1:0-9630 GCA_964458395.1 uncultured Ruminococcus sp.
GTAGCCTCGTATGCGGGATGAATTCCCTCTTTCATGATTGTCACCTCAATCCGTATTTACATCATAATACTTATCAATTATACCACATAGAACTCAAAAAATCAAGTGGTTTTTGAAATTTAATTATGACAAAACGTAAAATTTAAGGTTTAAAAACCGATAATTTTTGTGAAATCCGCTGATAATTTTTCTTGCAGAGCAACCGCCGCGCCCTTATTTGCGCCCTTTGTGGTGTAGTAAACCTTGATCTTAGGCTCGGTACCGGAGGGTCTGATGATAACAGAGGCGTCGTCCGTGAGATTGTAGGTGATAACGTCCGACTTCGGCAGCGTAACAGCGCTTGTAGAGCCGTCCGCCATGGTCTTTACCGACGCGGTGTAGTCGGTAACGGCAAGAACATCCAGACCGCCGATAGTCTTGGGAGCGTTCGCGCGAAGCCCCGCCATGATCTCCTTCATGCGCTCCATACCAGAAGCGCCCTCGCAGGTGAAGTTGCCGAGCTTGTTGAAATATACGCCGTACTCGTCGTACATCTTCTTGCGTGCCTCGATGAGAGTAACACCCTTTGTACGGTAGTACGCCGCCATTTCGCAGATGAGCATTGAAGCCACGACCGCGTCCTTGTCACGGACATAGCCGCCCGCCAGATAGCCGTAGCTCTCCTCAAAGCCGAAGATGTAGCGCGCCTCCTCACCGTCCTTTTCAAGCAGACCGATCTGCTCGCCGATGAACTTGAAGCCCGTCAGCACCTCGCGCAGCTCCACGCCGTACTTGGCGCAGATAGCCTTTGTGATATCCGAGGTAACGATAGTCTTGACCGCAACGGGATTCTTGGGCATTTTGCCGAGAGCGATACGCTCCTTGCAGATGTATTCGAGCAGCAGCGCGCCCGTTTCGTTGCCCGTAAACAGCTCGTAGTGATCGCCGTCGGGAACCGCAATACCAACGCGGTCGCAGTCGGGGTCGGTCGCCAGCAGCAGATCGGGCTTCTCCTTTTCGCAGAGGTTAAGACCGCACTGGAGCGCCTCGCGTATCTCGGGATTCGGGAACGGACAGGTAGGGAAGTTTCCGTCGGGGTTTTCCTGCTCGGGAACTACGACCACGTCCTTGACGCCGATTTCCTTGAGAATACGGCGCACGGGCTTGTTACCCGTACCGTTGAGGGGAGTGTATACGACCTTGAGGTTGCTGGTGGGAACAAGGTCGCTGTGCAGGCTCTGCTCGCGAACCTTAGCAATGTATTCGTCAATAACGGAGTCCTCGATATAGGAAACGCTGCCGTCCGCGACAGCCTTGTCGAAGTCAACGGACTTCACGCCGCCGAAAATGTCGATCTTGTTGATCTTGGACAGAACGATATCGGCAGCTTCAAGAGTAAGCTGGCAGCCGTCCGAGCCGTAAACCTTGTAGCCGTTGTACTTCGCGGGATTGTGAGAAGCCGTAACAACGATACCCGCGCCGCATTTCAGCCTGCGCACCGCCCACGAGAGCATAGGCGTAGGCATAAGCTCCTTGTAGATATGTACCTTGATGCCGTTTGCGGCAAGCACCTCCGCGGCGCTCTTCGCAAAGTAATCCGATTTGTTGCGGCTGTCGTAAGCGATAGCGACACTCTTTTCAACGCCGTTTTCGAGGATATACTCGGCGAGACCCTGAGTAGCCTTCTTGACGGTGTACACGTTCATACGGTTAGTTCCCGCGCCGATAACGCCGCGCAGTCCGCCCGTACCGAATTCGAGGTCGCGGTAGAAGCGGTCGTTCTTGCCCTCCTCGTCGCCCGAAACGCTCTCCAACTCGGTCTTAAGGTCGGGATCGGCAACAGCCTTGTCCAGCCACAGCTCGTACATTTTCTGAATATCTGCCATAAGAAGAAACCTCCTGAAAAAATATTTATAATAACGATTACATTATAACATATTTATTTGAAAATTTCAATAGTTTTGTAAAATGTTTACAAAAATTTTACGGAAAATGGCGAAAATTTTACGGCCGCGTTAGGTAAATGCTTAATAAACTTAATTTGCCAAGAAGCGCGATATTGACAAAACGTATTTTATACATTATAATGTAATTACATTACGTCACTCCGGAAAGGAGCTTTTATGAAGTTTGGAAAAACCCTTGCCGCTCTGCTTGCGGCAGTTATGATGATATCGCTCTGCGCCTGCGGAAACGGCGGGAGCGCAAGCGTTGAAAGTCCGACGCTTTCGGACGCGTCGGAAACATTGCCTGAAACGTCCCCGGAGCAAAGCACGGAGGAAAACTCCGCACCCGAAGAATCGTCCGAGAATTTGCCCGAAGACTCGTCCGAAAGTGAGTTTGAAAGCGAATCCGAAAAGCCCGAGCAACCGGAAGAACCCCGGCAAAGCGTGGTCTCAATTCAGCACTCGCTTGACGCGGAAGAGCTTGATGCGCTTTATAAAAGGATATCCGCCGAAAAGGATTTTCCCGCCGTAAATATCTACACCCGCGACGGTGAAGCCATTCTCTCAAAGGAGCGGTATGTAGAGTCGGTAATAGACGTGTTCAACTGCGGCGATGAGTTTTTACTGTCCGCGGAGGGCGGCGTCAAAGTGCGCGGAAACTCCACCGCCAACGACGATGAAAAGCCCTACCGCATAAAATTCACCGAAAAGCAGAGTATGCTCGGGCTTCACGGCGGCAGGGCTTACAAAAGCTGGGTGCTGCTGCGCTCGTTCTGGAATTTGGCGCCCGATTATACGGGCTTTAATCTCGCGCGGACGATCCTCGACGGCAAATATTACAGCTCCGACTGCGCGTATGTAAACCTCTATGTAAACGGTCAGAGCAGGGGCGTGTACCTGCTGTGCGAACAGAATCAAGCTGCCGAGGGACGGGTGGACGTTACCGAGGCAAAGGGCGACGAGCCGCCGACCGATATAGGTTATCTTCTCGAGCTGGACAATTATCCCGATGAAAACGAACACCCGTTTTTTGTGATAAAGCACAGCGAATATGAGTTCACCGATCTTGTCGGGCAGACGCGCAGGCTTGAAGACGCGTGCTATTCGATACGCAGCGACACTACGACCCGGGCGCAGCGCGGCTTTATCGCGAAATACCTCAGAAACGTCTACAAGATACTTGTAAAGGCGGCGGAGGGCGAGCTGCTTATGTTCAACGAAAATTACGACCTTGTTTCAGCAAGCGGCACGTATTCAACGGCTAAGGAGGCTGTCGAGGCGGTGATCGACGCGGAATCTCTGGCAAATTACCTCATTCTCGAGGAGCTTGTGCAGAACTATGACGTGGGCGAGGGCAGCTTCTATATGGCGGTGGATTTCGGGAAGAACAGCGTTTATCCGCGTTTAACGTTTCTTGCGCCGTGGGACTTCAACTGGGGCTATACCGAGGATCCGTCGGCGGGCTATTACGCGTGTACGTTCCAACCGCCCGTTATGGACAGCGACCGTTCCAACGTGTGGTTTATCGCGGCGATGAAGCAGGAGTGGTTCGCGGAAACGGTCAAGGAAAAGTGGCGGTCGCTGAGCGAAAGCGGGGCGATCGTAAATACGGCGCTTGCCGTAAAGAAGCACACCGCGCTGCTGGCGAACGATCTCGGCGAGGACGCGTGGAAAACCGACAAGGCAGCCGAGATATGCGCTTATGTCATAAAGCGGAAACGTTGGCTGGATGAGCAGTGGCTGACAGAATAGTTCACAGCTCAAGCAGCAGCTTTGCCGCGAACGCCGCCATAACGTCGTACTCGTCGGAGTCTTCGGGAGCTTCAACGGGCTGTTCGAGCGGCTCGCAGAGCTTACCCGACAGCGTGCGTATGCCGCGGTTGAGGGAAAGCGTCAGCTTTTCCGCCGTGCGCGAGGTTATCGACACGGTATTCTTGGGGCTTATCCCGCAGGTGATAAGCTGTATTCCTCGCGGCATTTTCCCCGAAAACATTTCGTCAACGATAACTCCGAGCGCCGAGCTTATTTTAAGTTCGGCGCTTTTGCCCGCTATGACCGCCGCGAAATCGCAGTTTACCTTTGCCGAGCGCCCCGCTTTGACGGTCGGAAGCTCGCCGAGAAATTCGTCGGCGCGGCTTTCCCCGACGATCAGCAGCAGCTTTGATTTGCTCGATTTATCCATTTCACACACCTCTTTTTCGGATATTTTGCGGATTTTTTCGCGAATTATTACTCGCATTTCGGGAAAGATAACAGAAAAAATTACTGTGTGGTGAAATTATGGACAGATCGATATGGGCGGGCGAACAAATGCCCGAATTCCCCGCAGCAAGGGGAAATTTAAAGACGGACGTGCTGATAATCGGCGGAGGTATCGCGGGGCTGCTTACGGCGTATGAGCTGCAAAGAAGCGGCGTATCCTGCGTGATCGCCGAGCGCAGACGGCTCTGCGGCGGCATAACCGGACGTACTACCGCGAAGGTCACGTTTCAGCACGGGTTGATATATCAGAAAATTCTCCGCGGATACGGCGCGGAGAAAGCGAAAATGTACCTCGAAGCCAACCAAAACGCGCTGAAAAAAATAGCCGCGCTGAGCCGGAAGATCGACTGCGACTTCCAAAAGCTCGACGGCTATATCTACTCGCGCGACAACCGCGCCGCGCTCGAAAACGAAATAAACACGCTCGCTAGAATAGGCTTTGCGGCGGAGTATTGCGAAAAGCCCGAGCTTCCGATAGCGACGGTCGGCGCGGTGAGGTTTAAAAATCAGGCGCAGTTTGAGCCGCTGAAATTTCTGCGCGGCGTTGTGGACGAGATGTCCGATAAAGTGCGCATTTTCGAGCATACGCACATAATCGAGGCAAGCGGCGGGACGGCGCTCTCAAAACGCGCAAGGATCGCCGCCGACAAGATCGTGATAGCGACGCATTTCCCGTTTGTCAACATTCACGGCAGCTATTTCCTGAAGCTGTATCAGAGCCGCTCAAACGTTATCGCATTGGCAAACGCTCTGGACATTCACGGAATGTATATGGACGAAAATACGGACGGCTTGTCGTTCCGAAATTACGGAAACTATTTGCTGATAGGCGGCGGAGCGCACAAAACGGGTGAGCCGTGCCGCCGTAAGGAGCTTGAAGAGTTCGCCGCCAACGTTTACCCCGACCTTCCGATAAAGTACGCGTGGGGCGCGCAGGACTGCATTTCGCTGGACGGCATACCGTACATCGGCAATTATTCGGCGCTCACGCCCGATATGTATGTCGCTGCGGGCTTCAACAAATGGGGAATGACGAACGCTATGGCAGCCGCGGAAATTCTCCGCGACAAGATACTCGGCAAGCCTAACCCGTATGCGGCGGTGTTCGACCCGAGCCGCAGCATACTCAAAAAGCAGCTCTGGATAAACGGTCTGAACGCCGTGAAAACTCTCCTCACGCCCACCGTTCCGCGCTGTCCGCATATGGGCTGCGCGCTGAAATGGAACGCCGAGGAGCGCTCGTGGGACTGTCCGTGCCACGGCTCGCGGTTCACCAAGGACGGCAAGCTGCTCGATAACCCCGCAAACGTCGATCTGGAGAAGCCTTAAATAAACCCCGACTGCCCGTAAAACGCCGTCAGTACCTCCGCGAGCGCTTTCGGGTTATCGAGATTGACCTCGTGTCCAGAATCGGGAATTATTTCCAACGGGCAGCCCAACAGCATTGACAGTTCGTTTGCAGCCTCCGCGTTGGGCTTATCGCGCTCCCCGACCGCAACCAGAACGTCCACGGTAATATTTTCAAGCTTATCGGTAAAGTCCAGACCCGCCATTGAGCCGTTTAACTCAATAAAGTCCGTTTTTCCGAAGCCCGTTCCCTCAAAGGATTTTTTCGGCATAAGACGGAATATAAGTCCCTGAAGCCTCATAAGCGCTTTGGGGACTTTATACTGTCCCGCTATCATAACCAGCGAACGCACCTTTTCGGGGAAGTCGGCGGCGTAATTCAGCGCCAGAACCGCGCCGAGCGACAGTCCGCACAGATCAAGCGGCTCGGGGAAGCCGCCGCAGTATTCGCAGAACGCAGAATACAAACTGTTATAGCCGCCGCATTTATACATTCCGGATAATTCGGGGCAGATCGTTGAAACGCTCCCGGGGAGATATCCCGCGGTCTTATCCCAAGCCGCCGCGCTCTGCCCCAGTCCGTGAACTAAAATAAGGTTCATGGCGCACTCCTTTAACTTAAATCAAACACGTTATAACCGAATTCCCGTATCTGCCTTACCAGCATATGGAAATTATCGAAGTTCCGCTTTTCGGAGGTGATTCCCTTTCGGTCAA
Source organism: uncultured Ruminococcus sp. (assembly GCA_964458395.1). Classification (GTDB taxonomy): domain Bacteria; phylum Bacillota; class Clostridia; order Oscillospirales; family Ruminococcaceae; genus CAG-115. The sequence goes on from CAYWIP010000091.1 coordinate 6,252, forward strand.
AAAGAATTCTGTCGTGAGCGTATGTGCTGTAAAGCTCGATATACGGAGGTTCGGCAGTAATGTCGCGGTCGCCGACGCATTTGTACATACTTCCCGGGTGAAGCCGGTTGAAGTTGAACACGCACTCTCGCCACGTGACCCAATGCCCGTTTTTAAAGCGGACTACTTCCTTGTCGATCGTGCTGATAGCGTCAAAGCTAACCTCCCGTATCTCCGTGTGGAAATAGTGGTGCTTTGACTTGAAATATTCCGCAGCCTCGTCGACGTGCTTGATAAAATACATAGCCTGCTCTTCGGTTATCCTGGACGACCATGGATAGTTGTTCGCCATTCCCGTTGCGCCGTAAGCATACGCTTCAAAGCTGAAATATGTTTTAACGCCGCCGTCATCAAGCGGTATCGTCCATTTTACGATAAGATAATCATTTTGCTCAAGCAGAATCTTTGCCCTGCCCGTAGCCTCTATCTGAATTTTTACAAGCTCCGTTTCCGTAGTCATGCCGTTACCTCCACCAAAGATATTATCTTATTATAACATAGCTCGGCGGCAAAGTCAATACCGATCACGTGCCTTTTGCGCGCGTATCGCCGTGTGGTTCAGCCGGAGAACAAACGCGGAACTATCTTCAAACAGGCGTAAAAGCCGCATATAGGAAAACGCAAAAAGACCGTGCTTTTCCGCACGGTCTTTGATATTCTGTAATTGCGATTATTTCCTGCTCTTGATATACTCGTCCATTGCCTTTGCCGCAGTCTTGCCCGCGCCCATTGCGAGAATTACCGTAGCCGCGCCCGTAACGGCGTCGCCGCCCGCGAATACGCCCTCGCGCGAGGTCTGACCGTTGTCGTCCGCGATAAAGCAGCCGTGCTTGTTGGTGTCCAGACCCTTTGTGGTGTTGCGGATAAGCGGATTGGGCGAAGTGCCTATCGACATTACCACGCAGTCAACATCAAGCACGAACTCGCTGCCCTGCTTTTCGATAGGTCTGCGTCGACCGGAAGCGTCGGGTTCGCCAAGCTCCATTTCAACACACTTCATTCCCGTTACAAACTTATGCTCGTTGCCGAGTATCTCAACGGGATTGTTCAGCGTCTTAAAGATAATGCCCTCTTCCTTTGCGTGCTCGATCTCCTCGTTACGCGCGGGCATTTCCTCCTCGCCGCGGCGGTAAACTATGTACACGTTCTCCGCGCCGAGACGCTTTGCGCAGCGAGCCGCGTCCATAGCGACGTTTCCGCCGCCGACTACCGCCACGCTGGTATTCTTTTTAATAGGCGTGTCCGAGCCTTCCTTGTAGGCTTTCATCAGATTTACACGCGTAAGAAACTCGTTCGCCGAGTACACACCCTTAAGGTTCTCGCCGGGAATATTCATAAATCTCGGCAGACCCGCGCCCGAACCGATGAAAATAGCCTCAAAGCCCTGTTCAAACAGCTCGTCTACCTCGATAGTACGTCCGATAACGACATTCGTTTCGACCTTAACGCCGAGCGCTTTAAGATTGTCGACCTCATGCTGAACAATAGACTTCGGCAGTCTGAACTCGGGAATTCCATACACCAGATCGCCTCCCGCAAGGTGCAGCGCCTCGAAAACGGTACCGTCGTAGCCCATTTTCGCGAGATCGCCCGCGCAGGTAAGTCCCGACGGTCCCGCGCCGATTATTGCGCATTTGTGACCGTTCTTCGCGGGAACGGCAGCCGCTTCGGTCGAGTGAGCGTTGTGCCAGTCCGCGACAAAGCGCTCCAGTCTGCCGATAGCAACAGGCTCTCCCTTGATACCGCGAACGCACTTGCTCTCGCACTGCGTTTCCTGAGGACAGACGCGTCCACATACGGCGGGCAGCGAGCTGCTCTTGGCGATCACCTGATAAGCGCCCTCGAAATCCTTTTCGCGTATCTTCGCGATAAACGCGGGAATATCGATAGCTACGGGACAGCCGCCGACGCAGGGCTTGTTTTTGCAGTTAAGGCAGCGCTCCGCTTCATCGACAGCCTGTTCCTCGGTATAGCCGAGAGCTACCTCTTGGAAGTTCTTATTGCGGACATTCGGATCTTGAACGGGCATTTCATTCTTTTTTAAGCTCATATTCGGCATTTCACTTTACCCCCTTAAAGAGATTGCAGATTTCTTCGCGCTTTTTCGTCTCAAATTCCTTGTACATAGTACCGCGCTCCATTGCCTCGTCAAAATCGACAAGATGACCGTCAAAGTCGGGACCGTCTACGCACGCGAACTTTGTTTCGCCGCCGACTGTCAGACGGCAGCCGCCGCACATTCCCGTACCGTCGATCATTATCGGGTTCATGGAGACCACGGTCTTTATATCATACTCCTTGGTAAGCTTGCACACGAACTTCATCATGATCAGCGGACCGATAGCAATGACCTCGTCGTACTGATTGCCCGCGTCGATAAGCTCCCTGAGCGCGTCGGTAACAAGACCCTTTGCGCCGTGAGAACCGTCATCTGTCATCATTTTCATAACGTCGGAAACCGAGTTGAACTCGTCCTCAAGGATAACAAGATCTTTATTTCTGAATCCAACGATCGAGTGAACCTCGCAGCCGTTATTGTGGAGCTTCTTGGCGATAGGGTACGCGATGGCGCAGCCCACGCCGCCGCCGACAACGGCAACCTTCTTCAGCCCCTCGGTATGCGAAGCCACGCCGAGCGGTCCGACAAAATCGTGAATGTACTCGCCCTCGTTAAGGTGATTGAGCAGCTCGGTGGTCGCGCCTACCATCTGGAAAATAATGGTTATTGTTCCCTTTTCACGGTCAAAATCCGCAACGGTAAGCGGAATACGTTCGCCGTCCTCGTTTACCCGCAGAATGATAAACTGTCCCGGCTCAGCTTTCTTCGCGATAAGCGGAGCTTCCACCTCCATAAGGGTAACAGTGGGATTAAGCACTTTTTTTCTTACTATTTTATACATTGAACAAACCTCCCATAATATTGCATACATTTAAATTATATCACAACACTTTGTTTTTTTCAATAGTTTTTTAAGTAGTTTTTGTGTTATTTGTTTCATTATTTGTTAATAGGTGTAAATTTGAATTTATATTAGCGGCAATGCGCAGGGATTTTATGTAATCTGTTGCTTGTTGTGGTTTCGTTAATTTTAAGTAAATTGTTGTCTCACGATTGCGAGAGGACACCCTTCGGGGAAGGGGGAAGACAAAATCCGACAAAAATGCGGATTCCCCCTTCCCCTACGGGTTTCCTCTCGCGCTCTTCTTCCCCTCTCCCTATCCCCCTTCCGCATTTTTCGGTTGCAGTGAATTGGTTTGTAATTTTCATAGTGCAAGGCGCGTCATACGCGCTCCTCGTTCGCCAACTATTTTTAGTGGAAACCTCTAGGAATCGTCTGTC
>CAYWIP010000092.1:0-9240 GCA_964458395.1 uncultured Ruminococcus sp.
GAGATCTCATCTTCTCGGAAATAGCCAGACCTGCAGCGTCGTCGCCCGCGCGGTTAATTCTGTAGCCGGAAGCGAGCTTCTCGGAAGCCTTCTTCAGACCTGCTACGTTAGCGTTCAGTCTGTTGTACGCATTGATTGCGTTCATATTGTGTTGTACTTCTGTCATCTCTGAAAATAACAAAAAAATTAGTATTACAAACAAATAATTCTGTACAAAACTTTGGCGATTTTATTAAAGCTTTTGTGCAGATATACAATATATTTCACATATGAGGTAAAAAACGGTTATAGTTATCTTGACAAATTTTGTCAAATAAGCAATAATTATAGTGAAAGGGGGTCTGATCATGTCAACGATCAGCAAAATAATGCCGGCGACAGCGTCAAAAAAGAAGCGCGTCGCGGCATATGCACGCGTCTCCACGGAAGACGAGTGTATGGTGAACTCGCTCGCCGCACAAACAAGCTATTTCGGCGAGTTAATCCGTGGCAATCCCGATTGGGAATTCGCGGGCGTGTATGCCGACGAGGGGATCTCGGGCACGTCGGAGAAGAACAGAAAGAACTTTGCCCGAATGTTGGACGACTGTGAGCGGGGAAAGATCGATGTTATTCTTACGAAATCGATCTCGCGTTTCGCCCGAAACACCGTAACGCTGCTACAAACCGTCAGACGGCTGAAAACGATCGGCGTCGAGGTTCGGTTCGAGCGCGAAAAATTAAGCTCGCTCGACGCCGCGGGAGAGCTTATGCTCACGGTACTCACGTCGTTCGCACAGGAGGAAAGCCGCAGCACTTCGGAAAATGTCAAGTGGGGTATCCGACGGGGGTTCGAGTCGGGGCAGATGAACGCATTTGTGCTGTACGGTTATCGCTCGGTCAACGGAAAATTACAGGTCGTTCCCGAGGAGGCTGCAGTCGTCAGGCTTATCTTCGAGAACTACCTCAACGGCTTCACCGCCGCGAAAACCGAACGTCAACTTGAGGAAATGGGCGTGAAGTCCTATCGCGGCAAGCATTTCTCAAAGGACGCAATACGCAAGATACTCAAGCAGGAGAAGTACACGGGAAACGCGATGCTTCAAAAGTATTACATCGAAAGCCACATAACCCACCGAAAGCGAAAAAACCGCGGCGAGCTTCCGCAGTATTTTGTGGAGAATTCGCATGAGCCGATAATCTCGGAGGAGGTTTTCGAGCGTGTTCAGCAGGAGATAAAGCGGCGGCGCGAGCTGGGTATCTTCGCGAGCGGCGCGGTGCAGACAAGCTGCTTCACAAGCAAGATTCGCTGCGGCTTTTGCGGGAAGAATTACCGCCGTCACAAGCGGACAAAAAAGAACGGCGCGGAGATCGTGCGTTGGCGCTGCTCGCTGAAAAAGACGTGCGGCTGCGGCGCGTGCGAGGGAGAGGACATTCCCGAGGACGAGCTGAAATACGCCTGCGCGCTGGCAATGGGGAGAGAGGAGTTTGACGAGGCGGAGTTCCGTGAAAGGGTAAGTGGAATTTCCGTAACGCGAGGTAGCGTTCTGGAGTTCACGCTTGCGGACAGCCGCAGACTGATAATAAATTGGAGGTGCTTGTAATGGAAGAAAAAAGAGTTACGATAATTCCCGCGCATAAAGAATTGCCCGAAGAGATAAACCCGGCAATGCACAGGCGCAGAGTCGCGGGCTATGCGAGAGTTTCTACGGAGTTTGAGGAGCAGCAGACGAGCTACGCCGCGCAGATAGAGTATTACACGCGCTACATAACGAGCCGCTGCGATTGGGAGCTTGTGGGGATATATACGGACGAGGGGATATCCGCGACGAATACGCGCCGCCGCGACGGGTTCAACAGAATGATACAGGACGCGCTCGACGGACGTATCGATCTGATAATCACGAAATCGGTGAGCCGCTTTGCGCGGAACACGGTGGATTGCCTTTCGGCGATACGCACGCTCAAGGACAAGGGGATAGAGGTGTATTTTGAGAAAGAAAACATTCACACCCTCGACAGCAAGGGAGAGCTGCTTATCACGATAATGTCAAGTCTGGCTCAGGAGGAGAGCCGCAGCATTTCGGAGAATGTCACGTGGGGACACAGAAAGCGCTTTGCGGACGGGAAGTTCAGTCTGGCGTACAGCAGATTTCTCGGCTATGACAGGGGAATGGTCGTAAATGACAGCGAGGCGGTAATTGTAAAACTTATTTACAGTCTGTATCTGCAGGGTTTTTCGGATTATTACATTGCCGGTTATCTGACTAGGAACGGCTTTGCGACGCCTTACAACAAGCCGAAGTGGTGTGTTTCGACGGTGCGGAGCATTTTAAGGAACGAGAAATACAAGGGTGACGCGCTGCTGCAAAAGGTGTTCACGGTGGATTATCTCACCAAAAAGAAAAAGAAAAACGAGGGCGAGGTGCCGCAGTATTATGTTAAGGGAAGCCACGAGGCGATAATCCCGCCGCTTATTTTCGATAAGGCTCAGCAGGAGCGAAGCCGCCGCGCGGAGCTTCTCAGGGAAACGAATCTCGGGCGTTACAGCGGTCTGGGGATTTTTTCAACCAGGATAAAGTGCGGAGAGTGCGGCTGCTGGTACGGTCCGAAAACCTGGCACGCGGGAACTCCGTATCAGAAAACGGTTTTCCAGTGCAACCATAAATACAAGGGTGAGCGCATCTGCCGTTCGCCGAATCTGTTCGAGTACAACGTAAAAACGCTGTTCGTCAGGGCTGCGCACCTCAGTGAGTGGAACGAGGAGATGTGGTGCGATTTCGTGGATCATATCACGGCATATGAGAACGGGAAAATAATCTTTTCATTCAAAAACGGACGGGAAACGGAGCTAAGGCTTAATTGATATACCATACATTATAATATATTAAACGGAGTTCCCGGGCAGCTTGTCCGAGAGCATTTTTATTATACAGACAAAAATCCTCCGAACAAAGCGCGGGCGCGGTAAGGCGAGCCGCCTTTGGTATTTCGACTGTAGGAAATCATATGCAAAGGTGATTTCCCGAAGATAAAATACTTCTGTAAGGCTAACTCGCTAAAGAAGTATTCCGTTTTTTTAAAAAGGCTGCGCAGAACCCCTGCGCAGCCTTTCTCTTTTTGTCATAGTTCCGTTTATCAAGCGCGTGAACAACTATCTTCTCTACAAGTCCGCGCATAATTTCGGAAGGTCATTTATTTAAAACCCTCTCAATATCATTTCTGATATTGCAAAACAGCCGCGCAAGCTCGGGGTCGAAATGACTGCCGCCCGATTCCTCAATTATCCTGAACGCTTCGTCGACGGACATGGGCGGCTTGTAACAGCGCTCGGATACCAACGCGTCGAACACGTCCGCGACCGCCATTATCCTTGCGCCGATTGGGATACTTTCTCCGCTCAATCCGTTGGGATAGCCGCTGCCGTCCCATTTCTCGTGATGTCCCTCCGCTATCTGCGCGGCTATATCAATATACTCCTTTTCTTCAATGCTGCCGAGCACCTCGACAACTATCCTGCCGCCCGCCGTAGTGTGTTCCTTCATATGCTCGAATTCTTCTTTGGTCAGCCTTCCGGGTTTTTGCAATATAACGTCTGAAACGGTGATCTTTCCGATGTCGTGCAAGGGTGCCGCCTTAATTATAAGCTCCGCATAATTTTCAGTGAGAATATCCGCGCAGTAACCCGTCTTTTGCGCCGCGCGTATCAGAAGCTCAACATATTTGCCGGTGCGCTTGACGTGCTCGCCCGTATCGTGATCGCGGCTTTCAATAAGCGCCGCCATTCCGATAACGGTGCTGTCCTGTATGGCAAGCATTTTTTGGTTGTGCTCAATAAGCTTTTGCGTTTTGCGCTCATTTTCCTCCTCAAGCTGATCTTTATATTTTTCCAGCCTTGACGTTATGCTGACGCACAGCACTATGCAGACCGCCGCAACGATAACGATACATATAATGCAGACCGTTTCGCTTATCTCCGCGATCCTTATGCTATTCTCCGTTTTCTCGCCGATAATATTCATTTCCTTGGTGATATAGCCGTCCATAATGTCTGTATCGGCGTTTACATTATTTATGAAATTCGCGAGAAACGAGGTTATGTAGTATTGCGCGGTCGCGGTTCCGCTTTCGGCGCTCATCTTAAAAACATTTTCCGCGTTGGAAAAATAGTTTATCGTATTGGAGTATACCGTGTGAAAAAGCTGCTCCTTTTCACTGCCCGAAATGCTTTCATTCAGCTCGTCAAGAATGCTCATAATTTCAATTTTCAGGTCTCCTGCGTCTTCTTCGTAGCGTCTTTTTTCACCGGGATCGTCCGTCAAGGCATACCAGGAAACAGTGATATGATGCCTGTTCATCAGACGGCAAAGATCATACATATTCAGTCTGTCCTTAAGACAGCCGTCCATAGTCAGCTCGTAGTTCGCGGATATCTCCTTAAGGTTGTACTGCATAATGAGCATACCCGAGATCCCGACGATACCCGCGAAGAAAATCAGCAAAAAAATCTGAAAAGGAATTCTTTTAATAAACTTCATTTTATCTCACCGAAATTATTCCGAACCCGAGGACGTTTCGGGCAGCGCGGTTATTCCGTTGACCAGCGTGTCAAGAAGCGCTTGCAGATCTTTGTTGTCGGGATTGCCGCCCGCCATCGTTATCCCGAAGATGTATGACGGGTTCCAATAAGTATTTGCGATGCGCTGGGAATCGGCAAACCGTCGTTATCGGATAACCGTACAGCCTGCCGTCATAAGTCACCGCACGGCATACGCCGTTGTCAGCACCGCCGTTGGCGGCAATAATATCATCCGTGTTTTCGGTGATATTGTGGAGCGCACCCGCTCTGCACAAGTCATCAAACTGGTCGTCGGCAAACATATACACATCGGCGGCGGATTGAGGTCTTGCCAGAACGGTATTGCGGACTGTCATAACGTTTTCCGTGCTTATCGTTATCTCAAGCTGTGCCTCGTCGGAGTATTTCTCCTTGAACTTTTCGATCTCGGCGTTTATCAGTTCACGGTCATTCTCATCGCTCCACCAAACGGAAAGCTTTACCGTTGGTATTGAATCGTGCGCGGAACACCCCGAAGCAAGCGTCAGCGCCGCGGTCAGCAGTACCGCGGCGGCTCCAATGAATTTGTGCATCTATACTCGCTTCCCCTCAAAAAAATAATGATAACAAGACCCTTGTTATCATTATAATTGATTATTTTTTAAAATGCAATACCTTTAGCATAAACGGCAATTTTACAGCATAAACAGCACTATTTTTGATTTTTCAGCCATATCTCGGCTATAAATTCGCCGTCGCTTTCCTTAAATTCTATGCTGCCGTCATATTTTCCGGCTATATGGCGCATTGAGTCTATTCCAAAGCCGTGAAGCGATTTATCCGGCTTATTTGTGACAAGCGCGGAGTTGTCAGACAATACCGACGCGCGGATACTGTTTCGGACAATGATGTATGTAAATGCCATTCTTGTGCCGATAATAAGCTCAACGCGCGGTTCGGCGGCTCCCGCGCAGCCGTTGACGGCGTTATCCAGCGCGTTTGAAAGCAAAACGCTTATGTCCGTTTCGTTGATACCCTCGAACCGCGAATCAATAAGGAATTTTGTTTCAATATTATTTTTGCGGCAAATGGCGGTTATATTGTTCAAAACAGCGTCAACGACCACGCTGCCCGTATTTGTTCCGCCGCCGAGCGGTTCGATCTTTTCCTTTACAAGCTCCTCAATGTATTTTTGAGCTTCAAATGCGTTTCCGTCCGATATAAGCTTTGCCGCCGTCGTGAGATAGTGCCGCATATCATGGCGGAGCGTGCTTATTTCCGCATAGTGGCGGCGGGCTTCTTCAATAAACTTTTTCTGCGCGGCAACAGTCACTTCCGAAAGCTTCAGCCTTTCCTTTTCGGCGGCGTTCCGGCGCATTTCGATCTGCATGATATAAAGCAGCATATTTATTGCCGCGAGCATAATATATACGATGAAGAATTTTTCGCGTATCTCCGCATACTCACGCAATATCCCCCAGAGCTTGGAAGCGGCTAAAAACGCGGCGGCAAAGCAAAGTATCTGGATAGTCCACTGTAAACGGCTCAACGGATAATCATTATGCTTTTTAAAGAGGATCATCACTTTGCACACCAGGAAAAACGCGAGTTTTGATAAAAACAGCACAAGAAACCTATATCTGCCATCAAGATTTTCCGTTTCGGAAAACGGGCATTTCGCTATGATACATACCGATGATATAACAAGCTCGTTCAGGATCAAAATAAGCATCGGCGTAAAAAATGATAAAAAGATCTTCCCCGAAGGCTCGCCCTTTAAAAATATCGCCGAATACACGAGGGTCGTTAATATAAGCAGCGCAATGGACAGGTTGGCAAAGTCCTCCGCGGCTCCTATCAATATATTATTCACGCATATTGCCGTGAAAAAAGCTCCGCTTTTCAGCAATTTTGCTTTTTCATCCTTAAACCCGAGAAAGCCTCCCACAAACCATGTGATTATACAACATTCCGCGACAGACGCGGCAATTTCAAAAAAATAATTCATAGCTCGCTCAAAATATAATTCTTGACCTTGCTTTTGACCTGATCGGACTTATAGCGGCTGAGAGGCAGCTCGGTCTTGTCGGTAAGTATCACCCGTCCGCGCTCTATCGAATACACATATCGGCAATTTACAAGATAGCTTTTGTGAATACGCACAAAATCCAATTCCGATAGCTGCTTTTCCATATCCGACAGACTTCCGTAGCACTCTATACATTCGGCGCCGCTCATATAAACGCGAATCCAATGCCCAAACGTTTCCATATATTTTATCTCATCGACATTCAAAAATACGTCTGTCATCTTGGTGTGAAGCTTAAACCGCCGTCCCGCCGCACGTTTTACAACGGCGGAAGCAAGAGCGTTCAGAACCTCGGGAAGCTCATTGTCCAAATGCGATTTTCGAATAAATCTGAACGAAACTTTATTGACGAATAGACAAGTTCGTCATACGAGGTAACAAATATAATAAAGGTATCGCAGGTTTTGTTTATTTTCTGCGCGATCTCAAATCCGTTTACATCGGGCATGTCTATGTCCAGAAATATCGCGTCGCACCGTGGGATATCCGAGATAACGGACTCGCCGCAATTGTATACCAAAAATTCCGGGTGAATATCAAGAGCCGCCGATCCTTTTTCTATCAGCAATTTCAGTTCATTTGCAAACTCAGCGTCATCGTCACAGATCACTATGCGCATGATTTTACTCCAATCATTTTTTATTATTATAGCATTTTGGATCCGTGTTGTCAAGTTGATGCAGGTATATGCCTGTTTAAGGAATTGTCGGCCAGAGATACGGCAGGCAGATTTTGCAGGTTCGTTTGAGCTATCAGAGCGTATTCAACAATGGATCGTACCGGTCGTTAAATACATTCTTGAACGCCATCGTAGCATTTATAATTTCTGTTATGGCGAATGTGGTTTCTGACTGCATAACCAAGTAATTCGGCAGCATGAAGTAATCCGGCGTATGAGCACAAAAGAGCTCCCCGCAAAGTACCGGCTGCGGGGAGCTTGATTTTGTGCGGACAGTTTGAACACATTCCGCATCTATAGCATCTTTTTATAACACAATTATTTAAATTTGTCAAGTGCTTTTGGATAAATTATCCGTTGCCCTCCGAAAGCACATATACGTCAACATAAACCGCGCCCCAGTTGAGGCAGTCCTCATAGGTATCCATATAGAGATCGATCAGCGCGTGACCGTTCAGCATTGCCGAACCGGTATCGCCCGCGATCGCGTAGCCGTAAACGCGGCTGCCGTCCTGTGAAACTATGTACAGTTCGCTGCCGTAAGGAATAACGTTGGGGTTGACTGCGACCACGCCTACCTGCGCGAGACGTCCGCTTGCGGTTCCTGCGCCGGGATAAGCGGTATAGGCGGTGGACTTGCCCGAGAGCATTCTTGTATAATTAACGGGAATACCGTCAACAAGTGTTATGTCGCTCGGACTGTACGTTTCGGCGTAGGGATGAGCTATCGCAGTGCCGCGCTCGATAACCATAGTTATCGGCTCTTTGGTGATCTCCTCGTCAAGCTCTTCCGTTTCGGAATACTCGCCGTTGATATAGGTGTCGCGGTAGTAGGTCGTGCGCGAACCGTTCTCGCCCTCAACCAGAACGTTCTCGTAGCCGATCGTGTGATTGGTATTGTCAACGTACTCGATCTCGTAGGGGATCTCGGTTTCCTCTTGCCTGTCCTCATAATCAACGCGTGTAACGTTTATCTCCATATCGGGATAAAGCTCCTCGGTGAACTCGCGGTCAATGGTGTCGTTAGCTCCGAGATCAATGTCGGTCGCTCTCAGCGCGCTTGAAACATCGCCGCCGATTGTCGCGAAGGACTTGGTTTCGCCGTCCGCCGTCACGTTTACTTCAAACGCGCGGTAGATAGTTATATGTCCTGTGTTGTTATCATCCTTTGTGTAGCTTACACGGTCGTTCGTGCTAAGCTCGTAGTCCTCCTCGCGGAGAATGGAATAAACGTCGGTTTCGTTGGTTTTATATTCCTTTGTAACGCCCTCGTCGGTGATGTACACGCTGTCGTCCAATGACGACGAACCCATCAGCAGAACGATAGACGCGGCAGCCGCCAGGAATATTCCCAGCTTGACAAGCTTGCTCTGAAAAAGCATCTTGTTCATCTTTGCGTTTACTATCTGTGGTTTCATATTGCCTCCTGTAATAGCCGTGGATATCGGACAAAAGCAATTGTAACAATTTCTTTACAAATTCAAGCCGATTTCCATGCCCTTTGCCAAGGTTAATGCTATTATAGCTGTTTTTTTTGTAAATGTCAAACACAAACCAAGTGTTGATTTTGTGCAAGATTAACAAAAATGATTTGTAACCTTTTTGTAACCTTTTGAAAAAACGAGCCTTTTTTGACATAAATTGTAAATTTCTAAAAATCTTCTTGTAAAATTAACTAAAAGAACGTATATTTCTTATTTTAGTTACTTTGAACAAAAAATCTTTGGAATATGGCATTTGATTATGTGTACTTTTACAATAAAATTTGGAAATTATTTCCCGGATTCAATATCTTGTACGGAAAAGAGCATATATTATACAATGTGAATGTTAGCGTAAATTATTGTTTAACGCAGTGGCGGTGGTGCTTTTTTGTAATTTGTTGCTTGTTGTGGTTTCGTTAATTTTAATTAAAATGTTGACGCACGGTTGCGA
>CAYWIP010000093.1:0-9212 GCA_964458395.1 uncultured Ruminococcus sp.
CTTCGTGGGTATGACGCTTATGGGCGGGGTTTTCATATCACTCGGCATATTCATCTCAAACCTCACCGAAAACCAGATGATCGCCGCGATAGGCAGCATAGGCGCGAACATCGTGCTTTGCCTGTTCGACATAATCTCGGGTTATATTCCCAATGAAACGATACGCAATATTATAAATTCGCTCTCGGTGTTCTATAAGTACAATGAGTTCACCGTCGGCATTTTCAGCTTGAAGAACATTCTGTTTTTCGTGAGCCTTATCGTTATCTTTAATTTTCTGACAATGCGGTTTGTCGAACGCCGCCGCTGGAGCTGAGGGGGTGTTTTGATTGAGTAAGAAAAAAACTCCCGAAAACAAGGAAATTCAGGAAGAAGAGATTTCCGGGGAAATAAATGAGGCTACTGCTGACGGGCAGACAGCCGAAAAATCTGACGAAGCAAAGGACGATAAGCCCGAAAAGCAGCCCAAGACCAAGCGCAAATTCAACGTGCGCAGCTTCAAGCACGGCTCGCTTTCCGTTGTGCTGACGGTCGTGTTTGTCGCGGTCGTCGTTGTGGTGAACGTTATCGTCGGGCTTATTTCGGAGCGCTTCGACACCGCCGCCGATCTTTCGGGAACGGGGCTGTACACGCTCGACGAAACGACCGAGAAATATCTCTCGGAAACGCTGAACACGGACGTCACGCTCACCGTTCTGCGGACGGAAAAGGCGTTCGAGGAGCAAAGCTCGCCGTATAAGCAGGTCAACGAGATCTTAAAGCGAATGGAAATAACGGGCGGTCACGTCAAGGTGAACTATCTTGATATTGACCAGAACCCGACCTACACCTCGCAGTTCAAGGGTGAAACGCTGGAGGCGAACTACATCGTCGTTGAATGTGAAAAAACGGGGCGGCATAAGGTTTTGTCGCCGTACGAGTACTTTTCGTTCAACCAGAACTATTTGCAGACCTACGGACAGTACGTCGTTGAAAGTTCGAATATCGAGCAGGAGGCGGTATCGGCAATGCTCGCTGTGTCCAACGAGGACGTTATCAGAATAGCGTTCACAGAGGGCTACGGCGAGAGCGACAGCACCGCGCTGCAAAATCTGCTCTCTAAGAACGGCTACGATATCGAAACGCTCAACCTGACGACCACAGACGCTATCGACCCCGACATCGATTTCGTGATTATGTACGCGCCCTCTATCGACCCCGACGCTTCGCAGATCGCAAAGCTTGACAAGTACCTCGACAACGGCGGCGCGTTTGGCAAGAACGTGTTCTACTTCGCTTCGATTTCCCAGCCCGAAACTCCGAATATCGAGAGCTTTCTCAACGACTGGGGCGTTTCGGTTGGGTATGACGAGGTAGGTCAGACCGACGCGAATTACCTTATCAGCAGTATAACTCTGTTCGCGCATTTGCAGCAGATAAGTGACACCGACTACACCAAGGACGTGCTCGGCTCGTCGCTGTATACGCTCGGCGCGGATCTTCGTCCCGTGTATGTTCTCGACAGAAGCTCCAACGAGCGCGAGGTGCTTATGACGACCTACGACAAGGCGTTTTTGTATCCGCTTGACAGAGCCTCGGACGAACAGTTCAGCGTGGATACCGCCGAGAGCGGAATGTTCAACGAGGTGGTAATGTCTTCGCGCGTTCACACGGACGGTATGAAGAGCAGACTGTGCGTTGTCGGCTCGGATCAGCTTGCCGGCTCAAGCTTTTTGTCATACAACAACGCGAACAATCCAGAGTTTTTCCTCGGCATTTTCAACACCATAAGCGGCAAGGACGACGGTATCACAATAAAAACCAAGCAGTTCTCCAATGTCACATTCGAGATGAATGCGGCGACCGCGAACGTGCTGGCGATAGTACTCTGTATCGTTATTCCCGTGCTGGTCATCGTGCTCGGAATAGTTATCTGGGTGCGCAGGAGGCATAGATAATGAAGCTTTCAAAATCCGTAATATCCGTTATTATCGCGGCGGGAGTGCTTCTGGTGCTCGGCGCTGTGATGATGATCTTAATGCTCACCGCTCCGGGAGACGAGGGAGAAAGCGGCTCGTCCGGTCTTTCGTCCGTGAACTCCGAGGAGCAGACCATTGATATCACCAATCAGCACACCGACAGCGTTCTGAAGCTCACGGTGACCAACGAAAACGGCGCGTTCACGTTCGAGCGTCAGAAGCGCGTTGTTTCTTCAACGGACAGCGACGGCAAGGTTACCTCGTCCGATGAGTTTTACTGGACGAGCGCCGATCTTAAGGATGTTCCGCAGAGCGATTCCACTGTCCGCAACCTGATGAATAATCTGTCCGCACTTCCCGCAAGGAGCGTAGTCGAGGAAAGCGCGGACGACCTCGGCAAATACGGGCTTGAAAGTCCGTTGGCGACTGCGGAGGTCAGTTTCGAGGACGGCAGCGTTGTCAAGCTGAATTTCGGAATACAAAATCCCGCAAACGACTCGACGGCGTACTGCTGCACAGAGGGGAGCAATAAGGTTTACCTTGTAAACTATTACAGCGTTTCGGGAGCGTACTCCGCTGTCAACCGATACGCTAATCTCGTAATGACGGACGTCTACAACACCGACGGTTCAAATGAGTTGGATTATCTGAAAATTCAGCGAAAGGATCTTGACGAGGAGGTCGAGATACGCTTTATGTTTGACGTTGCCGAGGAAGCGGAGAAAGAGGACAGCATAATCTCCACGTTCAACACGCACCGCTTTATAAAGCCCATGACCGCCGAGATCGACGTGACGACGGGCAAAAGCGTCTGCAACGCGATGTACGGTCTTACGATGAGCTCTTGCGTGTATCTTGAGCAGACCGAGGAGAATATGAAAGCCTGCGGGCTTGACGACCCGTTCCTGCGTATGACGTTCAAGTACGGCGGGAAGATACACACTCTGCTGCTAGGCAGCGAGATAGTTGAGGAAACGGGCGAAAGCGGAACGAGCAGCGCGCCCACTCTTGCTAACGTTACAGGCTATTACGCTGTGCTCGAGGGCGTTCCGGGGATCTATTCGCTTGCCAAGGAGAACGCGCCGTGGTACACATTCAACGTTTCGGATATTATATCCAAGCGCCCGATCTCGCCGTATATCTACACGGTCGAGAGCATTACGATAACTACTCCCGACGGCGAGTTCAAGTTTGATATCGACGGTGAGAACAAAAAGTTTTATCACGGCTCGGACGAGGTGAGCGGCTCGGAATTCAGAAAGCTCTATCAGCAGCTTATAAGCTCAATAGGCGAGGAAATGTACACCGAGCAGACCGATAAGGCTCCCGAGGTGACCGTTAAGTTCCGATACCTGAGCAAATACGTTGACACCTACGGAACGGAGGAGGACGTACTCGAGTTTATTCCGGACGACGGCAGAAAGTATATCATAAATCTTAACGGCAGAACCGTGTTTAAAATACGCGAGATATTCATTTCGCGGCTGACCGAAAACGTTAATTCGCTGCTGAACGGCGGCACGGTCAACTACGATTGGTAAGCCGAAGCCGTAAATGCGCATAAGCGACCTGTGGCTTGGCGCGGTTTCCCGACACAGGCTAATATTAAGGAGGCAAACAATGGCAGACAACGAGCTTTTATTTTACAGAGGATTTCCTCTTATCCGCAGCGGAAACACCATCTTCTACGGCAGTGCCGGCGACGCGTTCGCGGCAAGGCTTACGATCAAGGAAACTAAGAAGATCGCGGACGAGGAGGTTCCCAACAAGATTATGGTTCAGCTCCTCCCGAAAAATCCCGCGGACGTTGCAAAAGCTCGCAAGGGCGATTATATCGGCTTTTACGAAGCGCTGGACACCGCACATGTCTGGCTTATGGACGTGCTGTTTGGTTAATAACGAAAAGGCGGGATTTATTCCCGTCTTTTTTGTAAGTTTTTAAGGTTTTTTTTGTGTATTATATATGAGGGGGAATATTATGAAAAAAGCATTTACAGCTATTGCCGCCGCCGTGATTCTGCTCTCGGGGTGCAATGGCGGAAACGAAAACACCTACAGCTCGGAAGCGTTATTGCAGAGCAGTATGCCGCAAAGCAGTGATACGCACGCCAGCACCGATGTGGAAAGCTCTCAGCCTGCGGGTGAAAAACCTTTTCTTATCGGGGCAGACGGTCTGACGATATACACCTCGGAGATAACCGAAGCGAGAATAAAAGATGCGAACGAGTCAAGCGGTGAGCGTATTTTGAAAACGGACGAGCTTGGCAAGCTGAACGAAGAAACGTTCAGTTATGTGTGCTGCGAAGGTTTCGCGTACGTTCACGACTCGCGGATAAATCTCTTAGCTATCGAAGCTCCTGACAAGTTTGAGAACGGAGTGTACACAGGCACGGAGCTTCCGCCATCGCAGGAATACCGCCGTCTACGCACGGGTGACAAAATAGGGGAGCTTACGGTGAGGTCGGCGGAAACGGAGTTTTCGCCCGAAAGTGAGCTTGCGGAGCATGGTTATTTCGGTTGGTCAACGGTACGTTTCGACGGTGAGCTTACGATAACGGGATATCTGAGCATAATCGAAAATCCGCTTTATGAGGACGGAATAGTAAGGCTTGCTCCCGCAGAAAGTTTGTTGCCGCAGATGTTTCAGCAATATGCGGAGGGGGTAGGCATATCACATATGCCCGTAATCGGCGATGGCAGTTACAGCGAAACGGCGGGGTTCAATCTCGGATATCTCGGAGAAATAAAAGCCGATATGAACGGGTTGAAAACCGGCGATATGAACGTCAAAGTGCGCGTCACGATTGGCGATATCCGAATGGGCAGCACAGCTTATCCGACGGTTTTAGGCGAGCTTTTAAGTGTTGAAAAACTGTAAAAAACGGCAGCTTTTGCATGGTATCGCTAACGAGAAATTAAGATTTTATCTGCCTCCCGCAAGGAATATTCTTGCGGGATTGGTGCTGTTATGCGGATTTTACGAGTTACGTCGCTATGAACGTCTTGTCGCATTCAAAGGTATAATGTATAATAATAGCAGCTTCTCATCGGTTACTCCATGAAAAGATATTTCTCAAGCAAGAGTTTGGCAAATTCCGCGGCGGTGTAGGCGGCAAACTTCTGATAACGGTCGTCCTTGTGGCAATCCGCAAAATCGCTGACGCTCTTTATAACAATCGGCTCCGGTCGAGGCGCTGTGGCGTTCCGTGCCGCATATGCAATGCCGTAGGCTTCCATATCCAATGCTGCCGTATGGTAATTTTGTGAGCGGATTTGCTTTTCAAGTATCTCCCGATTGGCAACTACAGCGTTTCCCGTAGCTATAGCGCCTATCAGAACATGGCATTGATTTTCCTCAGACAATGCCGCCTGCTCCACACATTTTCTAACCTCCGGATTCATCCTGATGACTGCGGGTCGGGGCTGGAATCCCACACTGCCGTAACGGATCTCCGATTCCTCCGGAGGTACAAATTTCCCCGCAGCATAGTCCCAGATCTCGTCTGCCACTACCACATCCCCATAGATCTGTTCTTCCGTGTCCTCTAAAGCCACTCCGGCGGCAATACCCACCGCTATCAGATATCGCGGACGAAAATGTTCAATAATCTTCGTGGACAGAGTTACGGCGGCTGTCATCCCCATAGCGTTTTGTCGGGCGGCAACGATCGGCACACCGGCTTCACCCATAAATTCCGCTTGATAATAGATCTGACTGTCGTTGTCGAAAACCTTTTCCCGCCAGTCATACATACGCATAACTGCCGCCATTTCCGTTTCGGTCGCCGTCAGCAGGGCGGCTCCGTAATTGTAAACTGTTTTTTTTGACATAACGAACACCCCTTAATGATATCTTGTATTTATAGGATTTGTGCTCAATAATTCCGTATCAAGCATATCAAGGCTTCCCGCAAGCTCGATAAGCTCTGCTTGCAGGCAGAACAGATTTGTCGCGGTGCAGAAGAAATCCAAAATCATACTCATGGCGATGACGATCGGTATCGCCGCTTCGGGAATTCCCGCTTGAGTTATAAGTATTGTGACACACACCGCAAATCCGCCCGGAACAGGCGGCGCGGCTATTGCCAATATCAATGCAATTATAAATAAGTTCACAAGCAGCATTGCTGTTATCGGCACACTAAAGGTCTCCGCCATACATAGCCCCATGATGAAAAACAGCGCTGCCGCAGCAGGCATAAACACCGATTGTCCAAGCGGCAGTCCGAAGTTGATTATTTTTTTGTCAATGCCGAGTTTTTTCTCGCAGGTTTCTATGTTGGTAGCGAATGCCGCCGCTGAGGACGCTGTTGTTATGGCAATCAGAAAGGTCGGCATAAGCTTCTTCACAAGCAAAATCGGCGAGATGCGCCGCCGCGCGCATACTACGGCGACATAAACCGCCGACATGATAACGCAGCACATGATCGTCAGAAGTATCGGCTTGAGCGACGAGAATCCTATATCCGAATTTCCGCTGACGATCATATTGAAAATGCTGCAGAAAATAACCGGCGGAATAAAAGCGTTTATATATTTGATTATAAACTGAACCAGATAGTTTAATTGTTCAACCAATTTGGAAACCATTGTTGTTTTGTCGTTCAGCACCAGCAGAGCCGCACCGAAAATTACCGCGATAAAGACTATTTGCAGCGTGTTTCCGTCAATAAACGGAGCTATCAGATTTGACGGGATAATGTCAAGCAGCATCTGATACAGATCGGAAAAATCGGCTTGACCGCCCTCGCCGGAGCTTAGTCCAAAAAACGGAACTGCGGCGCAGCCTGCAATAAAAAGCAGCAGGACGCTCATCAACAAAAATCTTGTTATCATTCGCTTGCCGATCCTGCCGAAGAACGCAACGTCGCCAATGCTGTAAATTCCGCATAAAATGGAGAGAAAAATAAGCGGCCCGGAGACGGCTGACAAAAATCCCATAAATTTATCCGAAACGGGATTTACGACTTTAACAGACAAAAACTCGCTGACGTTTTCGGGGAGCAGTGAACACAACAAACCCGCGCCGACAGCAAGTACTATCGCCGCGAGAAGCCATATCGCGGACGAGCCGCGTTTTTTCGTCTCCGGAGTGAGCGTAATGATATTTTCTCCGTTCTTGTATCTGTGACTTGGTTCAAGCCCCATATTCGCTAATATTCCGCGGAGCGTTTCGGAGGAATATTCCCCGCTGCTTTCGGACATTGTAAACGGTTCGAGATTTTCTCCGACAACGGCTATCACTATCTGCGGGCGGGAAAAACGTTTTTCACACCGCAGGGTAAACTCGGTTTCCTCGCCGAAACGGTCGCGGTAATTCAAAAGTATTTCCTCGAACATCAGCCTGAAACGCAGAACGTTCCTTTTGTCGACCGAAAACGAAACCAGATGTTTTTCTATTTTTTCGCTTGCCGCGTCGATGTTCTCACCGGACAGCCGATATTTTCCCGTGTTTTCCAATCGTAACACCTCGCATTATTTTGTTATTCTTTCAATGAATTCCGCCGTCGTATTCGTAAATTCGACCGTTACCTCTGCTTTGTTTGATACCAGAAACTCAGTCAAGCCGTATTCGCTGTCGTTATCTGCCCAATCGTAGGTATAGCCCAGCCTTGTCCACGGATAAAAACTGTCAAAATACGAATCAATAATATTTCCGTCAAACCATTCCTTGAAATCCGCGTCCACATTTTGGTCAAATGATGTTGTCATTTCCCCCGAATCAATCTCGGTGCGGTAAGCCGGACGAATTACGTTTTCGGGGCTTGCCCAGAAGCCCGTGACCGTGGTATAATCGCATTCCGGCGGAAGTCCTATAAGCTGCTTCAAGCGTATTTCGGGATCCTTGCACTTTTTCAGTTCATCCTTATATGAAGCTATTTCCTTATCGGTGAACGTCCACACATAGCCCCACTCAATGACTACATCTTCCCCTTCAGGGTAACTTTCGGGGTAGTTATGCCACGTGCATAGCAAAACCCGCCCCTCGCTGTCCCAAGTCGTCATTTTATCATCCGGAGTAAGCGAAACGAGCGGCAGTATCTCGTCCTCATCGGCGAACGCCGCGTCACGCACCGCCGATTCATAAAGAACATCCAAGTCCGCAGCTTCACCCTTACAGCCCGATAAAACGGTCAGGAACCCAAGAACCGAGCATACCGATTTGATAATTTTTTTCATACTTCTCCTTTTCTATACCTTCAGAACAAGAACGTTTTCTTTGCCTTTCTCTATATGTTTTTCTTTATCCTCAGGATATTCTTTCCGTCCCTGTATTCGTAGGAAACGTCATCCATGGATCTTTTTACCATATAGATACCTAAGCCCCCTATCCCGCGCTCCTCGGCGGAAAGCGTGATGTCCGGGTCCTCCTTTGCCAAAGGGTCATACGGAACACCGTTATCGATAAAGGTTATCACGACGGCGAGGGGATTTTCCGTTACCTCAACGCGCACGGTAGCCGCGCCGATCTCGGGATTATAGGCGTAATGCGCGATATTGCCGAACAGCTCGTCTATCGCGACATCGACTTGATATTGCGTTTTCATCGGGCAGTCAAGCTGATCCAGCTGCTCGTCCACAAATGCTGTCACGGCGGCAACATTTTCGATCGTCGCGTCAACTGTAAGCTCCTTCATTTTAACCCTCCATTCTTGCCTTATACTCAAGGCAAAGCATTGTGATGTCGTCAAACTGCGGCGCTTCTCCCACAAATCTGTCGATATCCTCTTTTACTTTCGGCAGCAGCTCTGTTGGTGACAGCGCTGAATTTTCACCGAGGATATTCGTCAGCCGCTCCATGCCGTAAAGCTCGTTATTCGCGTTGGTGGCCTCGGTTACGCCGTCGGTGTACTGGAATATTTTATCGCCCACGTCGAGCCGCATCTCGCCGCACTTGTACCGCATACCCTCCATACCCGCCAGAACGAACCCCGCGCGTATCTTATGCGGCTCAAATTTGCCGCCCTTTATGCAGATGTACGGTATCTCGTGACCCGCGTTTACAAAGCGGAATTCGCCGCTTGCCAGATCGAGCACTCCCTCAAACGCGGTGATGAACAACCCCTCGCTGTTGGACTCGCAAAGCAGCTCGTTGACTTCGGTGAACACCTCGCCGAGATCCTTGCCCGATTGTGTGTGATCCTTTATGAGCGTTTTTCCGATGACCATAAACAGCGCTGCGGGAACTCCCTTTCCCGACACGTCCGCCATAACTATCGCGAGATGGCGTTCGTCCACCATAAAGAAATCGTA
>CAYWIP010000094.1:0-8857 GCA_964458395.1 uncultured Ruminococcus sp.
AACAGATTACAAAAAATCTTTTACTCCCAGCGCTGCTGCGCTAAATTCCGATTTATCTTAGAAATAATTATACATTAAAGCCGTTACAAATAGAAATGCCATAGCACTTTTGACTGAAAATCAAAAGTGCTATGGCGAAAACTTTTTATGAGGTGCCGCCGCATATTTATTTATCGGCAAGCAGCTTTTCAACGCTCGCGAGCCTTACGCAAATGCAGAACAGCACCATAGCCTGAAGCAGCTCGCTTACCGACGGATAGGTCGGCGCGATACGGATATTGCTGTCCTCGGGGTCTTTGCCGTAGGGATAAGTAGCACCCGCGTTCGTCAGCACAACGCCCGCGTCCTTGGCAAGCGCTACGATCCTCTTGGCGCAGCCTGGCAGCGAGTTGAACGAAATGAAGTAACCGCCCTTGGGGTTGGTCCATGTGCCTATGCCGAGCGGCTCGATCTCCTTTTCGAGACTGTACAACACTACCTCGAATTTCGGGTAGATGATCGCGGCGTGGTGGCGCATATGCTCGGTAATGCCCTCGAAGTTCTTGAAGTACTTCGCGTGACGAAGCTGATTGAGCTTGTCGAATCCGATAGTCTGAAACGCCATACGCTCCTTGATAAAGTCGATATTGTCCTTGCTCGCGCAGATGACCGCAAGACCGCCGCCCGGGAACGATATCTTAGAGGTGGACGAAAACTCGAATACCATATCCGGGTTGCCCGCTTTTTTACACTCCTCGATAATGTTCAGCAGATGTGCGTGATCGTTTGTGAGGTGGTGAACGCAGTATGCGTTATCCCAGAAGATACGGAAGTCCTTTGCTGCGGGCTTGAGGTTTGCGAAGCGGCGCACCACCTCGTCGGAGTAGGTGATCCCCGTAGGGTTGGAGTACATCGGCACGCACCATATGCCCTTAATAGACTCGTCTGACGCAACAAGGCGCTCCACCATATCCATATCGGGACCGTCCTCTTTATAAGGAACGGTGATCATATCTATACCCAGCGCCTCGCACATCGCGAAGTGACGGTCGTAGCCGGGAGCGGGGCAGAGAAACTTCACGCTGTCGTACTTGCACCACGGCTTGTCGCTTCCGAGAACGCCGAGCTGCATTGCGCGGATAATGGTGTCGTACATCATCTGCAGGCTGGAATTTCCGCCGACGATGACCTCGTCCGCGCTCACGCCGAGCATTTCCATAAACAGCTCCTTAGCCTCGGGTATTCCGTCGAGCACGCCGTATGAGCGGCAGTCAATGCCGTTCTTGGACTTGTAATCGCCGTCAAGACAGTGCAGCAGCATATTTATCGACAGATCGAGCTGCTCGGGAGCGGGTACGCCGCGCGCCATAGTGAGCTTCAGACCCTTCTGCTTAAACTCCTCGTACTGCTTTTCAAGGTCGGCTTTCTCGGCGGCAAGCTGTTCCTTGTTCATTTCCGTATAAAGCATAATCAAAAATTCCTTTCCGATAATATTTTCAAATAGATTATCTCCGCATTATATTATATCATAGCGCCCAATTTTTTGCAAGTGATTTTTGAACTTCTTGCAAAAAATCGTCGCTTTGAGCAAAAAACGGGCTTTTTCTGCACGGAATTTGCGGATTATGGCAATAAAACATTTAAATATACCACATATCCAAACAAATCAAAAAAGTGTCCGCCTTACACAGTGAACACTTTTTTCAGATAGTTTATGCTTAACCAAAATCACATAAGCTCGTCATCGATATCATCCTCGTCTTTGTAGAAGATCTCACGCAGCTTATACAACTCAATTATGTTGTTTATGCGCTTCCTGACAAAGTTTATGTTGAACGGCTTGGAAATAACGTCCTCCGCGCCGAGATCGAACGCGCGCGAAAGCGATTTCGCGGAAGTGTCCGCGCTGATGATAAACACCGGCACGACCTCGACGTATCTGTTTTTATTGAAATAGTCCAACAGCCCGAAGCCGTCCAGCACGGGCATCATAATATCGGAGAGCACACAGCAGATCTCGTCCTTGTGTTTCTCGTACTCCTCGATAGCTTTAAAGCCGTTCTCCGCCTCGATAATGTTCTTGTCGGAAAACATATCGCTGAGCATAAGCCTGTTGAACTCATAGTCGTCAACGATTAAAATGGTATTTTTCTCTGCCATTATTGACCTCCAAAAATATTAAGATTAAGCGCAATAAGCCCGGAAAGAGGTTGTAATATTCCTATTTATATATATTTTACCACATAATATTAAAAAAGTCAAGTGCGGATTGTAAGAAATGTAAAATTTCCCCTTGTAAAATGAAAAATGTTGTGCTATAATAATAATCGGCGGCATTTAACGGACAGGTCAGGCAAAGCGAACGAAGCAAAAGGAGCAAGGCTCGCCGAAATTGCGGAGCTTTTCAGATAGGGGGCAATATGAGTAATACTAAGACGATCACGGAAAACAGACAGGTCAGACACGAATATTTTATAATAGAGAGCTACGAGGCGGGGATCGAGCTGTTCGGCACGGAGGTAAAGTCGATACGCGCGGGCGGGGTCAATCTCAAGGATTCGTGGATATCGATTGACAACGGCGAGGCGTTCATACGCGGAATGCATATCGCGCCGTATGAAAAGGGAAATATTTTCAACCGCGACCCGTACAGAGTGCGCAGGCTGCTGATGCACAAGCAGGAGATAATGAAGCTCTTCGGTCAGGTGAAGCAGGGCGGTTACACGCTCATTCCCGTGTCGATGTACTTTAAGGACAGCAGAGTCAAGGTTCAGGTGGGCTTGTGCAAGGGAAAGAAGCTGCACGACAAACGGCAGGATATGGCAAAGCGCGACGCGGGACGCGAGATCGAGCGCGCGCTTAAAGAGCATAACAGATAAATATTTTTTGATAATCGGCACATAATAAGTCAGCTTATTATATTACGGGGAGTTGATTTTTATGAGAAAACAACAATTGATCATTATGGCAGCCGTTCTGGCGCTGACTTTATCGGGCTGCGGCAGCAATACGGGCGGCTCGGAAAGCAGCGGCGGTTCGTTGGGCGAAAGCGCTCCGGTTTCTTCGGCAGATGAGAATTCGGGAGACGGATTTACTGCCGGTTCGTCGGAAGACAGCAAGGATAATTTGGAAAGCTCCGCGCCCGAAAGTTCGGACGCTCCCGCCGCGCAGAACGACGCGGACAGGCTTTACAACGTTAAAAACGAGGACGGCGGAGTTGAGATCGTAAAGTACCTCGGCGAGGGCGGAGAGGTCGTTATCCCGGAGCAGATCGGCGGAAAAACGGTAGTCGGGATCAGCGACGGCGCGTTCAAAGGCTGCGCGGGTCTTACGAGCGTGACTATTCCGGGGTGTGTTGAGGATATCGGCGACGAGGCGTTTTACAACTGTTCGGCGCTGCGCTCCGTAACTATTCACGACGGTGTTCGCGAGATCGGCGACATGGCTTTCGGCGGTACTGCCGTTAGGGGAATTTACGTTCCTCCGAGCGTTGACGATATCGGCGGCGAAGCGTTCAGCAATCCCTCTCTGGAGCGCGTTGAGGTCGACGAGAACAATCACGATTACTGCGAGGTGGACGGCGTTCTGTTTGACAAGAACGTCACCAAGCTCTACTGCTACCCGTGCAAGATCGACGCGGACAGCTATGCCGTTCCCAACAGCGTCCGCGAGATCGAGGAGTACGCGTTTCTGGGCTGCGCGGGGCTGAAAACTTTGGATATTCCCGACAGCGTTATGGAAATAGAGCGCGGAGCGTTCGACGGCTGCACCGCACTTACGGTAAATTATAATAAAGGCATTTACACGAGCGATGAGCTGAACAGGCTCTACAACGACGATTGACAACGCTGTTTGTGAAATATAGACAAATAATTCCCGGAATTTTGGGAATTATTTGTCTATTTAGTACCTTGCAAAACAAAATACTTTGTGGTAGAATAATAACAGACGAAAGAACGTCGATTTTTTTGAAGCAGCTATTGTGTGACGCAAAGTAGCTTGCGGAGCAAAAATATATTATCAACAGTAATTGATCCGCGGGAGTGGCACCGCCGGAAAGCCGGGAGATATCTTCGGGCTGTAAGGAGCGTGAAAGAATGAATTCTCAATTGAAAAGAGGAACGCTTGAGCTGTGCGCGCTCTCCGTGGTGAGCCGTGGAGACTGCTACGGCTACGAGCTTGTCAACCGCATATCAAGGTGCATGGAGATAACGGAGGGCACGATCTACCCGCTGATGAAGCGGCTCAAGGACGGCGGGCTTATCGAAAGCTACATCGTCGAGTCGACGGAAGGACCGCCCAGAAAATACTACAAGATCACCAAGGTCGGGATCGAGGAGCTGACAAGGCTTGCCGACGAATGGTATGAATTCACAAGCAGTATAAACGAGCTTTTGAAAGGGGATTTCGGCAGTGATGAAAGCGAAAAACAAGAAAGAATTTCTTGAGCAGCTCGGCAGGGAGCTGAACAGGATAGGCATAGAGGACACCGGGGAGATCTTCGCGGACTTTGAGGAGCATTTCGCGGACAGCGCCATGCAGGGCATTTCCGAGGAGGAGACCGCCGAAAGATTGGGCGACGTCAAGGAGATCGCGCGCAGCTACCTCAATCTTGAAAGCTCGCGGATAAACAGCATTATCGCCCGCGACGTTGAGCACAAAAAAGGCGTGAGCCTTACAAAGCCCGGTCGGAGCGTTCCAGCGGATCTGTCGCTGATGAAGGGCAAGGAGGCGGCGGATTCGGATTGTGTGCGTTCGTACACTCCCGAGCATCTGTCCGAGGAAATTTATCCCAACGCGGCGAACGGCGGCAACAGTTCCAATACCGGTTTTAATAACGGCTTCGGCGGCAGCGCTAATGTGAGCGCCAACGGAACGGGCACAAACGGTTATACGCAAGGCGGCGCTGCGGCGGCGGGCGAACAGACGGTTGCGGGAGCGTTCTCCAACGCGGGCAGAGCAGCTCTCGACGCGGCAAAGGTAACGGGTCAGGCGCTTGCGGAAGCGTTCGGACAGAGCGGCGTAAAGGACGCAGTGGTCGGAGCGGGCAAATCCGCTGCCGAGGCGGTAAAGACCGCGGGTCATTCGGCTGCGGAGGCTATGCGCAAGGCTAAGGACGAGCATGAACGTCAGCAGGCTCAGCACACGGCAAGACAAGCCGAAAACGCCGCGAGACAGGCGGACGCCGTTCCGAGACCGAACGACAGCTTCCGCGAGAACGTCAACAACAACCGCTCGGGCACTATTCCGCCGCAGTACAAAAAGGCGAAAACGAGCGGCAAGGGCTACAAGATGATCGACGCTTCTAATTTGCAGGTAAACCTTAACGTCGGGAAGTTTATTATTGCCATTCTTCTGGACTGCTTCCTGTGGAGCTGGCTTATTCCCGCGTTTGCGGGAGTGGTCATCAGCTGCTTCGGCGGCGCGCTGGCTATGGTCGGTCAAGCGTTCGCGGCGTTCTTCGGCGGCGGCGACTATTGGGAGTTCTACTTCCTGAGCAGAATTTTCCTTTCGATAGGTCATCTGGCAGTGTCGGTGATACTCGTCAATATCGGCTTAATGCTGCTGCGGTTGTTTATCAGCCTGTTCAAATTCATAATCAACACGCATATCCGCGCGGTATACGATCTTTAAGGAGGTGATCCCGTGAAAAAGCTTTTTATTTCGGCTATCCCCATTTGCCTTGTAAGCTACATCCTTTTCGGGATATCCGTTGCGATAATGTCCACAAAAAGATATACCGGCAATGCGGCTAATTCCGGCACTTACGAGGACTACGGCACGACCAACTATATCGACGATATAATAACGGGCACGGGTCAATGGACGCTTACAGAGACCATGCCCAACGTAAAATTGCAGACCTCGGGAATAAACGCTTACGTTATCCAGAGCGCGGACGAGTTTATTCATATTTACGCCGGAACGTCGGGCGGCAAGGTCGCGGTCAAGGCGGAGGGGGAGTACGAAACGCTCAGACTGGAGATACACCCTCCCGAGATCACATTTGAAGATATAATCAACTTCGGGCAGATCCTGTGGAATGAGGACATCTTCCACGGCTCGCCGAGCGCCGAGGTAGTCGTCGCGTTCCCCAAGCTGATATACGAGTCGCTGGAGGTGCAGCACGGCTCGGGAACCATTATGATCGACGGCTTCAACGCCGAGCACAACGATTTCGACATTGGCTCGGGAAGATTTGAGTTCAGCAAGAGCGATCAGTACATTGCCAATTTCTTCAGTGTAGACCTGGGCTCGGGCAATGCGGTAATAAGCAATATGCAGACAAGAGGATACCGTATCGATATTGGCTCCGGCAAGTTCGACTTTAATGGTCTTTCGGGCTGCGGTACAATAAACATGGGCAGCGGCAAGGGCAATATCGCTTACGCCGATTCTCCCGAATACGGCGGCGAGCTGGATATGGGCAGCGGAAATCTTTCAATGTTCCTTCCCGACGAGTACGGCTGTTCACTTAATATGAATATCGGTTCCGGCAGCATTGACGTTGACGCTTTCGGCGAGAAAGAAACGTACAAAGACGACGATTATATTGATCTCGGAAATGCCGACGGCAGCGAAAGCGGCTTCGACATTGACATGGGCAGCGGAAAGGTCAATATCCGCAACACAGCGGCATATAACGCGCCGACAATGTTTGAGGACCGTCCCGACAACGTTGAGGAGCTTGGAGCGGTCAAGGGTATCGTTATCGACGGCAACGGCGAGCTTGTGTCCACCATGACAGAGCCTACCGACACATCGGTAATTGAGGGTGTTACAATAAGCAGCGGTACCTCGGGTGAATTTTCGGCTGTCGCGTCTGAC
Source organism: uncultured Ruminococcus sp. (assembly GCA_964458395.1). Classification (GTDB taxonomy): domain Bacteria; phylum Bacillota; class Clostridia; order Oscillospirales; family Ruminococcaceae; genus CAG-115. The sequence goes on from CAYWIP010000094.1 coordinate 6,808, forward strand.
TCGTCGGGCAGCGCAAGCTCGGGTTCAAGCAGCTCTTCTGTTCCCGTGCCGCCCGAAGCCCCGTCCGCGCCGGAATCTCCAGATGCTCCGCCCGCACCCGAAGCTCCGTCCGCGTCGTCCTCATCATCTGTGGAACAGACTGCGGCGGCATAACAACGGTTATTAAGCGGAAACCGAAATCCCAAATTTCCCACTATGCCTATAACAGCACCTGTTCCCCAACGGTTTCCGCTTTTAACATATTAACGAAAGGTAAGAATACAAATGAAAAAGCTTCAATTTTTCAGCATACGTCACAGCTTCAGCGCACCCAAAGGATACAGCTTTACCGAATCGGCAGACAATGATATCAGGCGGGCGATCAGCGTGAAAAGAGTATTTTCACCGCGCTTCGCGAATATCTTGTTTAAGAAAAAGGCAACATTTTAAAGCAGCAGCGGCAAAAGTCGCACTGCCAATCGTCAACAAACAGGGTGGCAGTAAGCGGAGCAAAGCGACCGAAGCGCAGCGTAGGGAGCGTTTTCGAGCGAACGCGCAGAGCGTAAGGAGCGAAGCGACTGAAGCGGAGCGCGGCTCGCCGAAATTGCGTAGCTATTCAAATAAGGAGGATAATCATGGCTGACAAGCAAATTTACAAATTCACAAACGAGATCGACGAGGTTGAGGTATGCTCCCTCGGCGCGAAGATCGCGGTTCTGTCCACGGACGATGAGGGAATTACCGCGGAGTACGACAATCCCAAGGACAGACCCGAGTTCTGCGCGGTGCTTTGCGGTACGCGTCTTACGCTCAAGGAAAAAGCGACGTTCAGCATTTTCGGCACAAAGCCCTCGGAGGACTACGTTATCACGGTTCGTCTGCCGAAGAAGCAGTACAGAGAGCTGAAGATAAATACCGCAAGCGGCGGAGTTGACATTACCGACGAAAACGTCACCGCAGAGAATTTTTCGCTCAGCACGGCTTCGGGGAATATCGAGGTTCGCGCGTTCTTTGAGAATTTGAAGATCAAGACCGCGTCGGGAAACGTTTCCGTAAGCAATCCGACCGCGAACGCGGCGAAGCTGCTCAAAATAAACACGGTTTCGGGCAACGTGAACGTTTCGGGCTTCAAGGCGGAGAAGTTTTCGATATGCTCCGTTTCGGGCAAGACCGAGTATTACGGCGCGTGCGGCGAGGGCGACATCAGCGTGACCTCGGGCACGGTCGACGTAAGCTACGACGAGTGGAACGGCGATCTGAAGATCGGTGCGGTGAGCGGCTGCGTTAATGTAGCGTTACCGACGGACAGCGGCGCGGACGTTCGCTTCGACGGCGTTTCGGGCTTCGTCAAGACCGATCTAGGCAACGCGCCCGGTTCGTTTATGAACCTCGGCAAAGGCACGAACGGCGCGTTCGGCGGCGCGAACAAGCACAACGTTTCCGTTAATCTTGTAAGCGGAACGGTAACTCTCGCGCAGAAGTCGGACGCTGAGCCGGTCAAGGAAACACTTTAATTGGCAATCACGGACGTTAAAGCCACATACGCGCCCGTTTGCAATAAAAAGCGCCGATCCCCGAGGATTGGCGCTTTTAGTGTTTTTTGTAAATTATTGTTTAACGCAGCAGCGTTGGGATTGCTTAATGATTTATTTGTTAATCCCCTTTGTTTCGTTAATTTTAATTAAAATGTCTTCTCACGGTGCAAGAGGACACCCTTCGGGAGAGGGGGGAACAACAAAATCCGACAAAAATGCGGAGTTCCCCCCTCTCCCTACGGGTTTCCTCTTCCGATCTTCTTCCCCTCTCCCACACCCCCTTTACCGCATTTTTCGATGGCATTTAGTTAAAAAGTTGCTTTCATAACGCAGAGTGCGTGACATGCGCTCCACGCCCGTATACTAACTTTAGACGACATCTTAATAGTACGACTACACGGACAGACGACCTCTCTGCGTTTCCACTAAAGTTAGTTGGCGAACGAGGAGCGCGTGTGACGCGCCTTGCAATATGAAAATCACGAATCAGTTTTCGGCAACCGAAAAATGCGGAAGGGGGATAGGGAGAGGGGAAG
>CAYWIP010000095.1:0-8850 GCA_964458395.1 uncultured Ruminococcus sp.
TTTTTGTCGGATTTTCTTTTCCCCCTTCCCCGAAGGGTGTCCTCTCGCAATCGTGCGTCAACATAATAATTAAAATAAACGAAACCACAACAAGCAACAGATTACAAAAAATCCCTGCGCTTTGCCGCTAATATAAATTCAAGTTTAACATAACTCCCCTGCTGCTTTTGCCGCAGGGGAGTTAAAACCATATAATTATTCGTTATCCTGCAGGGCGTCGTAGCCGCTTTCGCCGGTGCGGACCTTGACAACGTCCGCAACATCGTAAACGAAGATCTTTCCATCGCCGATCTTACCGGTGTACAGAACGCTCTTTGCGGTTTCAATGACCGACTCGACAGGTACCTTGCACACAACGATCTCCATTTTGATCTTGGGCAGCAGATGAGTTTCGATAGGCACGCCGCGGTAGTATTCCGTCGCGCCCTTCTGCATTCCGCAGCCGAGAACATTCGTGACCGTCATACCCGTAATGCCGATACCCGACATCGCGTTCTTAAGCGCCTCAATATGCTCCTGCTTGGTGATGATAACCACCTTGGACATACGAACGCCGTCGCTCGGTGTGTACTTCTTGTGAACCACGGGGATCGACTGCTCGTTGGAAACAGCCTCGACTTTTTTGTCGACCCGAGCCAGAGTGTCGACCTCTTTCTCGCGCCCCGAAGCCGTAGTTTCGATCTGCATGGTCGGGATAAAGTCCGCGTAAGAGCTGGGCAGACCGTGCTCCGTTGCGTCAAGACCGACTATCTCCTCGTGACGCGAAACGCGCAGTCCGATAGTCTTTTTGATGATGAGGAACGTCAGCGAGATCGTCACGCCCGTCCATAAAAGAACTGCCGCAACGCCAAGCGCCTGAATTCCAAGCTGTGAAAAACCGCCGCCGTAGAACAGCCCGCGCATTTTCGCGCCGGGATCCGAGAGCGCCGCAACGCCGCCGTTCTGACCGTTGCCGGTCGCGAACAATCCGACTGCCAGCGAACCCCAGATACCGTTGCAGAAGTGAACCGCGACCGCGCCGACGGGATCGTCGATATGCAGCTTGTAGTCAAGGAGCCAAACGCCGAATACTACGAGGAATCCCGAAACAAGACCGATTATCGCCGCGCCAAGACAGTCCGTATCGGCACAGGGCGCCGTTATCGCGACAAGACCCGCAAGCGACGCGTTAAGGCACATTGAAACATCGGGTTTGCCGTTTTTCAGCCATGTAAATATCATTGTCGTGCAGGTAGCCACCGCGGGAGCTACCGTTGTGGTGAGGAATATGTTCGCAAGGTGCTCGACGTTATCGGCAGCCGCGCCGTTAAAGCCGTACCAGCCGAACCACAGAATGAACACGCCCAGCGCGCCCAAAGTCATCGAGTGACCGAGAATAGCTCTCGGCTTGCCATCCTTGCCGAATTTGCCAATACGCGGACCTACCATAGCCGCGCCGATAAGCGCGCACAGACCGCCCGCCATGTGGATAGCCGTCGAACCCGCGAAATCAACGAAGCCGAGCTGCGTAAGCCAGCCGCCGCCCCATATCCAGTGCGCTTCTACGGGGTAAACTATCGCGGAGATAACTCCCGAGTAAATGCAGTAGCTTATGAACTTGGTACGCTCCGCCATAGCGCCCGAAACGATCGTCGCCGCCGTTGCGCAGAACACGAGGTTAAACACGAATTCCGCACATCTGTCGAAGCTTGAAAAGTTTCCGAGGATATCCATAGTCGGTACGCCCACCAGACCGAACAGCGCGTCCTCGCCGAGCATAAGCCCAAAGCCGATAAGTACGAAAGTCACCGTGCCGATACAAAAGTCCATAAGATTCTTCATTATGATATTTCCGGCGTTTTTCGCTCGGGTCATGCCCGTTTCCACCATTGCGAAGCCCGCCTGCATAAAGAATACCAGCGCCGCTCCAATCAGATACCAGATACCGTTGCCGTCGCCCACGTTGAACATCGTTGCGTTGACGACCTCTTCCGCGCTCGCCGCTCCGAGCACAGTCAAGATTGCGTTCATTTAAGACCGCCCCTTTCATTTTTGTTCGTTTGTTTAGAACCTGCCTTCACAAGAAATGCATACGGATTTTCGAGCATAATTTTGTCGAAGACAAGGAAAAACGACGCAGGCGTACTTTATGTACGCCAAGGAGTTTTGACGTAGTATTCGACAAAATTTGCCGAAAAGACGTATGCAGAGATTGTGAAGACAGGTTCTTATATCGCAAAAGGGGCTATGACATACGCTCTCGCCGTTGAGAACCGTATGTCATAGCCCCTTTGCTATGTCCTTATTATACTCTGTTTATCGGAAAATGTCAAGCGATTTTTGCAAGTTTCTATATTTTTTCTTGCATTTTGTGGCAATTCACCAAATTCAACTTTAAATAGCTTGTCAATAAGCACATGCTGCACAAAAGTTTTGAGCCCTCGCACAATTGCCGATATTATCCAACTTATTGTGAAGGCTCTTTCCAATTGCAATACTCCGCACAATTTTTTCCGTTAATTTATAACTTAGCATAACGTTGAGCAAATTGCAGAAAATACTATCGTAAACTTTCAAAAAGGAGCTGAATTTCCACATGAGCAAACAAACTCAAAGCTATATAAAGAGCGCCGCAGCGGGCGTTATCACGGGCGGACTGGCGTTTATGGCGGTAAAATCCCTTACCGACAACCGCCGCTTCAAGCGCAAGTCTGCGGCTAAGGCGTTCAAGGTGCTTGGCAATTTTATGGACGCATTCTGAGATCATAAACAAAAAAGCCGCGCGGTATGACAACTGCGCGGTTTTTCTATGTAAAGCATTTCCCGTTTCAATTCAAACTCAATCGAGAAATACTCTGAGCGCCTTGCTCTTGCTTTGCGAACGGAGCTTCCTGAGCGCCTTTGCTTCGATCTGGCGGATACGTTCACGCGTTACCTTAAACTGCCTGCCGACCTCCTCCAAGGTGTGCGAGCGGTCGTAGCCTACGCCGTAGCGGAACTTCAGCACCTCGCGCTCGCGCTCGGGAAGCGTGTTCAGCGCCTTGTTCAGCTCGTCCTTGAACACCGACTGCATTGCCGTGTCGATAGGCGCGGGCGCGTCCTCGTCGGGGATAAAGTCGCCAAGATAGCTGTCCTCCTCCTCGCCGACGGGAGCCTCCAGCGAAACGGGATCCTGCGCGATACGTATTATTTCGCGTACTCTGTCCGTGGAGAGGTTAAGCTCCTGCGCCACCTCGTCAATGGTCGGCTCGTGACCGTTTTCATGGAGCAGCTTGTTCTGCGCTTTCTTGACGCGTGTGATAGTTTCCACCATGTGCACGGGAATACGGATAGTCCTCGCCTGATCCGCGATAGCCCGCGTTATCGACTGACGTATCCACCACGTCGCGTAGGTCGAGAACTTGTAGCCCTTGGTGTGATCGAACTTCTCCACCGCCTTGATAAGCCCGCTGTACCCCTCCTGGATCAGATCGAGCAGCGGCATACCGCGCCCCACGTAATGCTTCGCGATGCTGACCACGAGCCGCATATTCGCGGTGATGAGCCTGTCGCGCGCCTGTTCGTCGCCCGCGGCTATCTTCTCCGCAAGCTGTATCTCCTCCTCCGCGGTAAGCAGCGGGATCTTTCCGATCTCGCGCAGGTGTATCTTTACCGGGTCGTCCAGACTTGTGCCGCCCTTATCACTGCCCTCCTCGCCGATCTCCAGCGCCTTGTTCAGGTCGTCCTCCACCGTAAAGTCGTCGTCGATCTTGATATTGTTTTGTTCAAGGAATTCGCTCAGTTTGTCAAGATCGACGTCCGCTTCGTCAATAACGTTGTATATCTCCTTTGTGGAGAGCGTGCCGGTCTGTCTGCCTCTTTCCAGAAGCTCGTTAAAAATACTCTTCTCGGTGTTATTCATTTGCAGATCCTTTCGATACACTTATTATATGTACATTTTATTCCAAAAAATCCTTTAACTTTCTGCTTCTTGTAGGGTGACGCAGCTTACGAAGCGCCTTTGTCTCAATTTGTCTGATTCTCTCTCTTGTTACCTTAAATTCCGCGCCGACCTCCTCAAGCGTGCGCTGTCTGCCGTCTATAAGCCCGAATCGCAGGATAATAACGCGCTTCTCACGCTCGGTAAGCGTGTCGAGAACCTCGCCGAGCATCTGCTTGAGCATTGAGTTGCTCGCTTCATCGGAAGGCGACGGCGCGTTATCATCGGGGATAAAGTCGCCGAGGTGGCTGTCCTCCTCCTCTCCGATAGGAGTTTCGAGCGACACGGGATCCTGCGCGATACGAATTATCTCGCGAACCTTGTCGACGTTCATATTCAGATACTCCGCGATCTCGTCCTCGGAAGGCTCACAGCCGTTCTCGTGCAGAAGCTGGCTCTGCGCCTTTTTCACTTTGGTAATTGTTTCCACCATATGCACGGGTATACGAATGGTTCTCGCCTGATCGGCGATAGCGCGGGTTATCGACTGCCTTATCCACCACGTAGCGTAGGTGGAGAACTTGAAGCCCTTTGTGTAATCGAATTTCTCGACCGCCTTGATAAGCCCCATATTGCCCTCCTGGATAAGGTCGAGGAACTGCATTCCGCGGCGGACGTACTTTTTCGCTATGCTGACGACAAGACGCAGATTAGCCTCTATAAGGCGCTTTTTCGCGTAAGCGTCGCCCGTTTCCATACGCGCGGCAAGCTCGATCTCCTCCTCGGTTGACAGCAGCGGTATTCTGCCTATGTCCTTGAGGAAGCTCTTGACCGAGTCGTCCGGAAGCATAATGTCCGCATCCGAATTGTCCGCATAATCGCGGTCGGAATAGTCCAGAATGTTGTCTATATCGAGATCGGCGTCGAAATCGTCCACGATCTCGATATTCATAGCGGCAATCCTGTCGTAGATGTGATTGATCTGATCGGCGCTGAAATTCAGCTCCTCCAGCGCGTCCGTTATCTCCTTTGCGGTCAGACTGCCCTTTTGCTTGCCCTGATTGAACAGCTCTTCCAGAGCATTCGGTGCTCCATTGTTCTCACTCATTATTTTTTTCTCTCCTCCAGCTTTCGCGCCAGCGCCAGCATTTCCTCGTCCGACATTTCGGCGTACTGCTTTTCGTCTGCGCCCTTTTCATAATTATTCAATACGTCTATAAAATCCGCCAGCGCCGTTTTGTCGTTGGCGAAAGTGTTATCGTTAACTATCTGAATTATTCTGCCCATTTCCCGCGCGTCAAATTCCTCGTTGAACATAGAAATGTCCGGCTCGCCGCCGTTTTCAAGCATTTTTGCCAGAAATTCGTAAACGCGTTTATTAAAAGCTGTAACGAAACCCGTTTTCAGCCGTGAGGAAATTTTTTCCAAAGCCTCGGGGTTGTTGTACAGATAGCATATTATTCCGCGCTCCGCCTTTTCCTCCTTTGGAGTTTTCAGCGCATCGGGATTTATTTTGTCGGGAGCGCGCTTCGGCACGGCATGCCGCTGTTTGTCAGCCCTGCTCCTGTTCCGCGAGATCTCGCGCTCGACCGCCGTCTTTATCGTTTCCGCCGGGATCGACGATTCCCGCGCCGCCCTGCTTATGTAGACCGCCCTGTCGATCTCGTTATTGATCTGCGCCAGAAACGTCACCGCTTTTTTCAGGTAAACCGCCCTGCCGTCGTCGGTGTTCAGATCCGGATCCGCCGCGAGCTTGTCCATTTCGTAAGCGATAGCGCTGCCCGATTTCTCGATAAGCAGCTTAAACGCCTCCGCGCCGAATTTTTTTATAAACTCGTCGGGATCCTTAGCGCCGTCCATTTTCAGAACGCGCGCCCGCACTCCCGCCTCGGAAAGCAGATTGATACCGCGCGACGCTGCAAGCTGCCCCGCGTTGTCGCTGTCATAGGAAAGTATGACCTCCTTTTTCCCGAGCCGCGAAATTAGATTCGCCTGCTGCGCCGTCAGCGACGTTCCAAGCGACGCGACCGCGCTGTCAAAGCCCGCCTGGTGCAGCGCGATAACGTCCATATACCCCTCGCAGAGTATGAAATAGTCCGCCTTGGAGTTCTTGGACTTGTCCAGTGCGAACAGCATATCGCTCTTGTGGAAGACCTGCGTTTCCGCGCTGTTGAGGTATTTCGGGATATTCTTATCCTCCGAGAGCGTCCGTCCGCCGAATGCCGCGACGTTTCCGCGCGTGTCGAATATCGGGAACATAACGCGGTTGCGGAATTTGTCGTATATCCTGTTATTGTTCGCCGCGAGCAGTGAGCCGTCGGTCATTTCATAGTCGGAATATCCCAGACCTTTCATATAATAATGAAGATCGTGATAATCATCGACCGCATAGCCCAGCCCGAAGCGCCTTATCGTGTGATCCGACAGTCCTCGCCGGCGCAAATAATCCAGCCCGGGAGCGCCCGCGGGTGAAAACAGCTGTTTATGGAAATACTTTCCGGCTTCGCGGTTCATTTCGTACAGCCTGCGGCGCTTTTGCGCCGAGCCGTCGTCCTTGTCCTCGGGCATCGGCATACCCGCCCGCTGTGCCAGAAACCGCACCGCGTCCATATAATCGAGGTTCTCGATAAGCCTTATGAACGTCACCACATCGCCGCCCGCTCCGCAGCCGAAGCAGTGGAACAGTCCCTTTTCGGGAGAGATATGACATGACGGAGATTTCTCCGAATGGAAAGGGCAGCGGCACATATACGAGCTGCCGGAGCGCTTCAATTCAACATAACCTTGAGCCACCGACAAAATATCGTTCTTGTCGTGAAGCTCGCGCATAAAATCCTCGGATAAGCGCAACGTGCCACCTCTTTTCCCCCGGACTACGAGATATATCCCGAGTTCCATCCCCGAGGAATACACAGCCTACTGAAATAGTCCACCGCGTATTCGTCGGTCATGCCGCTTATGAAATCGCCGACAGCGGTTTCAAGACCGTCGCTCTCGGCAATATCCCGATAGAGCTGCGGCATTTTATCCTTGTTTTTGTAAAAATAATCAAACAGATATTCGACGATATGACCCGCCTTGTCCTTTTCGGCGATCGTCGGCTCCGCTCTGTAAACGCGCTCGAACATAAAGCTCCGCAGCTCGTCAAACGCGCTTTTAGTCGTTTCGTCAAATAAAATTTCCGCGCCGCTGTTATCGACCAGCGAACGCACAAGGCTAGTTATACGCGCGGATTTCGTTGCACCGAGCGTTTTCACGGGAAACTCCGGCAGATCGCTCTGCTTTATGACCCCGCCGCGAATAGCGTCCTCGATATCGTGATTTATGTACGCGATCTTGTCGCAGTAACGCACAACCATGCCCTCTCGCGTTGCGGGCGGAGCGGACGAGCCGCGGTGAGCGACTATCCCGTCCACCACCTCGAACGTAAGGTTCAGACCCTTTCCATCCCTCTCGAGCACCTCGACCACGCGCTTGCTCTGCTCGTTGTGCGCGAAGCCGTTGGGGAGCAGCTTGTTCAGTACGCGTTCCCCGTCATGCCCGAACGGCGTGTGCCCGAGATCGTGCCCGAGCGCGATAGCCTCCGTCAGATCCTCGTTCAGTCCCAGCGCGCACGCAACGGTACGTGCTATCTGGCTCACCTCCAGCGTATGTGTGAGCCGCGTGCGGTAGTGGTCGCCGTGCGGTATCAGAAATACCTGCGTTTTATGCTTCAGTCTGCGAAAGGAATTGCAGTGGATTATCCGGTCGCGGTCGCGCTGAAAATCCGTGCGGAAATCGCAAGGCTTCTCGTATACCTTACGTCCGCGGCTGTCCTCGGATTTGCAGGCGTATTCGCTCAGAATGAGCCGTTCGTTCTCCATAATGCGTTCGCGAGGCAGCACGGAAATCCCCCCTTTTTTTCCTCTCTGTAATTATATACAATTTTCGACCGTGTTACACCTTTTTTTGTTTGAAAATTCGGCGGATTATGCAAAATCAAACCATATTTTCTGTGAACTTTCCACAACAATTTTTCCGTTGCAGCAGTCGATAAGCTTCTCCTTTAATTTTTCCGAAAGCTCTTCACGGGCAAAAACGGAAATTTTTACCATATCCGCGAAATCCTCTGACGACACGCGCACGTCGAACTCCGAGAATATCTGCGGCAGCCGCCCGTACAGCGAATAGTCAACTTGTATTTCAAGCTGCTCCGCCAGCGCCATGACCTTGATTTTCGCCGAATCGACCGCGTCCTTAGCGCCGCGTGTGTACGCCCGCACCAGACCTCCCGCACCGAGCAGCACTCCGCCGAAGTAGCGCGTTACCACGCACGCCACGTTGGTCAGCCCCTCCTTGCGCAAAACCTCGTAGATCGGCACGCCCGCCGTTCCCGATGGTTCGCCGTCGTCGGAATGCCGCGCGGCGGAGTTCTCGCGGAGGATATAGGCGTAGCAGTTGTGGGTCGCCTTGCGGTGCATAGCGCGTATCTCGTTTACGAACTCCGCCGCTTGCTCCTCGGTCTCGACGGGCGCGAGGTAGCCGATAAACTCCGATTTTTTCTCAACAAACCGCGCCTCGCAGCGGTCGGCGATAGTTTTGTATTCCAATAGTATCTCCTTAATGCAGTAAATTATTGTTTTGCTTAGCGCTTGCTAATAGATTATTTTTGTAAGTTAATCCCATTTGTTTCGTTTATTTTAATTATTGTGTAGACGCACGGTGCAAGAGGACACCCTTCGGGAGAGGGGGGAACAACAAAATCCGACAAAAATGCGGAGTTCCCCCCTCTCCCTACGGGTTTCCTCTTCCGATCTTCTTCCCCTCTCCCACACCCCCTTTACCGCATTTTTCGGTTGCATTTAGTTAAAATGTTGCTTTCATAGCGCAGAGTGCGTGACACGCGCTCCACGCCCGTATACTAACTTTAGACGATATCATAATAGTACGACTACACGGACAGACGACCTCTC
>CAYWIP010000096.1:0-6603 GCA_964458395.1 uncultured Ruminococcus sp.
TACTACGTCTGAGATCCCCTTAGCCTTCGCGGCTTCGGCGATCGCCAGACCTACCTTCTTGGCAGCCTCAATGTTGCCGCCGTACTGTCCGAAGCCCTTTACCGCGGAAGACGCGGATGCAAGGGTAACACCGTTTACGTCATCAATGATCTGCGCGTAAATGTGCATGGAAGAACGGAAAACATTGAGTCTGGGGCACTCGAGAGTGCCGGTGATCTTAGAGCGAACGCGCTTGTGACGGCGAAGTCTGCTCTTATTCTTATCAATAGATTTAACCATCTTTCTTCAGTCCTTTCCTTACTTCTTGCCCTTGCCGGCTTTACCTTCCTTGCGGCGGATAACCTCGTCGGCGTACTTGATTCCCTTGCCCTTATAAGGCTCGGGAGGACGCTTGCCTCTGATCTCGGAAGCCATCTGTCCGACCTTCTGCTTGTCGATACCCGTTACGATGATCTTGTTGGGTGCGGGCACCTCAAGCTTGATATCGTCGGTATCCTCGACCTCGACCTTGTGAGAGAAGCCGAGGTTCATGATTACCTTCTTGCCCTGCTTCTCGCATCTGAAGCCGACGCCGTTTATCTCCAGCTCCTTCTTGAAGCCCTCGGTAACGCCTATTACCATATTGTGGATGAGCGTTCTTGTCAGACCGTGGAGCGACTTGGAAAGGTTCTCGTCGTCGGGACGGGAAACGATTATCTCCGCGCCCTCGTGAGATATTTTCATCAGGTGATTGAACTCCTTGGTGAGAGTTCCCTTAGGACCCTTTACTGTTACAACCGGTCCGTCGATCTTTACGTCGACGCCTGCGGGAACAGTAACAGGCATTCTACCAATTCTTGACATATTACTATTCCTCCTATTACCATACGAACGCAAGAACTTCGCCGCCGACGTTCAGCTCGCGCGCCTTCTTGTCGGTCATGATGCCCTTGGAAGTGGATACTATCGCAATTCCGAGACCCTTCATTACCTTCGGCATATCCTTGCAGTTTGAGTAAATTCTAAGACCGGGCTTGGATACGCGGCGCAGACCGGTAATTACCTGTGCTCTGCTGTCCGTGTACTTGAGTGTTACTCTGATAACGCCCTGCTTGCTGTCATCAATGACCTTGAAAGCCTTGATGTAGCCCTCGTCGAGCAGGATCTGTGCGATCTGCTTCTTGAGGTTGGAAGCGGGAATGTCAACAGTGGGGTGCTTTGCGGAGTTCGCGTTGCGAATTCTTGTCAGCATATCCGCAATTGTATCAGTGATCTGCATTCATTTACCTCCTAAACGCAAGCCGTTACAGGCGCTAGAAAAAGCGTAAGCTTTATGCCTGTCGTACCTGCTTGATTTTCCTCTTGATCGGACTTAAATGCAAAACTTCGTCCGACGAGGTAAAAATTCCGATTAGCTCCTGTGATTACCAGCTAGCTTTCTTAACGCCGGGGATCTCACCCTTGTAAGCAAGCTCTCTGAAGCAGATTCTGCAAATGCCGAACTTACGCAGATAAGCGTGAGGGCGGCCGCAGATCTTGCATCTGTTATAAGCGCGGGTGGAGAACTTAGGCGTTCTCATCTGCTTTTGCTTTAAAGACGTTTTTGCCATCTTGTTCCTCCAAATTACTTCTCAAACGGAGCGCCCATAAGAGTGAGCAGCTCTCTTGCTTCCTCGTCGGTCTTGGCGGTAGTGATAAAGTTGATGTCCATGCCGCGGGTAGCGTCGATCTTGTCGTACTCGATCTCGGGGAAGATCAGCTGCTCCTTCAGACCGAACGAGTAGTTGCCGCGTCCGTCGAACGAATTCGGGTTGATACCTCTGAAATCGCGTACACGGGGAAGCGCTACGTTGAACAGTCTGTCGAGGAACTCGTACATTATCTCGCCGCGAAGCGTTACCTTAACGCCGATGATCTGACCCTCTCTGAGCTTGAAGTTCGCAACGGACTTCTTCGAGCGGCACGCTACGGGCTTCTGACCCGTGATCGCCGCAAGCTCCGCCATTACGTTCTCGATGATCTTTGCGTTTTCCTTAGCCTCGCCGCAGCCAACGTTGACTACGATCTTGTCAAGCTTCGGGGTCTGCATTACAGACTTGTATCCGAACTTCTTGAAAAGGGCGGGAGCTACGGTTTCCTTGTAGAAATCCTTCATTCTTGCCATTGTTTTATTCTCCTATCCGACAGCCGGATTTTAGCTCGCGGGGAACTTGGCGGCTTCAGACCCTCGGTCTTTGCCATCAGTTATCTCCCACGGCTGCTTATATCCGACCGATCTCAGTCGTATCAGTACTTAAGCTCTGCGCCGCAGTGCTTGCAAACTCTGATCTTCTTGCCGTCCTCGATTTTGTGACCGACTCTGGTAGGCTTATTGCACTTGGGGCAAACGGGCATTACCTTGCAGGCGTAGATCGGGCTTTCCGCCTGAACTCTGCCGCCGAGCTGACCCTGCTGACGGGGCTTTACGTGCTTGGTGACCATGTTGATACCCTCAACGATCACCTTGCCCTCCTTGGGGGAAACGGTGAGAACCTTGCCGGTCTTGCCCTTGTCGCCCTTCTTGTCGCCGACCATAAGCATTACGGTATCGCCTGTTTTAACGTGAATCTTATTCATACTGCGACACCTCCTTACAGTACTTCCGGAGCGAGGGAGAGGATCTTCATGTAGTCCTTATCTCTTAGCTCTCTGGCAACCGGCCCAAAAATACGAGTTCCTCTCGGATTCTTGTCCTCTCTTATAATTACCGCCGCGTTTTCGTCAAAGCGGATATATGTGCCGTCGTCGCGTCTCAGACCCTTAGCCGAGCGAACGACAACGCACTTTACAACGTCGCCCTTTTTAACAACGCCGCCGGGTGTAGCTTTTTTAACCGAAGCAACGATAACGTCGCCGATGTTTGCGTATCTTCTGCGGGTACCGCCCAGCACTCTGATACACATAAGCTCCTTGGCGCCGGTGTTGTCGGCAACCTTAAGCAATGTCTGCATCTGTATCATGGCATTACTTCTCCTTTCGTAGAATCATTGAATAACCGATTTAAAACCGCTTTACTTAGCGCGCTCAATTACGTTTACAAGGCGCCATCTCTTGTCCTTGGAAAGCGGACGAGTTTCCATAATCTCAACTCTGTCGCCGATGTTGCAGGTGTTCTGCTCGTCGTGAGCCTTGAGCTTAATGGTGCGCTTTACGATCTTCTTGTAAAGAGGATGACGAACATTGTCCTCGATGGCAACGACGATCGTTTTGTCCATCTTGTTGCTGACTACCTTACCGACTCTTGTCTTTCTTAAAGCTCTTTCCATGTTTAGTTCTTATCCTCCTTCCTTAATTCTGTGCCGTAAGCTCGCGCTCGCGCTGAATGGTCTTGATGCGGGCGATATCCTTCTTGACAGCCTTTATTCTCGTGGGGTTGTCAAGCTGATTTACGGCAAGCTGGAAGCGAAGATTAAAGAGCTCAGCTTTGAGTTCGGCGAGCTTAGTTTCAAGCTCTGTTTCCGAGAGATATTTGATTTCCGAAGCCTTCATTACTGCTCACCCTCCTCTTCTCTCTTAACAAACTTGCACTTGATCGGCAGCTTATGCATCGCGAGACGCATAGCCTCTCTTGCGGTCTCCTCGGATACGCCTGCGATCTCAAACATAACGCGTCCGGGCTTTACTACGGCTACCCAATATTCGGGAGAGCCCTTTCCGGAACCCATACGAGTGCCAAGCGGCTTTGTCGTAACGGGCTTGTCGGGGAATATCTTGATCCATACCTGACCGCCGCGCTTGATGTAACGCGTCATGGCGATACGAGCCGCCTCGATCTGGTTGGACTTTATCCATGCAGCCTCGAGTGCCTGCAAGCCGTACTGTCCGTTGGAAACGGTGTTGCCTCTTGTCGCAACGCCCTTGCGGCGGCCTCTCTGCACTCTTCTGTACTTTACTCTCTTAGGAAGCAGCATTATTCGTTACCTCCTTCTGTTTTTTTAGCTTCTCTCGGTCTGCGGGGGCGGCGGTCACCGCGTCCGTTAGCACCGTTGTTTCTGTCGTTGCGGCGTCTGTCGGGTCTTTCGCTGCGCTCGTTTCTCTGAGCGGGAATTTCGCCCTTGAGAACCTCGCCGTTGTAGATCCATACCTTAACGCCGATAACGCCGTAAGTGGTGTTTGCTCTCGCTACGCCGTAGTCGATGTCGGCACGCAGAGTCTGCAGCGGGATAGTACCCTCATGATAGCTCTCCGAACGCGCGATCTCCGCGCCGCCCAGACGACCGCTTACCATGGTCTTGATACCCTTAGCGCCGCTCTTCATCGTTCTGCCGATCACCTGCTTCATAGCGCGTCTGAACGATACGCGTCCCTCGAGCTGCATTGCGATGTTGTCCGCAACGAGCTGCGCGTTGGTATCGGGATTCTTGATCTCAACGATATCGAGCGAAACGCTCTTGCCGCCCGCGATCTTTTCAAGCTCGCCGCGGATCTTGTCGATCTCCACGCCCTTGGGTCCGATAAGCATACCGGGTTTCGCGGTGTGAACATAGATCTTGATCTTATCCGCGCCCGTGCGCTCGATCTCGACCTTTGCAATGCCTACCGCTCTGGAAAGCAGCTGAGCGGTTTTTTCGCCCTTGACATTGACAAACTGTCTTTTATTCATGAGATAATCACGAATGTTGTAGTCCTCAACAAGTGTATCACCGAAGGTTGCTTTGCCCGCGAACCAGCGAGAATCCCAATCCTTGATTACACCCACTCTGAGACCGTGTGGATTAACCTTCTGTCCCATTGTAATTCTCCTCCTTATTCAGCTTCTTTAACAACCAGCGTGATGTTGGACGTTCTCTTTAAAATTCTGTGAGCGCGCCCGTGATCCTTGGCTCTGATGCGCTTGAGCGTGATGCCGGGACCTACGTGCGCCTCGGAAACGTACAATCTGGAGGTATCCATATTGTGATTGTTCTCCGCGTTGGCAACAGCGCTCTTGAGCAGCTTTGCAAGCGGCTCGCTTGCGGACTTGGGCGTGTTGTTGAGTATCGCCATAGCGACCTCGACAGGCTTGTTTCTGATAAGATCGAGCACGATGCCAACCTTTCTCGGAGAAATACGAACCTGCGTCAGAATGGCTTTAGCTTCCATAATTCTCCTCCTTACTTCTTGGCTGTGGTCTTGCTTCCCGCGTGACCCTTAAAGGTCCTCGTGGGGGCAAACTCACCGAGCTTGTGTCCTACCATATCCTCGGTAACATATACCGGAACGTGCTTTCTGCCGTCATGAACGGCAAACGTGTGACCTACGAAATCGGGGAAAATCGTCGAAGCGCGGCTCCATGTCTTAAGAACCTTCTTCTCGCCCTTTTCGTTCATGTCAAGAACTCTCTTCATAAGAGCTTCCTGCACGAAAGGTCCCTTCTTAATGCTTCTTCCCATTGTAATTATTCCTTTCAGTTAAGCTGCAAGTTAACGAGCAGCGGAAAGCGTTTTTACGCGCTCGGCGGAGCGTCCGCGAGGACTTCTGCCCCCGCGCTCCAAATGCGCAACGCCGTTCTTATTAACAGCAACTTTCGGGTTAATGTTATTGAATTATTTACCGTTTCTTCTCTTAACGATGAACTTATTGGACGCTTTCTTGGTAGAACGCGTCTTGTAGCCGAGAGCGGGCTTGCCCCACGGAGTAACGGGTCCGGGACGTCCGACGGGAGACTTGCCCTCGCCGCCGCCGTGCGGGTGGTCGTTCGGGTTCATAACGGAACCGCGTACCGTAGGTCTGATGCCGAGGTGACGGGTCTTGCCCGCTTTACCTCTGTTTACGTTCTCATGGTCAAGATTGGAAACTGTTCCGATTGACGCGTAGCAGCTAACGGAAACGTTTCTCAGCTCGCCGCTCGGCAGACGGAGCAGCGCGTAGCCGTTCTCCTTAGCCATCAGCTGAGCCATATTGCCCGCGGAACGGACAAGCTGTGCGCCCTTGCCGGGGTAAAGCTCGATATTGTGAATAATGGTACCAACGGGGATATCCGCCAGCGGAAGCGCGTTGCCGGGCTTGATATCCGCGTCCGAACCCGCGCGTACGGTATCGCCGACTTTCAGTCCGTCGGGAGCGATGATGTATCTCTTCTCTCCGTCCTCGTACTGAACCAGTGCGATAAACGCGCTTCTGTTGGGATCGTATTCAAGAGTATTGACGGTGGCGTTCATGCCTCTTTTGTTTCTCTTGAAGTCGATAACGCGGTACTTCTTTCTGTTGCCGCCGCCAATGTGTCTTACGGTGATTCTACCGTAGCTGTTTCTGCCGGCAGTCTTTTTAATGGGCTCCAGAAGGCTTTTTTCGGGAGCTACCTTTGATAACCCGCTGTAATCCGTAACGGTCATGCCGCGGCGGCTGTTATTGACGGGCTTGTATGCCTTAATAGCCAAAACTTTTCACTCCTTATCTAAATCGCGCAAAGACGCGTTGCCGTTCGTCGATGACGCTCCTCGCGGCTCATAAAACCTCGCAACCGCTCACTATGTTCGCTCTGCTTCGGTTTTATCGCTTTTGCGCTTTGATCTAAATCGCGCAAAGACGCGTCGCCGTTCGTCGCTGATGCTCCTCGCGGCTCATAAAACCTCGCAACCGCTCACTATGTTCGCTCTGCTTCGG
>CAYWIP010000096.1:6703-8594 GCA_964458395.1 uncultured Ruminococcus sp.
TTTTATCGCTTTTGCGCTTTACAATCAAATCATTCCATCAAAGAACTCAATTGTCTTAGAGCCTTCTTTAAGGGTAACGATAGCTTTCTTCCAATCGGAAGTATAGCCCTCGTTTCTGCCCATTCTCTTCTTTCTTCCGCGAACGCTCACGGTGTTTACCTTAGCGACCTTAACGCCCTTGAACAGCTGCTCGACAGCCTTGGCGATCTCGATCTTGTTTGCGGACTTTGCAACCTTAAAGGTGTACTTTCCCTGCGCGAGGCAATCCATAGAATGCTCGGTGATAATGGGCTTGATGATAATGTCCTGTGCAACCTTTTCCATTATGCGTACACCTCCTCAAGCTTTTCAACGGCGCCCTTTACGATAACGAACTTGTCGCAGTTGAGTATATCGTAAACGTTGAGCGTGTTTACCTGCGTGGTCTTTACCTTCTCGATATTGCCAGCGGACTTGATAACTTTCTTGTCTGCGGAATCGAGAACAATGAGCGTCTTTGTATCAGCGCCGATAGCCTTAAGCATTTTGACCATGGTCTTGGTCTTGAACTCGTCGGTCGTGATAGCGTCAACAACGATCATCTCATTCTCAGCAACCTTGCTGGACAGCGCCGACTTGATAGCGAGCTGTCTTACCTTCTTATTCAGACTGAATCTGTAGGAACGGGGCTTCGGTCCGAGCGCGATACCGCCGTGTCTCCACTGCGGAGCTCTTGTCGAGCCTTGTCTTGCGTGACCCGTGCCCTTCTGACGCCACGGCTTCTTGCCGCCGCCGCTTACCTCTGTGCGGGTAAGTGTGGACTGTGTGCCCTGACGCTGATTTGCCAGATAGTTTACAACTGCGGAATGCATTGCGGTCTTGTTCGGCTCAATGCCGAAAACCGCGTCGTTAAGCTCAAGCTCGGAAACGACTTTACCCGCCATATCAACTACGTTTATCTTTGACATAGTATCGTCCTCCCCTCTTATGCCTTAACCGCGTCGCAGATAGTTACAACGCCGCCCTTAGGTCCGGGAACCGCGCCCTTTACCGCAATAAGGTTGTTTTCAACGTCAACCTTAACAACGACAAGGTTCTGAACGGTTACGTTCTCCGCGCCCAAGTGACCTGCCATCTTCTTGCCCTTGAAAATTCTCGACGGGCTGGAGCAAGCGCCCATAGAGCCCGCTTCTCTCGCAACGGGACCCGTACCGTGAGATTCTCTCAGTCTGTGCTGATTGTGACGCTTGATAGCGCCCGCGTAGCCCTTGCCCTTGGATACGCCCGCAACGTCGATAACGTCGCCCTCTGCGAACACGTCAGCCTTGATAACATCGCCGGTGTTGAAGCCGCTGATGTCGTCAAAACGGAACTCCTTAAGGGTCTTTTTGAAAGCAACGTCATTCTTCTTGAAATGACCCTGCTCGGGCTTGTTTACGTGCTTTGCCGATACATCGCCAAAGCCCAGCTGAACAGCCTCGTAGCCGTCGTTTTCGTTCGTTTTCTTCTGAACTACTACACAGGGACCCGCTTCGATAACGGTAACGGGAACGACCTTGCCTGCTTCGTCGAAGACCTGCGTCATGCCGATCTTCTTGCCGATTATTGCTTTTTTCATTCGGCTTTTCCTCCTTTGGTTATTGGTTGAGTTTCCTCAACGTGACCTTGCGCTCTTAAAGCGCTCGGTTAGTGGTTGGCTTGTACATTCGTGAGCGAAAGTCCGCCAACATAACTCCAATCGAATCTATAATCAGATATCCATTGAAATTTCCACGCCTGCGGGCAGCTCCAGCGACTGGAGAGCCTCGATGGTCTTCTGGGACGGACGGATAACGTCGATAAGGCGCTTGTGAGTTCTCATCTCGAACTGCTCGCGGGAATCCTTATACTTGTGTACCGCTCTCAGAATGGT
>CAYWIP010000097.1:0-8501 GCA_964458395.1 uncultured Ruminococcus sp.
TTATTTATTATATATCTTTGCGATTATTGTGTCAAGTTTTATTATACAACATCATAAATCGGCATAATTCCCGTTATTCCGATATCGGAATAATGGAAATATTTTCAACCTCAGCGGACGCAATTACAAGCAATTATCCGCAACCTACGAGCGTGAACAAACGGAACCGGAAAACAAAATCGGCGAATTGAATGAGCAGCTTAGAGCAAGCATTCAGAACGACGAGAACGCTGCAAAATGCACAAATCATACAAGAGCTTAAAATGTAAGCTGAAAAGGCTCGTAAGAAGTAAACTGCTCAGCCATTGCACGGGTTATCCCGTGGAAAGTCTTAGAACGGGAACGCACAGAATGAAAATTCTGTGTCCGGCAGCGATAATGCTTTGAACCGTCAAGGTATGCTGTTTTTTATTCAATTACCTTGACGGTAAGATTACCGTGAGCGCCGTCAAGCGCAAACTTATCCGCGATACCCTCCGTTATCAGCACTTCGGCGTTATCCGTTATCAGGATAACGTCGAAGTTTTTGTTTTCATGCCAGAAATCAATCACCCGACTTTCTCCCATAACAAAAAGCGCTGTAGACAGCGAGTCGCAAAGCCGTCCCTCGTCGGCGATTATCGTCACCGAAAGCAGACCGTTATCGACCGGATAACCCGTTGCGGGGTCGATGATGTGCCCGTAGACCGTTCCGTCCTCGGCGGTGAAGCTGCGTTCATAGCTGCCCGAGGTAACGACCGCGCAGTCGGAGATCGTCAGCACACCGACATTCCCAGCACCCTCGGGGTCTTTCAGTCCGAGCCGCCAGTCGGTGCCGTCGGGCTTTGTTCCGATAAGCTGAATATTTCCGCCGAGATTGATCAGCGCGGATGTAACGCCGTTTTCACGCAGTATTCGCTCCGTTTCTTCGCCGGCGTAGCCCTTTGCGACCGCGCCAAGATCGAGCATCATACCCTCGTCGAGCGAAAAGGTATTTCCGTCTGCCGAAACACGCTCATAACCGATATTCTTTAACAGCTCCGAAAGCTCCTCGGGAGCGGGAACGCGTTTATTGTCGGTGGTGAAGCCCCACGTGCTGAGAACGGGGTAAATTGTCGGGTCGAGAGCGCCGTTTGTTTTGCCAGCAATTTTCAGCGCAAACGAGATAAGCTCAGCTGTTTCCGTGCTTACGGAGAGCGATCCGTTATGGTTGAGGGCATAGATCTCGCTGTTTTCGTCGGTAACGGACAGCAGCTTCTCCAGATCGTCTATCCGCCGCGCTGCCGCTTTAACGCCGTCCTCCGCGTTCCCGCCGTAAGCGGTTATACTCATGACCGTATCCATTGCGAAAAAGTCGTAGGAGTATTCCGCGGCGGAGCTGCCGGAGCAGCCGGTCAGCAGAATACACATTATTATAATAGGTATTATTTTCAGCTTCATTTCAGTTCTCCGTTTGCTTAATTTATACTTTAATTGTACCATTATGCGAAAAAAAAGTCAAGCGCGGGCAGTCTCCGGAGAGCAAAATAAAGTAATGTGAAAAAAATTTCACAATTTTCAAATTACCTCTTTATTTTTTTGAGGATATATGTTATAATGTAAGAGTATACAATTATACAATGAAGTATTGTATCGATTTTGGAAATAATTGGAAAGGGGTGCCGAAATGGCTTTCTGCGATTTAAAGCCCGTGTGCGTGACCGATGAGAACGGCGGACGTACATATATAATCGGGAGCGTTTTTGCGGTCTACGGAATGATAGGCTCCGAGCCGCCGACGGTGTATAGCTGGGATATGGTTCGCACTGTTGCGGTAACGCGCAAGGGGATCACTGTGGAAACCGCAAGCAAAAAATTTTCAATTACTAATAAAATGTTTACGGAAACCGAGGAGATACTGCGCGCAATCGCGCTGATCGAGTGCAGACAAAAGGAATACGGCTTCGGGTATCAGCACGAGAAGCGAATGTTCCCGCTGAAGTCTATGTATGTCGAATGTTCTCCCGGAAAGGAAACCTATACGGGCGAGGGTATGCTCGACGACGGCGAAACCGCGGCAGCGTTCATTATGCTGCTTAACTTCAAGCTTGTGAAGTTTTTGTGGCTTATCGCACTGCTAATTATGTTTGTGACGTTTGGAGTGCTGCATTGGCTTATCGGCGTAAACCGCAGCAATATTCTGTATGTCGTGCCGATCTCGGTCGCCGCGGGCGGGATTTCCGCGCTGCTGGTGTATATTATAACACACGCTGTGGCGCGCGCAAAGTTCAGGAAAATGGCGGATATGGATCTGGCGACAAGACAGCCCATTACATTTGTTGTGAGCAGAGCGGGCTTTGCCGCATGCGAGAGCTGCAATTATGAAAGCCGTGATCTTGTGCCGTGGAGCGAGATGGATTACTTTATCGAGTCGGATAAGATGTTTATCCTGTACAAGAACGGCACAGCGGTGGCTTATATCCCGAAAAAGGCGTTCGAGAAGAAATACGTCGGCGGTATAGCGGATATAATCGCGCTTAGCCTTGAACAGAGATAATGGCTTCTCTAAAAACCGGTTTGAAAAGGGAAAATTGCCGGGGTGCGTCGGCTGCTAGGAAAGCCGACGAAGCAAGGCTGTATGCCTTGCGAGGAGGCTTGACGACGCAGACGGCGTGCCCCGGCAATTTCCCCTCAAACAAGGTTTTTAGAGATGCCCATAAGCATATAAAAAGCGCAGCAGAAAAAAGCATGAAGCGGAGAAATGCGGCGACGGCTGCAAACTTTCGGGCGGAGTGTGCCGCACCCGGCGTTGCTGTGCGTTTATTTTAAATAAGGAGTGAGAGCAATGAGCGCTGAAATAAAATCGGAAACGGTCGATATCAATGGGAAGAGTGTGCTGCTGGTGTCCGTAAAGGACGGTGAGGCGGCGATAGGCACTTGCTCGGCGGGGCATACCGACTACAGCGGAAGCGCAAGCTCGCAGACAAGGCTGTTCTACATTGGCAGTGATCCGATAATCAACCTTATCTGCCCTAATCGCGGAAACAAGTACAGTGACAAGCTGGTTTCGTTCTGCCCGGGGTTTCAGGGATATGAGCCGAAGATCCACGACGCGCTGGGGAACAGCTTTAAAAAGCTGAACAACGGTGACTCGCTCGAGGCGGGGCTTCACGACCTGTTTGCGCTGCTTGAGGACGGCGTTTATACGGTTTATATGAACGACTATTATCCGACCGACGGAAACGGGATCTTCTTTTGGGGAGGCTACAATATCTCGCACGAGGTTCGCGGAACTGCCGAGCGGAGCCGCGCTATCGGAGACAGAACGTTTAAGCCGTGCTTCCTTGTTCCGACCGAACCGCTGGATTATTACACGGCGAAAACCAGAGTAAGCGCCGATGATCAGGTAAAGCACCGCCGCGTTCAGGGAATAGTGTATCATCTCACGGGAATGTACTCCGTGGTGCTTAAAGGTCATCACGGTTCGGTATGCTGTGTGGATAAGGACATTCCGTACAGCTGCGCAGTCATTGAGAAGATAACCGAGCCGTACACCGACAGGATAATCCCGCAGGCGCCCGCGGTTGCGTCGGAGCCAATGCCCGAAGAGCCTGCGGCGGCTTCCGGGGAGGATGGCGAGGAGGTTCAGGAGACTACGGCGTCCGCACCCATTCCGCCCGTCGCGCCGCCGGTGTTTATTCCGGAGGGCATTACCGGCTTCAGAAGTCCGTCCGTGAAAATTCCGCTTGAGCATTTCCCGAGGGAAATGCTCCGGCTGATAATCGAGGGCAGACCCGAGTATAAGCCCAGACAGTTCGGTATGCTGTCTGCCAAGCTGAACACAGCTAAGCGCAAGTCCGTCAGCAATAACGTGCTGCCGTTTTCGATACTCGAAAAGTCCGAGCAGATGCCCGACGTCGAGATGATCGAATCGGCGTACGCTATCGACCAGCTCTCCGACGATCAGCTTAACTGTCTGCTTCGCGGCGACGTGGAGTGCGGCGGCGAGGTCATCGTTTCGCCGAACTTCTATTCGAGCATAGTGACCGCCTGCAATTTCCTGCAATTCAGCAATACGCAGCGGTTTATCGACTTCTCGATAGCGATAATGGATAACCCCGAGCTGTCCGCGACTCACGAATATGTGGCTCACCGCGCGGCGGGGCAGTTGTCGAGCAGAAAGCTGTTCAACTTCTTCAAGAGCGCGGTTGACGGCAAGGATCCGAAGTATGAAAAGATACTTCCCACAGCGCAGGTGTTTATTAACAGGTATAACGAAAAGGCTTGACCGATCAAAAAGAGGTGAACGCCGTGAGCAGAGTGATCGTCTGGAGGATAACGCAAAGCTGCAATATGAAATGCCGATTCTGCTCGTACAGTACGCAGGTCGAACGTCTGCGCAGCGATGCAGACGAGGCGGAGATCGAAAGGCTGTGCAATGTGCTTGGCGAATACCGCAGGCAGACCGGAGAGGATATTCTGGTGAGCTGGATAGGCGGCGAACCGTTTCTGTGGAAGAATATCATTCCGTTTTCGGAAAAGCTGCGCGGCTATGGGATAGACGTGAGTACGACGACCAACGGTCTGCTGCTTAACAAAAAGGAACTGCGGACGGGTGTTCTGGACAATTTTTCGGAGCTGGTGTTCAGTCTGGACGGCTTTGACGAGTGCGATGACGCTGTGCGGCAGCATTACGGGCACTTCGATGCGGTTTCAAAAAACATAAAGGCTCTCGCGGAAATGCGCGATGACCGTATGAGCGATATGAAGATCAAGGTCAACACCATTCTTATGCGGCGGAATATTCAGCAGTTCGAGGAGTTCTGCGAATACCTGCTGTGGCTCGGCGTTGACGAGGTGACGTTCAATCAGCTCGGCGGCTTCGACAGACCCGAGTTTTTCGAGGAGAACCGCCTTACCGCGGAACAGGCGGAAACGTTCTGCAAGCGGCTGCCGACCCTGCAAAGGAATTTCGGCGAGAGAGGACTTGCCATTCGCGGCAGCAAAAGGTATCTCGACAGGATACTCAAATCGTCGAGGAACGAGGTCAATCCCATTGAGGAATGTAATCCCGGCTCGTGGTTCTGGTTCATAAACGAGAACGGCTTTATCAGCCCGTGCAGCTATACGTCCTACGAGTACAAGCTTGACACAAGGGAAATAAACAGCGTGGAGGATTTCGCGAAAGCCGAGGAATTTTTCCGCAAATGCAGAAGTGAGCGCCGCTCGAAATGGTGCGGCGATTGCTACTGCACTCAGGTTTACGATAAGTTTGAATAAAGCCGCGCAGATCGCTCCGCGCGGTTTTGCGGTAATTGAGGAGGAGATTATGAAGATCAGAACGCGGTTGCTGGCGGGAGTTCTGGCGGCGGCTCTGCTGTCGGGGTGCGCCGCAGAGGAAAGAATTGATATATCCGATAATTCGGGCGGCAGCTCGCAAAGCACACAGACGGGAACTTCATCCGATAATTCACAGAGGGATCCGACAGATAATGACAGCAGCTCCGGTAACGGCGGCGGATATGTTCCTCCGTCCGGGAACGGGGCGCGTCCCTCGGGCGGCGGGCTTTCGGCGGCGGGCAGCGGCTATGAGGGCACTAAGGGAACAGGCGCGTTCAACTACGGCGAGGCGCTTCAGAAGTCGCTGCTGTTCTACGAGCTTCAGCGAAGCGGCAATATTGACGAGGAGACCGCGCGTACAAACTGGCGCGGCGACAGCGGAATGACGGACGGCTCGGACGTCGGGCTTGACCTCACGGGCGGACTGTACGACGCGGGCGACAACGTTAAGTTCAATCTCCCTATGGCGTACACGGCGGCAATGCTGTCGTGGAGCGTTTACGAGGACAAGGCGGCGTATGAGCAGAGCGGTCAGCTTGAATACGCGCTCGGGAATATCAAGTGGATATGCGACTACCTTATAAAATGTCACCCCGAGGACGAGGTGTACTACTATCAGGTCGGCGACGGGAACGCCGATCACGGTTGGTGGGGCGCGTGCGAGGTCATGCAGATGAACCGTCCGTCGTTCAGGGTGGACAGGAATTCGCCCGGGTCTACGGTCGTCGGTGAAGCCGCAGCGGCACTGGCGGCGTGCGCGGCGGTCTATAAGGATATCGACAGCGGTTATGCCGAGGAATGTCTGAAGCACGCGAAGTCGCTCTACAAGTTCGCCGAGGACACCAAAAGCGACGCGGGCTACACTGCTGCGAACGGCTTTTACAACTCGTGGAGCGGCTTCAACGACGAGCTGACATGGGCGGCGGTATGGCTTTACATCGCCGCGAACGATAATTCCTACCTTGACAAGGCGAAGCAATACGAGCAGCAGTGCGAGGGCAACTACAAGTGGACTATGTGCTGGGACGACAAGTACACGGGCGCGGTCTGCCTGCTTGCAAACCTCACGGGCGAGGACAAGTACAAGCAGAAGATCGAGAAAAATCTCGACTGGTGGTGCGGTATCGGAGGAGAGAGCGTTACATATTCTCCCAAGGGTCTGGCGTGGATAGATCAGTGGGGAAGTCTGCGCTACACGACTACGTCGGCGTTTATTGCCGCTTCATACGCGGAGGGCGGAAAATGCTCAGCCGATAAAGCTGACACTTATATGAAATTCTGCGAGAGTCAGGTCAACTATGCGCTCGGCAGTACGGGGCGCAGCTTTGTGGTGGGCTTCGGCGAGAACCCTCCCGAGCATCCTCATCACCGTACCGCGCAAGGCTCGTGGGCGGACAATATGAGCGAGCCGAATTATCACCGCCACACGCTTTTCGGAGCGCTGGTGGGAGGCCCCGACGCTTCGGATGGCTATACCGACACGGTCTCCGACTACAATAAAAACGAGGTCGCGGACGATTACAACGCGGGATTTACGGGAGCGCTCGCAAAGCTCTACAAGAAATACGGCGGCGAAACGCTGGTCGATTTCGGCGCGGTCGAGGATATCGGAGAGGAAATGTACGTCGAGTACCGCATAAACGCGAGCGGCGACGGCTTCACCGAGATAAAGGCTATGGTGTACAATCAATCGGCGTGGCCCGCGAGAGTTGCGGACGATTTGGAGCTTCGCTATTTCGTGAACCTTTCAGAGCTTTCCGACCCGTCGTCGGTAACGGTTTCGCTCAACTATGCGGAGGGCGCGGCGTTCGGCGGCTTGTATGAATGGGATAAGGACAACGGAATTTACTACGTCAGCATTGACTTTAGCGGAAGTAAAATTTACCCGGGCGGACAGAGCGCCTACAAAAAGGAGGTTCAGTTCCGAATGGCGGCGGGCGGCTGGTCTCCCGATAACGACCCGTCGTTCGCGGAGTTGGTCGGCACAAACGGCTCGGAGCTTGTCCGCGCGAATTCCGCGGCGCTGTACGAGGGCGGAACGCTCGTGTTCGGCAGCGAACCCGACGGCGAATCGGCGGGGCTTGTAAAGCCGTCCGAGGGAAATTCGGATAACTCAGGCGATTCGGGCGCGTCAAGCGATAATTGGCAAAGCTCTCAGCCGCAGTCGTCAAGCGTTCCCCCGTCAAATCCCTCCGCGGATAAGGACGGTCTGCGCGTTACGATGACTCAGCAGCAGTCGAGCGGGAACGGCAACACTATTCAGTTCACGGTCGATCTGCAAAACAATACGGGCGCGGCGATAGATCTGTCGGCACTTGAGATCGACTATTTTTTCACAAAGGACGGTAAGAACGGGTTAAATTTCTGGTGCGACCATGCGGCAACGACAGGAGCTTCGTATACGGCGCTCACCGACGGCGTTAAGGGTGAATTTTCCGATGCTTCCGGCGACAAATGCGATACGAAATGCGCAGTTATATTCGGCGGCGGAATGCTTTCCGTCGGCGACGGACTGACGGCGCAGATACGGATTGCAGCCGACGACTGGTCCGAATTCGACCTTGGCAATGATTTCTCCGCCGGAAACGTCGATCATCTGTATATCCTGAATAACGGCTCACCAATTTTCGGAACGGCGCCTTAAAACACAGCGCTTCCTTATTCGGATAAGGAAGCGCTTTTTGTTGAAAAAATGAAAAAATTTCAAAAAGTACTTGACAAGAAAAACAAAATGTGATATAATAATGAAGCATTAAATTTGCGGGTGTAGTTCAATGGTAGAATCCCAGCCTTCCAAGCTGGTCGCGTGGGTTCGATTCCCATCACCCGCTCCATTTTATTTTCTATCTGCGCCATTAGCTCAGCTGGATAGAGCAACCGCCTTCTAAGCGGTAGGTCGAAGGTTCGAATCCTTCATGGCGTGCCAAAGTTGAAGCGCTCCGCGTTTTGACAGATGTTTTATGGTGGGTATAGCCCAGTTGGTTAAGGCGTCAGATTGTGGTCCTGAAGATCGTGGGTTCGATTCCCACTACCCACCCCATATTACCGAAAGGGCATAGGCACTTTGCCTGTGCCCTTTTCATTCTGGGATATAGCCAAGTGGTAAGGCAAGGGACTTTGACTCCCTCATCCCGCTGGTTCGAATCCAGCTATCCCAACCAACTAAATGTTACCAAAAAGATTTTATGCCCACAAACGGCTGT
>CAYWIP010000098.1:0-8400 GCA_964458395.1 uncultured Ruminococcus sp.
TATACTAACTTTAGACGATATCATGATAGTACGGCTACATAGACAGACGATTCCTCGACGTTTCCACTAAAGATAGTTGACGAACGAGGAACGCGTGAGATGTATCTTGTACTTTAAAAAGCTCAAACCCGTTTTCGGAAACCGAAAAATGCGGAAGGGGGATAGGGAGATGGGAAGGAGAGCGCGAGAGGAAACCCGTAGGGGAAGGGGGAATCCGCATTTTTGTCGGATTTTGTCTTCCCCCTTCCCCGAAGGGTGTCCTCTCGCAACTGTGCGACAACATTTTAATTAAAATAAACGAAACAACAGGGATTAACCAACAAAAAATAATCTCCCTAAAGCACAGCGCAGAGTTACTGCAATAAATTCAAATTTATTTCACTTCTCTGAACAGAATTTGACTTCCTTGCCCTCAAGTATCATATTCGTGGTACGCACGGCGCACATCTTTCCGCACATTGAACAGGTGTGACGATCGGCGGGAGGAGTGCTTTCAAAATACGCTTTCGCCTTTTCGGGGTCTATGGCGATATCGAACATACGCTCCCAATCCACAGCGTGACGCGCCGCCGCCATTTCGTTATCCTTGTCACGCGCGTGAGGAACGCCTTTCGCGATATCGGCGGCGTGAGCGGCTATCTTGCTCGCGACTATGCCCTCCTTAACGTCGTTAAGGTCGGGCAGGCGCAGATGCTCGGCGGGGGTAACATAGCACAGGAAATCCGCGCCCGAAGCCGCCGCGATAGCTCCGCCGATAGCCGAGGTGATATGGTCGTACCCCGGCGCAATATCCGTAACGAGCGGACCGAGAACATAGAACGGCGCGTTGTGGCAGATGCGCTTCTGGAGCTGCATATTCGCGGCGATCTCGTTCATAGCCATATGCCCGGGACCCTCGACCATAACTTGAACGTCCTTAGCCCAAGCGCGTTCTGTGAGCGCTCCCAGCTCGATAAGCTCCGAGATCTGCCCCGCGTCGGTGCTGTCGTCGATACAGCCGGGACGCAGCGCGTCGCCGAGCGAGATAGTCACATCATATTCGCGGAGAATTTCAAGCACCTCGTCGTAATGCTCGTAGAACGGGTTCTCATTGCCCGTCATCATCATCCACGCGAACAGCAGCGAGCCCCCGCGCGATACGATATTCATCTTGCGCGGATCGCGCCGAAACGCTTCAACCGCGCGGCGGTTTATTCCCGCGTGAATGGTCATAAAGTCCACGCCCTCCTCCGCGTGAGCGCGGACGACCTTAAGGAAATCCTCGGCGGTAATTTCAAGCAAGTCCTTTTCAAGATAGCCGATAGCGTCGTACATGGGAACCGTGCCGATCATAGCGGGCGATTTCGCGATAAGCTCGCGGCGGAATGTGTTGGTCTTTCCGTAGTTGGACAAGTCCATAATAGCTTCCGCGCCGAATTTTATCGACATATCCACCTTTTGCATTTCCAGGTCGTAATCCTTTGCGTCGCCCGATATGCCGAGATTTACGTTGATCTTGGTGCGCAGCCCCGAGCCGATCCCCTCCGCGGAGAGCGCGGTGTGGTTGATGTTCGCGGGAATGCACACGCACCCCTCCGCGACCCTTGCACGGATAGTCTCCGCGTCCGTATATTCCTTTTCGGCGACGATTTTCATCTTGGGGGTGATTATCCCTTTCTTCGCCGCCTCCATTTGCGTTTTGTACTCTCTCATAAATTTTCCTTTCCTTATGTTAACTTTAAATTCCACGAAACGTGAACCAAATGCACGATCAGGAACACACACGCCGTGATCGAAAGCACCGTATTTCTTCGCCATAATCCGACAAAAAGATAGAGCAGCGGCGGAAGAGCCACGATAAATATCAACATCACCGCGACGCTCTGATGTCCCGTAAAATACAAAAACCAGCCGAAATAATTCAGCAATAGAATTCCCGCCGCTATGCAGAAAAATAAACGTTCAGTGCCGGAGGATACCGAAAAAAACTTTGCGTCATTGTGTACGATAAACATCATTAACGCGATACACGACGAGCCTAAGACCTTCTCGCAGATATCCAGAAAAACAGACGATTCCCGCATTTCCATGATCGGGTTTGCACTAAGCTTAAACAGGGGCATAACCATATAAGGAACCTCCTGAAGCGCGAATATTATCAGACCCAATGCCCAGAACCCCAGATATTGACTGCCGAAAATCCTGACCCATTTGAACACGATCCATTCTCCCTTATATCTTATTCAATGCAAAGCTTCATATACTGTCCGTCCGTTTGCATATACGCGTGCTTTCCGATAATCGAACGCAGATCCTTTATTTCCTCCGCGGTACCGCTCGCGAATTCCTGATAGCATACCGCCGAATCCTCCGTATTGAGATCGCCGTAAAAATCGCTTATCCAGCAGCCGAATTCGTCGAGCAGCTCCTCCAGCGGATACTGCGAGATCTCCGCAGCGTTTGCGCCCTCTCCGAATTCCGGCTCCTGAACGAATGACAGCGAGGTAACGTAGACAGTCTCTCCGTTATCCTCGGTCGTGTAAATGCCCTCCTCAACGAGAGTATAGCCTGCTCCGCCGTACTTCGGCGCGTCAAAGTTTTTAATTTCTTTCATAACGATTTCCTTTCTTATTTGATTACCTTTTTAAGATAATATCTGCAATGCCCCTCGGGGCTGTTGTCCAATATGCCGAACACCTCATACCCGTGCTTGATGTAAAAATCCTTAGCCTGAAAATCGAATGTGCTGAGGTGAGAAAGCGTGCAGCCGTTCTCCGCGGCAACCGCTTCAACCTCTTTCAGCAGCTTTGAACCCAGACCGCGCCTTTGATATTCCTCGCTTACCCACAGTGCGTCAATATGCAGAGCGTTCCATTGATTGACCTCGGCAATGCAGCCCGCAATGACCGTTCCGCTTTCATCGGCGATCTTTTTATTTATCTCGAAATACCTGCCGTTCCTCAGCTCGGGAACCTTACGCGAATTGCTCTCGGTAAGCCCGGAGTATATCAGATCAACGTCGCCCTCGGCGCAATCCGTTATTTTAAATTCCATTTTGTTGCCCTTTCAATCTGACGTCTTCCTCCGAAGAAAGCTCCATTTCAACATGAACGATACCCTCCTCGAGAAATTCCCCCGAGGTCGTGACAAAGCCGAGCTTTTTGTAGAACTCTTCGGCGTGCTTCTGCGCGTCCATTATGATGTCGCGCGAACCGAACCGCTCCCTCGCCGCCTCGACGCTCCGCGCCATAAGCAGCCGCCCGTGACCCTGTCCGCGCGTTATCGTAAGCACTCTGCCGATACGGATCTTCCCGTTGTCGGGGAACGCGCGCAGATAAGCCGCGACCTGCCCGTTCTCCTCGAAAAAGCAATGCAGACTGTCGTAATCGGTATCGTCCTCGTCAAGGTAACGAATATTCTGTTCAAGCCGGAACACCCGCGAACGCGCTTTCAGTATCTCGTAAATCTCGGCGGCGGTAAGCTCGCCGAAGAGCTTTGCCTTAAACGTCATATACCCTCCAGAGCGGTCTTGAACGGCGCGAGGTCGGGGAAATCCTTGCAAAGCTTAGTCATATTCCGCAGCAGAACGGTATACCAATCGTCCTTTGTGCCGACAAAATATTGGGTGATCTTGTCCAGCAGCGCAAGACAGTCCGACCGCCTGTACCGCGACTGAGAGATAAGCGCTATCGAATAGGAAAATCCAATAGTGTCAAAGCTGTACTTGAACGCGGGATTCGGATAGTATCCGTCGCAAGCCTTAAGCAGCACGTCGATAAGTCCCGTTTCGCCAAGCCATTTCTCAACCCTCTTATATTCGGCGGGCGACACGGGAGCGTGAGCGTATTTTGTCAGCTCCTTGCAGTATTTCCAAGCCGTGAGTTTAACATCGTCCGTCATATCCACTGCGAAAATGCGCAGCGTCATTTCCTTGTGCATAGCGGCGTGATCAGTATCGTTTATGCGGTTTTTGGAATCGGCTTTCCACGCTTTAAGATACTCCCGCATTTCCTCCAATGTCGGTACTTTTACTGCTTTTGCCATTTTGATTTTCTCCTTCTAAACGTTAATACTTTTATTTTAAAGAATTTCGGCAATTCCGAACAAAACCGCTTTTCCCGATATCTTCACCCGCTCTCCGCAGACCTCTGCGTACAGTACTCCCGTCCGCTCCGAAGCTTGAAACGCGGTGATCGTGCTTTTTCCCAGCCGTTCCGCCCAATACGGCGCTATCATACAGTGTGTCGAGCCCGTCACAGGATCCTCGGGAACGTTAAGCTCGGGCGCGAACACTCTCGAAACGCAGTCGTATTCCGTGCCTTTTGCGGTCACGGCAATGCCCAGACCGTCCAGTTCCCTCATTGACGAGAAGTCGGGCTTCAGCCCGAAAACCTCCTCCTCGGAATTCAGTACCATAAGCAGATCCCTGTCCAGAAAAGCCGTGGCGGGTCTTACTCCGACCGCTTTGACCATAGCGTCCGTGACCTCGGTCGGGTTAAGCCGATAACGCGGAAAATCCATAACGAACAAGCCGTCCTTGACCTCCACGCTCATCTCGCCCGAAAGCGTATGATACTTTATTGTTTTGCAGCCCGGTTCGATAAAATTCGCGATAACGAACGAAGCCGCAAGCGTAGCGTGACCGCAGAAGTCGATCTCGTTTTTCGGCGTAAACCACCTCAGCCGATAGCCCTCACCGTCCTTGACCGCGAACGCGGTTTCGGAGAGGTTGTTTTCCGCGGCGATATTGCGCATAAGCCCGTCGCTTATCCGTTCGTCAAGAACGCATACCGCCGCGGGATTGCCCTTGAAAAGCTCGTCGGTGAACGCGTCGACTATGTACTGCTTCATTGCCCTTTCTCCCAGATGTTCTCCGTTATCTCGGGCAGACCCAGATATTCGTCATAAATATCCTCTCTGCTTCTGCCGGCAAGCCGCGCGCGGTGCTGTTCGGTCAGATAGTCCAGATGCGCCTGCCAGTGCCCGCCGTTGATATCCTCTCCGAAATCCGGGTCGGCGGCTTGGAGCATACATTCATAAAGCAGCTCGTCAAAATTCGCCCACATCAAATACTCGTCCTCATAGCAGTCGTGACAATACAGGATAATTTTCGGTTCGCCGGTCAGATCGCCCTCGTAAACAAAGCAGAACAGATCGCCGTTTCCTCTCGCCGCGAACGGGATAAGAGTCAGCCCTTTTCTCAGCACGGCTCCGTCATATCCGGCGCGCCACGATATCCACTCGCCAAGCTCCTCGATACGTTCCGGTATCTCGTCAAACATAAGCGGCTCACAGTCACAGCTAAGCATAAGGAACGCTTTGGGGTCGTTCAGATACTTGTCCCTGTTTTCGCGGAACACCTCGCCGCCGACCTCCAGCCATTCCATAGCGCCCGTATCGTAAATCTCGTGCCACTTCTTCGGAAACCTTGCCCCGATGCCGCTTTCAAGCCCGGATAAATTCATTTTGTCTTCCGATCCGTGCCAAATCGCACGCCATTATGTATTCCTGCTCATTTTCGTCAACGATCTCAAACCCGATCTTTTTGTACATCTTTACCGCGTAGTTCTCTTTCTGAACCGCCAGAGAAGCTCGCTTATATCCCTCCGCCTTAAGAACCTCCAGCATTATCCGCATTAAATCCGTGCCCGTGCCTTGTCGGCGGTATTCCTCGTAAAGCGATATCGCGAACGACGGGGTCTCGTCGTCGATATGCCCGTAGTCGTTCATTATTCTCACCCAACAAGCGCCGACGACCTTTCCGCCAAAATCGGCGACCAGACAATGATCGTCCTTTTTCTTGCCGAAATCACGTATATAGACCTGCAAATCCTCGTTGAGGATAATATCGCGCGGCGGCTTTTCCGCGCCCACGGGAATAAATATCGCCTCGTACAGAAAATCCTCCAGCAGCGGATATTCCTCGGCGGTCATTTCTCTTATCAGCATTTAACTCACCCTAAAACAATAAAATTCACAAAAGCGTAAACCAGATGACAAACGGAAAATCCGCACACTGAAACCGCCGCGATATAGTTTTTTCTGTCGAGCGCGAACAGCAGAAACGCTCCGCACGGTGGCACGGTAAGCGTAAGCACAACAACGGCGTTGGTAATGCCGTTATAGTATAATATCCACCCCGACCAATACGCGATACAGCACGCAATAACCCCGACAATAAACGGCGAGAACCGTAATTTCGGTCTGTCCTTCCGTTTAAGCAGACAAAGCGCCGCGATCATCACAGCCTGAAATACCGACCCGATAATATCCGCGACCTCGGTAACGGACTCGCCGCGAAGTATATCGTCGGGCGCCGGCACGGCGAACCAGATAATATTAGGCAGCATTATCCCGATAAACAGCATAAGCCCCCAGACCTCGAACCCGAACCCGTACTTTTTCAAATCGGCTCTCCAACTCCGTCAAGCAGCGACATTATCCGCTTGTATTCGCGCTCGTTGTTGGCGGCTATGTTCATCTGAATATCGCCGCCGTTCTCCATAAGCGCGATACGTCCGCCGTTTTCGCCATACACCGTAACATTACAATCGTACAGCCAGTTGTCAAAGCCGCCCAGTCTCGGAAACAGCTTTTCAACTTTAACCTTTTCCTCCGCGGTAATGAAAAAGAAATCCTCGGGGTTGAACTCCAGAAAGATACTCGCCTGATAGTCGAACATCGCGCACAAAAAATCCGAGACACGCGGCGAGCTTAACTTCCATTCCTCGTCGTCGACCCGCGCGTATACTGGCGGATCGTCAAGCGCCGCGTCCGACTTTTTCACGCCCGCCTGACAAACGCCTTGATTTTCATTGAAGAAAATTATATAATCCGAAGCCGCGAAATCGTCGAAGCGGTCGGGGAGTATCAGCTCGTCCTGCAAATGGTGAAGCTTCTCCGACGCGCCGCAGTACAAATAAAATTTTTCCAGCTCGGACGGCAGATCTCCGACGACCGACTTTGCTTTTTTGATCACCTCGGCGGTATAGCCGACGGGCTTTTCAACATTAAACAACCGTAAGATTTCATCGTATTTACTCATTATAAACCGTCCTCCAGCGCTTTCAGATCGCCGTACAGTTCGCCCCATTGAAAACGCCCCCGGAACTCGCTCAGCACCGCCCACACAAGCTTGTCCTCGTCGTCTATCTCTCCGACATAGCAGCCGCCGTAAACAAACATTCTCAGCGGCACTGCGCAGTTGAACCAATTCGGCAGCTTTATCTCCGACAGGATTTCGCAGCCGTGCTCGTACAAAAACGTCCTATCATCGTCGGAGTAATCCGTACTTAATCTTATGACCACAGCTTATAAAAATGGTGTACGGGACTATGCCCCTTGCCGACTGTGTACGAATTTTCAATAGCCTCGGTAACGTAATTTTTGGCGAGCCGCACGGAGCTTTTCAGGTCGTTCCCGAGCGCAAGATTAGCCGCGATAGCCGAGGAAAGCGTGCAGCCCGTTCCGTGAGTATTCGGCGAGTCCACGCGCTTGGACGTGAAGCTCTCCGCATTTTCGCCGTCAAACAGGATATCCTCCGCGTCGCCGAGCAGATGTCCGCCTTTAACAAGAACGTTCCGCGCGCCGTTGTCGGTGATTATCTTCGCCGCTTTGTGCATATCATCAAGGCTGTGAATCTCAATTCCGCTCAATGCCTCCGCTTCGGGAATATTCGGCGTGAGCAGATCGGCAATCGGGAACATATATTTTGTAAACGCCTTGTCGATACCGCTTTCGGACAGCGCGTCGCCGCTCGTTGCGACCATAACGGGATCGCACACGATATGCGCGGGCTTGTACTGCCGCAGCTTTTCCGCAACCGCCTCGATTATCTCCGCAGTCGGCAGCATACCGAGCTTCATCGCGTCGATCTCCACGTCCTCGAAAACCGCGTCTATCTGCAATTCAATCTCACGCACGGGCACGTTGAACACCGAGATAACGCGCGAGGTGTTTTCCGCGACAACGGAGGTAATAACGCTCGCACCGTAACACCCGTGCGCCGAGAACGCTTTCAGATCCGCTTGTATTCCCGCGCCGCCCGAGCAGTCCGAACCCGCGATAGTAAGGCATTTCTTAATGCTCATAAAAACACTCCTCAAATAAAAACGCCCCTGTTTCGAGGGACGAAAAATTTCTTTTCCGCTTTCCCTACGACGGTATTGACCGACAGGTTCAAAGGGTTGGACGCTTGTCCTCTCAACTCCTGCGGAGTACCCCCAGCAACACTATTTTACCACTTTTTTTGGAGAATGTCAAGAGATTTATTCGCTTAAATTTGAATTTATATTAGCGGCAAAGCGCAGGGATTTTTTGTAATCTGTTGCTTGTTGTGGTTTCGTTTATTTTAAGAAAATTGTTGACGCACAGTTGCGAGAGGACACCCTTCGGGGAAGGGGGAAGACAAAATCCGACAAA
>CAYWIP010000099.1:0-8326 GCA_964458395.1 uncultured Ruminococcus sp.
CGCATTTTTGTCGGATTTTGTTTTTCCCCCTCCCCGAAGGGTGTCCTCTCGCAACTGTGAGACAACATTTTAATTAAAATAAACGAAACCACAACAAGCAACTGATTACAAAAAGCCCGGCGCAGCGTCACAAAGATAAACAATAATTTACATTAAAAATAAAATACGCCAAGTTTTTAACTGTTTCAACAGAGTTTTCAACAGCGAGTAATTTTTTTAGTGTTGAAAAAAGGCTCTAAAATCGACTTTGTTAAAAAATTGACCTGCCGGTCAGAACGGCGGGTCAATCTCGAAAAATATGAAGTTGGGCTTAACAGCCGTCATTTCTGCCGTCGGAAACGGCGTTTGGCAAAAAGTCGTATAACTCGTTGTAATTTTCCAGCTCGTTGTCGTTGGTCACAGCCGCCGGGATAAGCCCCGTGCAGTCGGTGCCGCTTGACGCCTTGAAATCGTCGCTCTCAAATTCGCCGAGGTGGTTTATCTCCGTGTCGGAGGGATATGGGTACATAGTAACATCTCCTTTGAAATATGGCTTTCGGAAATAGTTTTCGCCGAAACCGCTCATATATTCGGATACCGCCGAATTTTTTCGCTCCGCTATTGACAAAAAGCGGTATTTGGTGTATAATATAAATTGTATATTTGTTTATACTTTTATGTGTGTACCCGGAGAGCGCCGAAAACCTCTCCCAAAAGAAAGGTAAAATATAATGGGACTTATCAAATCTATCTTCGGAACCTATTCCTCGCGCGAGCTTAAGCGTATCGAGCCGATAAAGCAGGCTGTCCTCGACTTAGAGGATAAGTATAAGGCAATGTCCGACAAGGAGCTTAAAGCGCAGACGGGCATATTGAAAGAGCGCCTCGCAAACGGCGAAACGCTCGACGATATTCTGCCCGAGGCGTTCGCGACCTGCCGCGAGGCTTCCGACCGCGTTATCGGAATACGACACTACCCCGTGCAGATCATAGGCGGAATAGTCCTCCATCAAGGACGTATCGCCGAGATGAGAACGGGCGAGGGCAAAACGTTCGTCGCGTGTCTTCCGTCTTACCTTAACGCGCTGACGGGCAAGGGCGTTCATATCGTTACCGTCAACGACTACCTCGCAAAGCGCGACAGTGAGCTTATGGCGAAGGTTCACCGCTTTCTCGGTCTTACCGTCGGGCTTATCACTCACGAGTTGAATAACGATCAGCGCCGCGCCGCGTATGCCTGCGATATTACCTACGCTACAAATAACGAGCTGGGCTTCGATTATCTGCGCGACAATATGTGCATTTACAAGAAAGATCTCGTTCAGCGCGATCCGAATTTCGCGATCGTCGACGAGGTGGACTCTATCCTTATAGACGAGGCGAGAACGCCGCTTATCATTTCCGGTCAGGGTGAAAAATCCACCGACTTGTACGAAAAGGCGGACAAATTCGCGAAAACGCTGAAAATGGACAAGATCGTCGAGATAGACACCAAGGAGGAGTACGACAAAAACTTCGACGGCGATTATCTCGTAGACGAAAAGGAGAAGACCTGCAACCTGCTGCCGAACGGCGTGGCAAAGGCAGAGAAGTATTTCAACGTCGAGAACCTTATGGATCCCGA
Source organism: uncultured Ruminococcus sp. (assembly GCA_964458395.1). Lineage (GTDB taxonomy): Bacteria > Bacillota > Clostridia > Oscillospirales > Ruminococcaceae > CAG-115. The sequence goes on from CAYWIP010000099.1 coordinate 1,604, forward strand.
AAATATGACCCTGCTCCATCACATCAACCAAGCTATCCGAGCTAACGGAATTATGAAACTGGACGTTGACTATGTCATCAAGGACGGCGAGATCGTTATCGTCGACGAGTTCACGGGACGTCTGATGTTCGGTCGCCGTTACAATCAGGGTCTGCACCAGGCTATCGAGGCTAAGGAGGGCGTTAAGGTCAACCACGAGAGCAAAACGCTCGCGACCATTACTTTCCAGAACTTCTTCCGTCTGTATAAAAAGCTGTCGGGTATGACCGGTACGGCTATGACCGAGGAGGACGAGTTCAGGCAGATCTACTCGCTGGACGTTATAGAGATACCCACAAACAAGCCCGTTATACGCGTAGATAATCACGACAAGATATACAAGAACGTTCATGGCAAGCTGAAAGCCGTGTGCGACCAGGTCGAAGAGTGCCATAAAAAGGGTCAGCCCGTGCTTGTCGGTACGGTAACTATCGAGAAGTCCGAGCAGCTTTCAAAGCTTCTCAAGGCGCGCGGAATAAAGCACGAGGTTCTCAACGCGAAGAATCACGAGCGCGAGGCGGAGATCGTCGCGCAGGCGGGTAAAAAAGATGCGGTCACTATCGCGACGAATATGGCGGGACGCGGAACCGATATCAAGCTCGGCGGCAACTCGGAGTATCTGGCGCTTGCCGAGATGAGAAAGCTCGACTATTCCGAGCAGATCATTCAGGAGGCTACGGGCTTTGCCGAGACCGATGACGAGGAGATAATCGCGGCGCGCAAAAAGTACCAGGAGCTTATCGCGAAGTTCGACGAGAAGATAAAGCCCGAAGCCGAGGAAGTGCGCAACGCGGGCGGACTGTTTATAATAGGTACGGAGCGTCACGAGTCAAGGCGTATCGACAACCAGCTCCGCGGACGTTCCGGACGTCAGGGCGACCCGGGCGAGAGCTGCTTCTATATCTCGCTGGAGGACGATCTGATGAGATTGTTCGGCGGCGACCGCGTACAGCGCCTTATGGAAACGATGAACTTTGACGAGGATATGCCGATAGAGGCGGGATTCCTGTCCAAGGCTATCGAGTCGGCGCAGATGAAGATAGAGGGCAACAACTTCTCTATCCGTAAGCACGTCCTCGATTTCGACGACGTTATGTCGACTATGCGTCAGACGATCTACTCTCAGAGAAGAAAGGTTCTCGACGGCGAGGATATTCACGACAACATCGTGCAGATGATGAATCAGGATATTGAGGAAACCGTGAAGATGTACTGCTCGGATACCGTTGCCGAAAACTGGAATCTGGACGGACTTCGCTCGCATTATATGAATCTGTACCTTATGGATACCGATCTGCGGTATGATATCACCGACCTTAACGATATTTCCAGGGAGGACGTTACCGAGTTCGTCAAAAAGCGCGGCGCGCTTATGTACAAGCTGCGCGAGCAGGATCTGGGCAGCGAGAGTATGCGCGAGATCGAGCGCGTCTGTCTGCTGAAAACGGTTGACCGTCACTGGATGGATCACATCGACGCCATGGACGAGCTGAAGAACGGTATCGGACTTCGCGGCTACGCACAGCGCAACCCCGTCGACGAATACCGCTTTGAGGGCTTCAATATGTTCGACGAGATGATCGCGGCTATCCGCGAGGAAACTGTCAAGCTGGCGCTCACCATTCCCGTGCGTATGCAGGCGCCCATTCAGCGCGAGCAGGTAATGCGCCCCGACGCTCCCAACGCGGGCGGTCCTCAGACCCCGTACAGAAGCGAGAAGCGCGCAGAGAAAAAGGCTAAGAAGGGCAAGAAGTAATAACAGGAGAGATTAACCATGACAAGATTAGAACTTTTAACGTTGCTTTTGGCATTGGAAAAGCTTTTAGATAAAAATGAGGTTGAAGCGGCTAAAGAACTCATCAAAGAGGTAATTGCAGAAGCAAGACGCCCCGGTTCGGACAAATAATTTTGAAAGGAACATGACATTTTATTATGTTAGACGAAATAAAAAGCGAGCTTACGGAACACATAATTCCTTTCTGGGACAATCTGCGCGACGACGAATTCGGCGGCTGGTACGGTCTTGTCGACAGCTCCCTCAATGTTGATAAAAAGGCGGATAAGGGCGTGATACTCCATTCGCGCATACTGTGGTTTTACTCCAACGCGTATATGGCGCTGAAAGACCCCAAGCTGCTCGACAACGCCAAGCATGCTTATGAATTCCTTACCGAAAAGTGCTACGATAAGGAATACGGCGGGGTTTACTGGATGATGACCTATGACGGCGCTCCCGCGGACGATATGAAGCACAGCTACTGCAACGCGTTCTTTATCTACGCGCTGGCAAGCTACTACCGCGCAAGCGGCGACAAGAGCGCTCTCGATACCGCGTACAAGGTATTTGAGCTTATCGAGAAGAATCACGCGGATGATGTTGCTTACCGCGAAAAGCTCTCGCGCGACCTTACAAAGGAGCTTGCCAACGATGAGCTTTCCGAGAACGGCTTGATGGCTGACAAGACCATGAACACCACGCTTCACCTTATGGAAGCGTACACCGAGCTGTATCTCGCGGACAGGAACGAAAAGGTTCTCGAACGGCTGAAGTTCCAGATGAACGTTACCTACGACAAGATATTCGACAAGAACAGCGACAAGCTTATGGTGTTCTTCGACAGGGATATGAACGAGATCGGCGATGTGTACAGCTACGGTCACGATATTGAGGCGACGTGGCTTATTGACCGCGCGGCGGACGTTATCGGCGACGAGGAATTCGCCGAGAAGTTCCGCGATATGAACAGCCGTATCGCTGCGAAGATCGCCAAGACCGCCTACGACAAGGAAAGCGGTTCGCTTCTTAACGAATGCGACAAGGGCGTCGTAAACCGTCAGCGTATCTGGTGGGTGCAGGCGGAGAGCGTCGTGGGTTTCCTGAACGCTCATCAGCGCGGCTACGGGGATTACCTTGCGCTCGCGGAGAACATCTGGAGCTACATCAAAAACAACATCTCCGACAAGCGTCCCGGCGGCGAGTGGCAGTGGTCGCTTGACGACAGCGGCAAGCCCGACCCGAAGAATAATATAGTCGATCCTTGGAAGTGCCCGTATCACAACGGCAGAATGTGCCTTGAGGTTATGAGAAGGCTCGGCTGAAAGTAAAAAAATAAGCGGCTGAACAACAGCGTTCAGCCGCTTTTGTTATTTTTTCTTTATCGGAACCATTATGTCAAGCTGTCGGCTTGTTTCCTCGGGCCAGCCGTTGAGCGCGCCGTAAGCCCAGTTCAGTTCCTCCTCGAAGCCGCCGATCTGCCCGGCAAGCTCCTCTTCGGTGTAGTCGGTTTCGTATTGCTCGCTGTTGTTGACCCAATTTATCAGATCGCCCCAGATCTGAAACTCGGGGAAACGGATCGTTGTCACGGCGTAAAGCCTTTTGCCGTTGTAATGCTTTTTGATAAACGGTTCGGGCAGCTCCATATCCTCGGGTATCGTCACCCAGACCTCATAGCCGTGAGTTCCGTCCTCAAGCACTCCGGGATTTGGGCGGTTAAATCCGAGCATTCTCGCGTCGGGCTTCAGGTCGTATAACCGTATCTTTTGTACAAAGTCGGTCATCAGCCCGAACGCCTGTTCCTCCGGGTCTTCTCCGATACAGTGACAGGATGCGACCGTCATTGGCGGCAGCATAACTATCCGCACGTTCAGAGCCCTGTTCAGCGTTTCATTGGCTTTGTTAAGTTCGCTCATATTTGTTTTCTCCTTTAAAGTCGTTCCGGACAGAGAAAGAGCGTTCACCGTTTCCATAAGCTCCGTGTCGCCTAGCAGATCGAGCCGCGCCTTTTCGCGTATGCCCGCGTCTAACCGCGATACGAACATATCCAGCGCGCTGCGGACGGTTTCGAGCGATTTTATCTCGCCGTCCAGCTCCGCGATTTTTTCTCGAAGTATTTCCAAGGTTTTAAGACTGCCGCCGTCGTTCAGTATTACCGCGATCTTCTTTAACGGAATCCGCAGCTTGCGCATAACGATGATAAGCTGCAAGCGCTTTACAGCTTCCTCGTCGTAGCAGCGGTAGGCGTAGTCCTCCTTGCGAAACGGGGTGATCAGTCCCATTTTTTCGTAGTGCCGCAGCATTCTTGGCGTGACGTCAAGGCTTTGCGCGACCTGACTTATGGTAAGCTCCATTTGCATCTCTCCCTTCCGGCTTTAATTATAACATATGACATCGTGTCAAAGTCAAGAGAAAAAATAAAATTTTTTAAGGTTTTCTTTCCTTATTATATTATAGCGGAAACGAACTCTTTTTTCAAGCGGGAGAAGAGTTCGCAGATTTTTTTATATGATTTTTACGGAAATTTATGTTAGAATTAAGTCACAGCAAAAAACGAAACAAAAACACGAAAGGATTGAACGTAATGTTTGTACATAAGCTCGACGACGGCGCGCCGATAAAGATATGGCAGTCGGACAAGGGAGCGATAGAGGAAGGCTGCCTGGAGCAGGCGGAGAACCTCTCGCGCTTGCCGTTCGTATATAAATGGGTGTCGCTTATGCCGGACACGCACAAGGGCAAGGGCATGCCGATAGGCGGGGTTATTGCCTGTGACGGCGTTGTTATCCCGAACGCGGTGGGCGTGGATATCGGCTGCGGAATGGCGTTTGTACAAACGAACGTTCCCGCGGCGGCGCTCCGCGAGACCGTTACGGGCAGCGGAAACCTCGTTCAGGCAATATGCGGCGATATCCTCCGCAATATTCCGACCGGGTTCGCACACTACAAGACCGCTCAGCCCTCCTCCGTCCTCGACAAAGCTAAGGAGCAGGGCGAGAAATACGAGTTCGACAAGGAGTTATTGCCGCAGATCGACGAGGGCTATTTTCAGGTGGGAACGCTCGGCGGCGGTAATCACTTCATTGAACTGCAGGAGGACGAAAACGGTATGTGCTGCATAATGCTGCACTCCGGGAGCCGTCACTTCGGCAATATCGTCGGGCAGTACTTCAATAAGATAGCTCACGCGCTCAACGAGAAATGGCACTCCAAGGTGCCGCCCGAGTGGAACTTGCCGTTCCTGCCCGTCGATACCGACGAGGGAAAGCGCTATCTCGAGTGGATGCAGCTCTCGATGGATTTCGCCTACGAGAACCGCGCGGTAATGCTTGCGAAGATAAAGGAAACGTTCACGAAATACGCGGTCAAGTACCTCAATATCGAGCCGGAGTATTCCTGCGAGATAAACTGCCACCACAACTACGCGGCTATCGAGAACCACTACGGGAAGAACGTTTACGTTCACCGCAAGGGCGCTATCCGTGCGCGCGAGGGTGAGCTTGCCATTATCCCGGGAGCTATGGGCTCGTTCAGCTACATAGTACGCGGAAAGGGCGAGCCTATGAGCTTTATGTCCAGCTCGCACGGCGCGGGGAGAGCGTATTCCAGAACGGCGGCGGTCGCCAACTTCTCAGTGGAGAGCGTTATGTGCGATTTGAAAGAGCAGAACGTCGTATTGGCAAAGCACAACAAATCCGACGTCGCCGAGGAATCGCGATTCGCCTACAAGGACATAGATCAGGTAATGGCAAATCAGACCGACCTTACCGAGGCGGTCAAGAAGCTGTTCACGATAGGAGTGGTCAAAGGGTAATGGAAAGCATAACGCTTACCTCGCATGAGCAGCATTTGAAATTGCTGGACATACTTGAAAAGAGAACGCGGACGATCGAGATAGTGCAGATATGCGAGGATTCGGACGAACCGCTTATCAGGGCGGCTATGCCGTTCCTTATAAAAAAGGAGCGCGTCAACAAATGGCACGGCACAAAGCAGGGCGGACGCGGCTCTTTGAAATTCACGCTGCGCGCGGATAAGGCGTTCTTCAAGCATTTGCGGAGTTACGAATGTTTCTTCCGCGGCATGACTGACGAAAACGGTCTTGACAGCGTTCGCGAAACGAACTTCGGGCTTGACGATATCGCGTTTCTCGACGGCGGCGGAGCGGTGCTTTTCTTCACCACCACGCACGAGGGCGAAGCGTATATAGCGCCGGAGCTTAACGGATAAAATTACGGCTCGTACAGCAAAATTATTTCCTGTCACGAAATCCGGTTTTCCGGCGAGCCGTGTACATAAGATTATACGGTGCGCACAGCATTTGAGGAAACTTAAATAATCCCGAAACGGGTCATTTTCGGAGTTCTCCGAAAAGTTATTTGAGGCACCGTGTACTCACGTAAACGCAAACAATATTAAGGCACAGACAGCAGTGAGTAAAAAGATCATAACCATAATGATGAATAGTGTGCCTTGTAATCAATAACTAAATGTAAATTCGGCTCGTGCAGCATTTTTGTGACGCGGGGTGCTCGTCTGCTTTTTGCCGTCGGGTCCCGTATGAAAAACGAGCCGAGAAACCGGCTTCGACAGCAGCGCATCCGCGGTAAGGATAACGGAGCCGTGCAACCATTAAATAACGGCGCTTACAGCAGCAATTTATGAGTGTCGCGGGTTCGACTCCCGCCGGGATTTTCCCGTAGCTCAGTCGGCAGAGCATCGAAAAACGCGCCGTGTTACGAACATTATACGCAATTTTTTCGGCGTTGACCGCATTATTTCAGGGGAACGGAGATGGGGCTTTGGCTTACCGCCGTTAAAAAATGCGCCGAGTTTAATAGCCTGTTTAGTATCTGGAGAAGTGCCGGATTTGCCCGGATTTTCGTGTCGGACAACGGCAATTTTTCGCC
>CAYWIP010000100.1:0-8101 GCA_964458395.1 uncultured Ruminococcus sp.
GTCGTTCCGCCCCGAGTTCCTCAACCGTCTGGACGAGATCGTATTCTACAAGCCGCTTACCAAAACGGAGATATTCGGTATCATCAATTTGCAGGCGGCAGATCTCGCGAAGCGTCTGCGCGACAAGCAGCTTTCGCTTGAAATTTCCGACGAGGCAAAGCAGCTTATAGTCGACGAGAGCTACGACCCGAGCTTCGGTGCGCGTCCGCTCAAGCGCTATATGCAGCGCAATCTCGAAACGCTTATCGCTCGTGAGATACTCGCCGACAAGCTCAAACAGGGCGATACTATTAAAATTGTTGTTAAGGACGGCTTGCTTGCCGTTGAATAAAGCCAATAAGAACTTCATTTCCGCGTCAAAAGCCTCCTTTGGTTTGGCAGAACCAAAGGAGGCTTGTTTTATTATTTGTGCCATTCCTGTTCCGCCGTCAGCGATTTGCGGCGGCGACGATTCGGGCTATTTCCTCCGCGTAGTCGGGCAGGATTTCCCCGCCCTCGATAACGATGTCGGCGACGGTATCCAGCGCCTCGGTGTTTATCTCCTCGTAAAGCGTTTCGGGGAGAAATCCGTTTTCGCGGCAGAACTCCGCCGCACCGCCGCCCGGAATAAGCTTAAGCACGGTCAGCAGCGTGGGCGTAAGACGGTTCGCGAAGCTTTGCCATTCCTCGGGAAGCTCCTCGAAAAGAGGGTTTGAGCTTATTGCCGAAAGCTCGCTGTCGGGATCGTTTTCGGGGGCAAGCTCCGCGCATTCCGCGACGCGTTCGTCGAAATCCTCGTCGGCTATATCCATTGAGATCTGTTCGATCCTCTCGTCATAATTTTCGGTATACGGCGACGGCGCGTACTCCTCCGCTTCGTCGACTATCAGCTTTTTCGCCAGCTCGTCCGACTGCTCGCGGATAGCGCCGAGCTTTGTAACGTCGATCTCAACCTTTTCGCGGACGTATTCGCTGCGCTCCTCAACGACCTTTGCGGACTTCCGCGGCTTTTCGGGCGCGAATATCCCGTTCTTGCGGCAGTAATCCGCGACCGCCGAGGGAATTATCTTTTCAAAATGCTCGTCAGACACTGCCGCCATCAGCTTATCGCGGTTTTTGATATCGTTGAGCAGCATGGTGATATTCGGCGTGATGTAGCGCTTGAATTTGACCTGCCGCCGAAGCTCCGCCTCGACGCTTTTCAGAAGATAGCCGATAAATCCGCGCGACGGCGAGAAATCGAACAGCTCCCGCGCAGGCTCTCCGCGCTTTATGCAGTAGCGCTCACGCGAGCTTATCTTCACCGGGCGAAAGCCCTCCATACGCGACATATCGACGATAGCTCCGCGGAACGGTTTCCACGCGTGATCTTTTCGCGGCTTGCCGCAGACAAGCTCCAGAATATCCGCGCCGCAGGTCTTGAAATAATCCGCCAGCGCGGTCAGCGCGGCTTCGCAGGCTCCGTTCAGCATAGGCTTTGTCTGCTCGTTAAAGAAAATGCTGCCCTTGATATTGTACGCGGAATATTCCGCAAGGTAGTCAAGCTTGTCAGAATAATCGCCGTTCTCCAATTCCTCGATAACGCCGTTATGCATTCCGTTGGACGGGTAATTCATACAGAGCGTTATATCGGGATATTTTTCGATGACGTCGTTGTAAACGTAAAAATCCTTCAGCCAGCGCGGCATAAGCTCGTCAAGATAACCCGCCCAGCCACGGCAGTTCTCCCAAAGCTCCAGCATTTTGCCGAACGCATCCGCCGCGTTTTCAGCGCCGATCATATTCAGCATTTCAAAGCAGTACAGCAGCACGTACGGCTTGTCGACGGCGGCAAATTTTCCGCGCCTTACGTCGGTTCGCCATGTGAAATAGGTGCGTAGCTGCGAGTTGGACATCGCCGCGAAAAAAGGCTCGGGCAGCGCGCAGAACACTCTCCGCGAAAAGTCGTCCTCAACGTCCGCCATAAACGTTCCCTGCTTTACCAAGGTAAGCTCGGTGCGCCGGTAAGTCCTGTCGCAGTTCTCCTCAAGCGCGCGCATTTCCTTGATCTTATCCAGCATATACTCGTCGCGCTCGCTCATATTCGGGTCGATATGCTCGTGAGGATAGGCTGTTCTGTCGGGACGCGTTTCCGTTGAGGAAAACGCCGCGGGCTGAGCCGGCGTGCGCTTCGGAGCTTCACGGCGCGGCGGTATTTTTTCGGCGCGGTAAAAACCCTCGCCGTCCCTGCGCGGGCTTTTCGCGGCGCGGTCTATCTGCTTTCTGATCTCGTCCGACACTATGCGCGCGGCTTCGTCGACGACGGTATCCGCTGCGTTATTCAACATCTTTTCAATGGTTCTGCGGATCTCGTCGAGCGTTTTTCCGCCCGTGTCGATGAACTTTTTGAATTCGTCCGCCAATCAACTCACCACCCAAAGCAAGATCTAGTCCTCAATATCAGTAAAAGCGAGCAGCGTTTCCCAATTTTCGGGAAAACCGATATCGGAAAGCCGCGCCGCGTCCGCGTTTTTTTTCAACATACGCGAAATGGGCTTTACAACGCGCTCGTTCCAGTTGCGCCTGTCGTGATAAAGCTGCTTCATTACTATAATATAACCGAAAACGTCGTCGGAAAGCTCCGGCTCGAAATCGCGCGGAGTTTTCGGAAGCATGGGGAAACGGTTTCCGTAAAGTCTGTTATAGTGCGCGCAGTAGTTGCGCAGCTCGTTCATGCAGAATATCCAGTTGTCAAGCTCCGAGGGCGAGCAATTGTAATAATCGTTCGCGAGGACTTTCTTGTCCGCGCTGTGCATATCCTTGTAAAAAAAGGCCAGCGTACCGAAGCTGAAAAGCTCCATAACCACCCAGAGCGGGAACTTTCCGCCGTATTTCGAGTTGTAATGCTTGACGAATTCGCGCTCGTCGTTGCATTCGATAAGGTGATTTACGCGCCCCATAAAGCTTTGGTGATTATGCGAGCGGTCGAAGCTGGAGGGATTGAGATAACCCGTCGCGCCGTATTTCAGCGCATGGAAATTCGACACCGCCGCCCTCAGCGCGATCTCGATCTCCTCAAGCGCCGCGATAAGCACGCTGCGGAGCTTTCTGTCCATCTCGTAGATCTGCATTATCTTCTCGAAGGTAGTGCCCTCCTCATATTTATGCTTGCTCACCGAAAACGGCTCGAAGTAGTTTGAAATACGATAATAATTTATGTATTTCAAGGTCTCGCGGGCCTTTTTTTCGTCGCCGAAAACGCAGCCGCGCTCTTTCATTTTGGCGATCTGCTCGCTTATGGTTGATGGTATTTTTGCAGCCATTGTTTCCCCCGAAAAAAATTATTTTAGAGCCTGTTTAGTATCCGGAGAAGTGCCGGATTTGCCCGGATTTTCGTGTCGGACAACGGCAATTTTTCGCCGACGTACTGTATGTACTTCAAGAAAAATTGCCTAAGTACGGCGCGAAAGGACGGGTGAAGACGGTGCTTCGGAAGATACTGAACAGGCTCTTAGTCTGCCCTCTTTAACTTTAAGCATATACTCCGTCATATTCTCGTCCTCGGAAACATCGTACGCGTAGCCGAACCGCTTCGCGACATACTTCGCCATTGTGCGGAACAAATCGCAGCCCGTAAAGACTGCCGTCCACAAATGCGCGTATTCGCTGTCGGAATAGGTCGTGGCGTATTGCTTATACATTTCCTCGGACAGATACCGCTTGTAATTCTTGCCCATTTTCCCCGCGGACACCTTGAAATCGTACGCTGCGCCGATATACCAGTCGGTCATCTGATTGAGCATATCGCGGACGTAATGATTGAACATCTCCATGGCATACGGCAGCTCGTCCCGCGCTATGCCCTTCGCGACGTTGTTCAGACACCAGTGGAACTCGTTGCAGCAGTCGCGGAACAGCTTTTCGGTTGGCGGCTTTACAAACCAGAAGTCCTCCCGCGGCTTTATCCCCGAGAGCTCTCCCGTCTTGTCAAGCAGCACTATGGCGGGCTCGCCGTCATCTATATACGGACCGCTCGTTACGTTCAGATCTATGCGGTTGCCGTCCTCGAAGATCGTCAGGAACACGAACGCTCCGTCGTTTTCGGGAGGCGTAAGCGTCATGGTTTCGGGAGTCTGTATCACCGAGATCTTCCCGAATTTCTCCTCCAGCCACGCTTTATTATCCCAAAACGGCGCGACGTCCTTTACAAAGTAAACTATATCGTAATCTTGGTACACGTCCTTTGCAGCGTGAACGTCCGCCCGCGAACCGTTCATCATCACCGCGAGGATACGTTCGTCCTCCTCGGCGGTCTTGATTATCAGGTCGAGCATTTCCTGCTCGGTACGGAATTTACTCGTCAAACCGGAACGCCTCCCGCTCGTGCTTGCTCTCGCGCAGAGTGCTGCTGACATTGCGGTAAAATTTTACTCATCAAACCAGAACACCTCCCGCTCGTGCTTGCTCTCGCGCGTCATTAGCGCGTTAATGCTCTTGCGCGGGTCGCTCCCGTTGTAGCAGACGTTGACTATCTGCTCGATTATCGGGGTGTCGATATTATGCTCCCTTGCAAGTCTGAACGCGGTTTTGCTGTTGAGATAGCCCTCGACCGTGCCGACCTGCTTGACCGCTTCGGCAGCGGGAGTTCCCTGTCCGATAAGGAATCCCGCGCGGTAATTCCGCGAATGCTGCGAGGTGCAGGTGACTATCAGGTCGCCAATGCCCGCCATTCCAGTAAAGGTCTTCCAGTTAGCACCGAGACCCACTCCAAGACGCGTTATCTCGGTCATTCCGCGCGTCATAAGCGCCGCGACGGTATTGTCGCCGAGCCCCATTCCGCGCGCTATCCCGCAGCCGAGAGCTATCGGGTTTTTCAATACTCCGCCCAGCTCGCAGCCCGCTACGTCGTCGTTGACGTAAATTCTGTAGCACTCATTGGACAAAGTGTCCTGAATAAATTTCGCGGTCTTGGAGTCGTAAGCCGCGCAGACCTCCGTTGTGGGAACGAAGCGCGCTATCTCCTCGGCGTGGCACGGACCTGTTATCACCGCGACGGGGTTCTCGGGAAGCTCCTCGCGAATCAGCTCCGAAAGCCGCTTACCCGTTGCCTCCTCCAGACCCTTTGAGGCGTTGACTACCACCGTATTCTTGTCAACGTATTCCTTGACGGAACGCACAGCCTCGCGGTAAAACGCGGACGGTATGCACACCACCACGATATCCGCGCCCGAAACGCAGGTCGGGTCGGTGGTAACGCCCAGATTATCGGGCAGCTTTACTCCCGGCAGCAGACGCTTATGTTCGCGGAGAGTGCGGAGCTGCTCCGCCTCCCCCTCGAACTTCGTCCATGTCGTGACCTCGTGACCGTACTTGCTGTACAGTACTCCCAGAGCCGTGCCGTAACCGCAGCCCAGAATAGTTATCTTTGCCATATAAAAACCCCCATTAACAATTGATAGCTTTATCGGCTGTTACTTAGCCTTTTCCCCAAGCTTCTTCTCTGTATGCGAGATCAGCCGCTGAATATTCCCTTTATGCTTGACGATTATCAGACCGCCGCAGAACGCCGCTATTATCGCGTTTATGATGAATGCGGGGTCATGGTCGACAAAATACCCGAACAGCGGAGCCGCAACACAGAAGAACGCCGAAGCCACGCAGCTCCCTAGCGACACATATCTTGTTATCGCCACGAGAACTATAAATATACCTAGCAGTATGCACGCGATACGCCAGTCAAGCACGAAGATCGCCGAGATAGCCGCAAGAACTCCCTTGCCGCCCTTAAAGCCGAAGTACAACGGAAAGCAGTGTCCGACTATCGCCATAAACACCGCCATAAATTCCACCCATGTCATATTTGAAGCCGTATCCATGGTGTTCACGCCGCCGATATACAGAAACGATAACCGCACTATCAGCACCGCTATCGCCGCCTTTGCCACGTCGCCGAGGAGAACTATCCCCGCCGCGCCCTTTCCGAGCACGCGCAGGGTGTTCGTAAGCCCCGCGTTCCCGCTGCCCATGGTGCGGATATCCTTGCCCGTCTTTACCCTCGCCACGATTATCGAGGTGTTTATCCCCGCGAGAAGATACGGCACGACCAACATTATAATGTAACACAACCAGATCATTCCGTGCTGTCCTTTCTGTTTTCCATCTTTTCAATTATCTGTCCGTTGAGCTTGACGCTGATCTGCGGATTCTTGCTGCGCAGCGCCGCGACCAGCATTGCGGGATTTTCATCCGGTTCAAACGGCATTTTTAGCGGCTTTTTTCCTCCGGTATCAAGCAGAAGCTTATAGCCTTTAAGCTCCGCCGACCTGATCTCCGAAAATCTCACAAGAACTATATCCGCTCTGAAATAAAAAATGAGAAATTCCTTGAGAAAATATCTTTTCCCGATCGCGGCAGCATTTTCGTACTGTTCGGAAACAGCGTTTCGCTCGTTCTCCGGCAGCGCGTTCAACCTTTTTTTGAAGCGCCCGGGTGCAGCGACAAGCACATCCAGCGTCGACCACAGCGCCGCCGTCGCAAGTCCCGCCGTACAGACAAACGCCGCAACGCGCGTACTATCTTTAGTGAAGCTGTGAGAAAGTAAAAGTCCCGCAGCGTCGAGCGCGGTCACCAGCCACCAACGGATCGGCAGCCAACGGTGTTCCCTAAGATAATCGGAAATTATTTTCTTCAAGGTCACTCACCTCTCTCGCGTATCGAGAGCTTTATCGGCGTTTTGTCAAGCCCGAATGTTTCGCGTATCTGATTTTCGATATAACGCTGATACGAATAGTGGAACAATTCCTTGCTGTTGCAGAACACGACGAAATTCGGCGGGTTGGTGCTCGCCTGCGTCATATAGTAGAGTTTCAGCCGCTTGCCCTTGTCCGACGGCGGCTGAACGCGCGAGGTCGCGTAGCTCAGCATATCGTTGAGAACGCCCGTGGAGATTCGGCGCGAATGCTGCTCGCGAACGAGCTTTATCAGCTCGAACAGCCTGTCCAGCCGCTGCCCCGTTTTCGCCGAGATAAACACGAACGGCGCGTAGCTCATAAACGAGAAGTCCGTCTGTAATTTTTTGGTAAACTCGCTCATGGTCTTGTCCGTTTTGTCCTCAACCGCATCCCATTTGTTCACGGCGATAACGCAAGCCTTGCCCTTGTCGTGAGCGTATCCCGCGACCTTGCTGTCCTGCTCGGTAAACCCGACCGTCGCGTCTATCATCACCACGCAAACGTCCGCTCTGTCGACCGCCATAAGCGCGCGCAGAACGCTGAAATGCTCGATGTTCTCGGTGACCTTGGCTTTGCGGCGCATTCCCGCGGTATCAATGAAGATATACTTGTCCTCGCCGCGGACGACCTCGCTGTCAATAGCGTCGCGCGTTGTTCCCGCGATATCGGAAACGATCGAGCGCTCCTCGCCCGTTATAAGATTTACGAGCGACGACTTGCCGACATTCGGCTTTCCGATAACGGCTACCTTGATCGCGTCCTCGTCCTCGGGTTCGGCTTCCTCGGGGGGCATAAGCTCAAATACCGCGTCGAGAAGATCGCCCGTTCCGTGTCCGTGTACCGCCGAGACCGCAATAGGATCGCCCAGACCGAGATTGTAGAACTCGTAAAATTCGGGCGGCGGCTCGCCTACGCTGTCGTCCTTGTTGACGGCGAGGACAACGGGCTTGCCGCTCTTGGTGAGCATAGCTGCGACGTCCGCGTCGTTCGCGGTAACTCCCGTCGTGAGATCGGTCACGAAGATGATACAGTCCGCCGACTCGATAGCGAGCATAGCCTGCTCACGCATCTGCGCGAGGATAACGTCGTCGGTCTTAGGCTCGATACCGCCCGTGTCGATAAGCATAAACTCGCGCCCCAGCCACTCGCAGCGGCTGTAGATTCTGTCGCGGGTAACGCCCGGCGTATCGTCGACGATTGACAGGCGCTTGCCCACAAGCTTATTGAAAAGCGTGGATTTCCCAACGTTCGGGCGACCCACGATCGCTACTAACTGCATTTTTATTTTCCTTTCCTTGTGCATAAATACTCATATTATAGTATAACACATATCTGAAGATTTTTCAAGGGCTTTAAAATAAATTATTGTTTAACGCAGTGGCGGTGGTGCTTTTTGTAATTTGTTGCTTGTT
>CAYWIP010000101.1:0-8008 GCA_964458395.1 uncultured Ruminococcus sp.
ACGAATCAGTTTTCGGCAACCGAAAAATGCGGAAGGGGGATAGGGAGAGGGGAAGAAGAGCGCGAGAGGAAACCCGTAGGGGAAGGGGGAATCCGCATTTTTGTCGGATTTTGTCTTCCCCCTTCCCCGAAGGGTGTCCTCTCGCAACCGTGAGACAACATTTTAATTAAAATTAACGAAACCACAACAAGCAACAGATTACAAAAAATCTTTTACTCTCAGCGCTGCTGCGCTAAATTTAAATTTACAGCAATATTGTGCTGTTTGCCGATGATATTTGTAATTATAACATAAACACGGGAATTTTGCAATAACCTTATATAGATATTAAAAAATTAAAAAAATGCGCTGTATAAAATTACCAATACAAGCCTATAATAAAATCAAATATTTGTGCTAACATACAAAATTGCAAAAAAAAATCATAATACCCCTTGATTTTTTTTTAATATGGGTTAAAATATAATTAGCACTCGGGAAATAAGAGTGCTAAATGTATTCGCACATTATTTCATTAGGAGGAAATATATATGACGATCAGACCTTTAGCAGACAGAGTAGTTATCAAGTCGGTTGAGGCGGAGGAGACCACCAAGAGCGGTATCATTCTCACAGCCGCAGCGCAGGAGAAGCCCTCTATTGCCGAAATAGTCGCGGTAGGACCGGGCGGAACGGTTGACGGCAAGGAAGTTGAGATGTTCGTCAAGGTTGGCGATAAGGTTCTCATCAGCAAGTATTCGGGCACCGAGGTCAAGGTTGACGGTGTAGAGTACTCCATCGTAAGACAGGACGACATTCTTGCGGTAGTTGAGGAGGGCGCGCCCAAGGCTGCTGCGGCTAAGGCAGAAACAAAGACCGCCGCAAAGAAGCCCGGAAGAAAGCCCGCGGCAGCCAAGACGGAAGAGGCTCCCGCCCGCAAAAAGCCCGGCAGAAAGCCCAAGACTGCTAAGTAATTATTCATAAACATTAGGAGGAGATAATTATGGCAAAGGATATTATTTACGGCGAGGAAGCAAGAAAGGCTCTTCAAAAGGGCATTGACACTCTTGCCGATACCGTTAAGATCACTCTCGGACCGAAGGGCAGAAACGTTGTTCTGTCCAAGAAGTACGGCTCTCCGCTCATCACCAACGACGGCGTTACAATCGCCAAGGAGATCGAGCTTGAAGATGCTTTTGAGAATATGGGCGCGGCTCTCGTAAAAGAAGTTGCTACCAAGACCAACGATGCTGCCGGCGACGGCACTACCACCGCAACTCTGCTCGCTCAGGCTCTGGTTCGCGAGGGTATGAAGAACATCGCCGCGGGCGCTAACCCCATGATCGTTAAGAAGGGCATGAAGAAAGCCGTTGAGGCGGCTGTCGCGGAGATCAAGAAGAACTCCAAGAAAGTCGCGGGCTCTGCCGATATCGCGCGTGTCGCTACAGTTTCGGCGGGCGACGAGTTTGTCGGAAAGCTCATTGCCGAGGCTATGGATAAGGTAACTGCCGACGGCGTTATCACTCTCGAGGAGAGCAAGACCGCCGAGACCTATTCCGAGGTGGTTGAGGGTATGCAGTTCGACCGCGGCTACATTTCGCCGTATATGGTCACCGATACCGACAAAATGGAGGCTGTTCTCGATAATCCCTACATTCTCATCACAGATAAGAAGATCTCGTCCATTCAGGACATTCTGCCGCTGCTCGAACAGATCGTACAGTCAGGTAAGAAGCTGCTCATCATTGCCGAGGACGTTGACGGCGACGCGCTGACCAACCTTATCCTCAACAAGCTGCGCGGCGTATTCACTTGTGTAGCCGTTAAGGCTCCCGGCTTTGGCGACCGCCGCAAGGAAATGCTCAAGGATATCGCTATCCTCACCAACGGCGAGGTCATCACCGACGAGCTGGGTCTTGATATCAAGGACACCCAGATCAGCCAGCTTGGTACCGCTAAGCAGGTAAAGATCACTAAGGAGAACACCATTATCGTTGACGGCGCGGGCAAGACTGCGGACATCAAGTCCCGCGTAAACGAGATCAGAAACGCTATCGAAGCTACCACCTCCGAGTTCGACAAGGAGAAGCTCCAGGAGCGCCTTGCCAAGCTTTCGGGCGGCGTTGGCGTAATCAAGGTCGGCGCGGCTACCGAGGTTGAGATGAAGGAGAAGAAGCTCCGTATTGAGGACGCTCTCGCGGCTACAAAGGCAGCCGTAGAGGAGGGTATCGTTGCGGGCGGCGGAGTTGCGCTTATCGACGCTATGCCCGCTGTTGAAAAGGTAATGAACACACTTGAGGGCGACGAAAAGACCGGTGCGTCTATCGTTCTCCGCGCTCTTGAAGAGCCTATCCGTCAGATCGCGCTGAACGCCGGCGTTGAGGGCAGCGTTATCATTGACACTATCGTCAAGAAAAAGACCGTCGGCTACGGCTACGACGCTTACGGCGAGAGCTACGGCGATATGATCAAGAAGGGTATCGTCGATCCCGCCAAGGTAACGCGTTCCGCATTGCAGAATGCTTCCTCCGTTGCCGAGATGGTTCTCACCACCGAGAGCCTTGTTGCGGATAAGCCCGAGCCCGAGGCTCCCGCTGCTCCCGCTGCTCCCGGAATGGGCGGAATGTACTAATACAGTAAATTGCAATAATATTATAGGCTGCGTGAAAAAGCGCAGCCTTTTTTTGTGCTATGCAGAAATGCTGTATCACTTGATGCGGCTTTTTTAATACCCTACGGCGCATACCGTCTCTAAGGTTATCAAAAGCATAATGACCAGTATTATCACGGAACAGGTGATAAATATTCCGAAAAATTCATCGAGACGGGAAAAATCAGATGCGTGTCTACCCGTTATTTTATTGAAAAGCAGTTTTATCAGAACACTAAGCACCAGACCTCCCACAAGCGAGATAATGAGATAAGCTGAAAATGGCATAATTTCCTCCTTTAGGTCAAGATTTGTTTAACAATGTCATTATAGCATATATTTTTGGGAATGTCAAGTATTTTAATCATATTTGTCAGTTGTATTACATTTAATGATATACTAATTGACCTGCGATTTGACTATAATAATATCATACCTGTAAGATAATATAATCAAAGGAGAAAAAATGATATACAATTTATGTCAGCAAATAGTTAAAATGCGCTTTGAGTCCGGTATGTCGCAGGCAGAGCTGGCGCGCCGTCTGGATGTTTCGCGCAGCTCCGTGAACGCGTGGGAGCTCGGCTTTGCCACACCTCAGCTCAAACACGTCGTTGAAATGGCGAGGATATTCAACACCACAGTTGACAATATGCTTAACATTTCGGACGAGATATCCGTCAACATCACCGAGCTTAACGATGAGGAAAGGCAGATCATCTTTAATCTGGTGGATTATTTTAAGAAGAATAAAAAATGATCTGCCGATCTATGGAATGTAATATTTCCCGCTCCCTTTGAATAAAATGTTCAAAAAGGAGTGAAAATCATGGGAAAGGTAAAATCCTTTATTATAGGCGCGGCGGCGGTTTGCTGTCCGTTTCTGGCAGGGACAAGCACCGCGGCGGGTACGGCTCTGAGGAGCGCGGCATATATATCCGCGGGGGCGGCGGAGCTTCCATGGGGCGGTATTTTTCCGGCGGAGAGCGACCGGACAAGCAAGCCCGACAGTTCTTCAACGAGCGGCACGAGCAGTCACCGCAGCACCGACAGCCGCGGCAGTACGGGAATACGTCCTTCAGGCAGCAGCACGCCGTTGGAAAGTACCGTAAGCACATCTACGGTAACGAGCGGCGCGGAAAGCAGTCCTCCCGACACGGCAAGCACGAGTGGAACAGGCGTTCCCGAGCCGCAGCAGAAGCTCGGGAAAATAATCACCGTAAACCGCACCGAAAGCACCGACGACACGGACTACTCGGAGTTCACCGAAAAAAGCGGCGAGATATACCGCTATAATTTCGGGAAACAGCAGTCGGACGATTACATAACGCTCCGCAGCGGCGCGCAGGTGCGCAACTGCACCGAGCTTACAAACGCGGAGCTTGCCGAAGCTGCCAAGATTGAGCCGACATTCGGAGCGCTCGACAGCGAACAGCCCTCGGTGCTTATTTACCACACCCATACCAGCGAGAGCTTTCTGCCGTATGGCGATAGCTTCGACGCGGATTATCCAAACCGTTCCGGAGATCCGTCGCGGAATATGACGGCGGTCGGCGACGCTATCTGCGAGAGCCTTTCACAGCGCGGGATATCGTCCGTTCACGACTGCACGGTCTACGATTCGCCGATGTTCACGGGCGCTTATTACCGTTCCGCTGACGGTATGCGTGAAATTCTCGACAAATACCCGAGCATTAAGATCGTGCTGGATATCCACCGCGACGGCATTATAAACGAGGACGGCTCGCTTGTCGCGCCCGTCGCCGGGATCGACGGTAAGAACGCCGCGCAGTTTATGATAATTTCGGGCTGCGACGACGGCGATATGGATATGCCCGACTACATGGAGAACTTCAAGCTCGCCTGCCTGCTCCAGAACTGCGCCGAGGAAGCCTATCCCGACCTTGCCCGCGCGGTTCTGTTCGACTATCGGAATTACAATCAGGACGTTTCCACGGGCGCGCTGCTTATCGAGGTGGGCAGCCACGGAAACTCGCTCGACGAAGCGGTCTACACGGGCGAGCTGCTCGGAAACATTATCGCAAACGCTCTCGAAAAGGGCGCGGAATAAAATATAATAACGCGGCGTCATGTCAAGGCTTGGCGCCGCTTTTCGCGCAAAAAAGGATTTTCCTTACCGTTTTTCACAACAATTTACCGTTTTTCCCAACATCGTTGACACCGTCTTTTTCGCGTTATATAATAAACGCAGGGAGGCGATAAAATGATTTTACACATTACTTTCAAGGACATTGCGGCGTTTTTCCGAACGGAGAAAAAGGTCTTCGTCTGGCTGATGATCTGCATGGTGTGCGGAGCGTTCGTTCTGAACTATTCCTATTCGTTCGCGAGGTATCAGGGGCTGTTCTACGATCAAATGCTCGGCGCGAACTCAACGCGCTACAAGATCACCACGGGCGGAAACACGGGCAGCACGGAGAGCGCGGACGAGATCGTCAAGCGGCTCGGCAGCGGGAACTTCCCGGGAATAAAGAGCTTTCAGCTTTTCGGCGGCTCTGAGAGCGGTCTGAGGGTAGTCGGCTCGAGCTTTCTCTCGGACGAGAGCGGCAGGTGGCTCTCGGGAATGTGGACGGAGGGCTATTACGCCGATATCGAGAACACGGGAGAAGCCGTCTGCGCGGTCAACGCGGATATTCTGGACTACGGCGGGCGCTTTAAAATGACGGGCGAGAAGTTTACGCTGGACGGCGAGGAGTTCACGATAAAGGGCGTTTACGAAATGGCAAGCACCGACGTTATGATCTTCGCGGACAAGTTTATCGAGAAATACGACGCGTTCGATCAGCTGTGGATAGAATTTGACGAGCGGCTGAACGACGATCAGACGCGGGAACTTCGCAGCATGGTGAGCGAGCTGGTTCCGGGGAGCGGAGTTTCGCTGCCGCCGCCCCCGGGAGAAGTCGGTAACGAAGCCGCGCGAATGTACGAGGTCATCTACACCGTCGTTATCGTAATGCTGGTGATCTCGCTTACGTCGCTGCTGAAATACTGGCAGAACGTCAACAAGGCGGCGTATACGATCTACCACATTCACGGAGCGACAGACGGAACGATAATGGGTGTTGCGTTCTGCGAAACGCTGGTGTTCTGCGTGACGACTTTCCTAGCGGGGCTTGGGCTGAACGTTCTGGCGCGCGGATTTTTCCCGATGAGCGCGGAGCTTACCGGCGAGGACATACTGCTCGGCTTCGGTATCTTCTTCGGAACGTTCGCGGCGTTTACGCTGGTGAATACCGCGCGGATATGCAAGACGTTCAGAATAGCAAACGTTAGGAGGGATTGATATGCGGACGCTGAAAATAATATTCGGCAATATCAAAAAGGACGCGCTGCACAATATCGTAATGATGGCGTTTGTCGGGGTTGCGATATTCATTATGGAGATCGCGCTGTCGAGATTCCGCTTTCAGGAATACACCAACAATCTGGTAAAGGACTGCGGTATGTACGAGAATTATATGTACGTTTCGGCAGAATCCAAAGGGGTCTATAGCAAGTACGACAATGAGGAGACCGACTATGAGCACAGCAAGAGTTATCTGGCGCGTGAAAACATTGCGGAACAGCTCGAGCGGCTGAAAGCGGAGGGCATAATTGAAGCGTATTATTCAAGAGAGCAATACGGCGCGCCTGTCACGGAGGATATCGACGATCGAGGAGAGTTTCTCGTTCTCCCGCGCGGATTGGCGGAGGACGTAGCGTTTCCGTTGTCGGACGGCAAGTGGTTCGACGAGTACAAGCAAAACGACAGCGCCGTACCCGTTGTTATCGGCAGCGATTTTGCGGGGAGATTTCATGTCGGCGACAGGGTAAAACTTCCGATACTTCAAGGCGATGAGTCGCTGCGTGAAACCGGATACAGCGAATGTGTGGTGATAGGCGTTCTGGAGCGCAACGCGATGATACTCGGCGGAGGCGGCAGCAGCTCGGAAATGGATACCAACTACTTGTTTGTTTCTGGCAACGATACGTTTATTGTCTGCGCGGACGAACCCATGCTTTCAACACACTTTGGATACTATGTCAAGGTCGCTCCCGAAAACCAACAGACCGTCATGGAGCGCATTGGTGATCTTACCTTTACATTCACGTTCGCGGAAATGTCCGACAGAGCCTATGAGAACAACAGGCTGATGACCGAAATGGTGACCGCGCTTTTCGTGATAATGATGCTGGTCTGCGCGGCGGGAGTCAGTAGCGGAAATCTGCTGGCGACTATCTCCTGCAAAAAGCGCTACGCGGTCTATTTCCTCTGCGGAATGGAGTGGAAAACG
The DNA here is from genome assembly GCA_964458395.1 of uncultured Ruminococcus sp. Classification (GTDB taxonomy): domain Bacteria; phylum Bacillota; class Clostridia; order Oscillospirales; family Ruminococcaceae; genus CAG-115. Next base: position 6,925 of record CAYWIP010000101.1, read on the forward strand.
GGGTTTCTGGTGTCGCTTATCGAAAGCGTGATAAAGCTTGTGCTGCCCGCAGCAGTCGGTTATATTGCGTTTATGCGGTTCTGCGTGAAGAACCAATTCGGCGAAATGCGCGTCGGCACGATAAACTTTTTCATTATGGCAGCGTTTCTGCTGATAATCTTCCTGCTGACTTCGCTGAAGCCGCTTTCGGACATTAAACGGACTTCTCCCGTCGGGATAATCGTCGGGTCGTAAAATAATTATGAGGTGATATTATGAGCTTACTTAAACTGGAAAACATTGGAAAAGTATATAACAAGGGCAAGCAGAACGCCTGCAAAGCGCTTGACGGCGTAAATCTGGAGATCGAAAAGGGCGACCTTACCGCGATAATCGGGGAATCCGGCTCGGGAAAATCCACGCTGCTGCATATTCTCGGCTGTCTTGACAAGCCGACCTCGGGCAATATCTACTGCAACGATATGAAGCTTAACTGCAATAACGCGCGGAAGCTCGCCGCATACCGCAACCGCGAGATCGGCTTTGTAATGCAGGATTTCGGGCTGCTGCTCAGCGAGACGGCGCTGGAGAATGTCTGTGTGCCGCTGCTGTTCGCGGGAGTTCCGCTGCCGAAAATGAAGAAGCGGGCGCGCGCGGCGCTTGAGCTGCTGGGTATCGGCAAGCTCGCCAACAAACGCGCCGATCAGCTTTCGGGCGGTCAGAAGCAGCGCGTAGCCATTGCGAGGGCGCTCGTCAACGACCCCGAGATGATACTCGCGGACGAGCCTACGGGCGCGCTCGACAGCAAGACCTCCGCGGAGATAGTCGGGGTTCTGCTCGAGCTTAACAAAAAGGGGAAGACGGTGATAATGGTCACACACGACCTCAAAATTGCCAAGCTGTGCCGCAGAATAATAACAATAACCGACGGGCAGCTAAGCGAAGCGCAATAACATAAATTTGAATTTAGCGCAGCAGCGCTGGGAGTAAAAGATTTTTTGTAATCTGTTGCTTGTTGTGGTTTCGTTAATTTTAATTAAAATGTTGACGCACGGTTGCGAGAGGACACCCTTCGGGGAGGGGGAAAAACAAAATCCGACAAAAA
>CAYWIP010000102.1:0-5116 GCA_964458395.1 uncultured Ruminococcus sp.
GAATATCAGACCAAGACCATGACTATGGACAGAGGCATTCAGTTCCTGCTTGACCGTATCGAGGTAGACGAAAGCGGCTTTATCGCGAACGCCACCGCCGCTATGAGCACATTCCAGAGCGAGAACGTTATTCCCGAAATCGACGCTTACCGTTACAGCAAGCTGTACAAGCTCGCTAACGATGCGGGATATGCAAAAAGCTATACACCCGCGGCAAGTACTATCATGAGCGCTCTGAAAAACGATATCACCGTTATCCGCGACAAGTGCGGCGCCGCCGATCTGGTGATAATTATGCCGTATACCGTCGCGGATATCCTCGACAGCACCGATAAGCTCCAGCGCCAGATAAACGTCGGCACGTTCAGACAAGGCAATGTCGACCTCGAGGTCAAGACGTTCAACGGCAACCCGCTAATCCGCGTACCGAGTGACAGAATGTACAGCGAGTACACATTCAACGACGGCAAGGCGGGCTTCGGCTTCACAAAGACCGAGACGGCGAAGCTTATCAACTGGATCATATGCCCGAGAAAAGTTCCGATCGCAGTATCCAAGACCGACGGCGTGAAGATTTTCGACCCTGCGACAACTCAGGGCGCGGACGCGTGGACTATCGAGTATCGTAAGTTCCATGACCTCTGGGTAAAGGATAATCAGCTCCCGTCTATGAGAGTGAGTGTTGCGGAATGATTTTCGCGGACTACGAATTTTATAAGAGCATTGGCGGGGGCTTAAGCGAGGAGGAATTCTCGCGGATCTCCGTCAAAGCCTCGGCGTATATCGACAAGATAACGTTCGGACGTGCCTCGGAGCACGCGGACGACGAGCGCGTGAAACGCTGCTGCTGTGAGCTGTGCGATTCCCTTTCGGCGATCTCGGGCGGCGTCAAGCAGTCGGAAAGCGTCGGCTCGTGGAGCGTTACCTACGCGAATTCCGAGAACACGTCCGAACTTAGCTACGCGCGGGCAGCGTGCCGCGTGTGGCTGCCCGCGGATTGGCTTTATAGGGGAGTTGGTAGAGAGTGAAATTTTCGGGCATGGTAACGCTCTACAATACCATAGAGGTCGATTTCAAGAAAAAGCTTGTGCCGCGTTTGTTGACAGGCGTTCACGTCGAGAAAACGCGCGGCGCCGAAAAGGCTGCCGAGGGGGACAAGAACGCGGATAATCTGCTGCTTATCGTCCCGTTTTCGGGACATAACGACGTATCATTTGTCGTCGGAGATTTAATAACCGTCGGAGATACGGGGGCGGCGGACAGCTTCGCGGAGCTAACCGCAAGAGCGGAAACGTTCCGGATAGCGTCCGTGAAAACGTTCGATTTCGGCGGCTTGAAGCATTGGGAGGTGACCGCGAGATGATTGATCTGAACGCGCAATTCCAATGGAACGACCGGAACAGGATACCGCAAAATATCGAGCGTGCGCAGAAATATCTTGACAGTCAGGTGCTAAAGGATACCGACAAGTACGTTCCAATGCGCACGGGAATCCTCGCGAAATCGGGAATTATCGGCACGGTGATCGGCAGCGGCGAGATCGAATACGCCGCGCCGTATGCGCGAAAGGTCTACTACGGCGTGAATATCAATTTCAGCAAATCGCGTCATCCGTTGGCTTGCGCGAAGTTTTTTGAAGCGTCCAAGGCGGTCAACAAGAACGCGTGGATCGCAGAGGTTCGGCGTATTGCGGGAGGACGATAAATGAATTTTACCGAAATAATTCTCCGCAAATTACAGACGTGTCCGCTGCTGAAAAGAAGCGGCGTGACGGCTCTCGGATTTGCGGGAATGGACGCGAAAAAGCGTTCAATGAGCATTTTAAACACAAAGGGCGAGCTGGTAATCGAGGAATACTGCGACGGGAGCTGCGATATGCAGTATCCGTTCGCGCTAATATACCGCTCGCCCGAGATCGATACGGCGGGCAAACTGGCGGCGCAGGAGCTCATAGATAATGTCGCCGATTGGCTTACCGACGAGGAAAATCTTCCGGTCGTTGAGGGAGTGCAGGTGCAGAAGATCTCCCGCGCCGACACCTGCGCGCTCATCTCGGAGGACGAGGACGGCGCGACTTTTCAGGGGTCGTTCGCCCTTGAGTATTATAAGGAGGAATTTTAATGGCTACATCATCGGAAAATAAAGCAAAGCGCAGCTTATGGTATACTTTTTTGAATACGGGAACCGACACCTCGCCGACGTGGGTGCGCGAGGGCAAATTCGCGAGCGATATGACGGTGCAAATGAACCCGCAGACTTCGACGACGCAGGACGTAACTCAGGACACCGCCGAAACGGATATCACGGGATATCAGCCGAATATTCCCGTCAGCAAGTCGGTCTCCAAGACCGACCCGGCATTCAAGTTTATTGACGAGATACGCCGCAAGAGAAAAATACTGTCCGACGCATACGCTCAGATTCTGAACGTCGACGTATTCAACGAAAGCGATAGCGGCACATACCCTGCGGAGCTTCAGAATGTTTCTATCCAGATCGACAGCTTCGGCGGATCGGCTGCTGATCCGCTGACTATCTCGTATACTTACAATTACCGCGGCGACCCTGTTCCGGGTACCGCGACGATTTCGGACGGCAGTGTTTCGTTTACGGCAAGCGGAGGTTAATATATGGAAAAAATTCGCATACAACGCAATGTAAAGCGCATTGAGGTCAACGATAAAGGCGAATTTATTACGCTGGATTTTGACGATCTTAATCTGCCTTACCGTTATTACGGAATGCTCAAAAAGCTCGAAAAAGACCGCGTGAAATTTTCGGCAGAGCTGGCGAAAAAGCTCAAAGGCAAGCCGTCAAGCATATGCACCGAAGAGCTTGTCAACGCGGAGCGCGAGCTGAATATTTATTTCCGCGACGCCGTTGATGAGGTTTTCGGCGAGGGCACTTGCCGAAAGGTCTATGGCGATATTCTGCCGTCGCTTGAAATGCATATGCAGTTTTTCGACCTGCTCCGTCCGTATTTCGAGGAGGAGGCGAAGCGTCGGCAGGAGCGCATGAGCAAGTACAGCGCAAGGAGAATGGGCAATGCAAACAACATTAAACGTAATTCTTGACGGCTTTCCCGACGAATACGAGGGCTATCTGATACGCACCGATTTCCGCATAGGAATGCAGATATCCGAGGCGCTGAACGACGTTGATCTGGCGGAGCCGGAGAAAATGGTCACGGCGCTTCGGCTGCTGTACGGCAACGGTATTCCGTCCGACAGCAGCGTCGCGGAGAGCGGTCTGCGGTGGTTTATGGCGGGCGGCAATCCCGGTGAGGAGCATGTTCCCGACGGCAAGCCGCCGACGTTCGATTTCGAGCAGGATAATCGGCTGTTGTATTCGGCGTTCCGGGCGCGTTACGGTATCGACCTTACGCGGGAGCGCCTGCATTGGTTCGCGTTTCTGGCAATGCTCGGAGATCTCGGCGGCTGCTCGCTCTCGGATATTATCGGAATACGCGGTACAGATCTCTCCAAGCTCGGCGACGAGCAGCGGCGGCAGTACGCGATCATGCAGGAGCGTTATCGCATTAAGCCGCAGATACCCGAAGCGGATCTCGCGCGGATCGCCGAGTTCGAGGAGCAGCTTAACAGTTGACAAAGCGCGATATTTGGTGTATAATGGAAGAAAAACTTCTTGGAGGTACACCAGATGATAAAGTACAGATGTCCGGAGTGCGGTGCAAGCTGTAATACTTCGCATTGTTATGATTGTGATATAGATATCCCAATGTCACAAAGATTTGACGACGCTGTTGAAAGTGGACCGTCGAAAGAATATAAGCCGATACAAAATGTCTCATATCATGATACCACTCCGGGTACATCATCTCGTTACAAATGCCCGGACTGTGGCGCGATTTGTCAATCAGCCTATTGCTTCACCTGTGAAAAGAATTTGCCGTTTTCGGCTCAATACAACGCTCCCAGCAGCACAAGCTATGGTAATGTAAACACGCTGCATTATAAAACGTCCAATTCGTCTTATTCTACCACATCAACCTTTGACAAGAAAATAGGGCTTTATTTTGCGGTTGACAGTTATAATAAACGCTTTAAAATCAAGGGAGACGGTAGTTATTATACATTTGGCGATCTTGTTAATTATGAATTGTACGAAAACAATTCCGTTATACAAAAAGGCGGAATTGGCAGAGCTATCGTGGGCGGAGCGCTTTTTGGTGAGGTAGGCGCTATCGTGGGGGCACAGACGCGCAAATCACAGAATTTCGTTGATTCGCTCTATATAAGGATCACATTAAAATCATCGGGGATGAAAAAGATCACTTTTATCAATTCACCTACCGACAGAAACAGTATGATCTATAAAATGGAGCGTAAAAGTGCTGATGAAGTGCTCTCTGAACTCGATCTGATCTCGGCGGAAAATCAGAACGAAGCAATCCAGACAGCGGCACAAACGCAATATGAACCGCAGCCCGCTCCCCCGCCTATTCAGCAGACATCACAGCCCGAACAATCTCAAACACTTATTGCTGACGAATTATTAAAGCTGAAGCAACTGCTTGATATGGGTGTGCTTACACAAGAAGAATTCAATCAGCAAAAACAAAAGCTGCTGAACAACTGAATAAATTGAATATTTCAAGCACCTTGTGAAAACAGGGTGCTTTTGTTATACCGGAAAACAGAGGAGATGATGAGATGGCGGGAAGCTACGACGGCTCAATACGCATAGACACGGCGATAAACGCCGCGCCTATCGACAACGGTCTGGCACAGATCGAGGATAAGATCAAAGGCATGGCAGCGACTATCGGCATGGCGTTCGGTGTAAAAGAGCTTATCGACTTCGGAAAGCGCTCGATTGATGCCGCGTCCGATCTTGCCGAGGCGCAGAACGTTGTCGACACAGCATTCGGCGCTATGAGCTGGAAAATGGAGCAGTTCGCCGCAACCGCGCTGGAAACTTACGGCATTTCGGAGCTGACAGCTAAAAATATGGGCTCTACCTATATGGCAATGGCTAAGGGTATGGGCGTTGCTACCGACGCGGCTTCGGATATGGCGGTAACGCTCACGGGGCGATTGTCGGATATCATGTCCTTTTATAATAAAACGCAGTCCGAGGTTGACACGATCGGGCG
>CAYWIP010000102.1:5216-7762 GCA_964458395.1 uncultured Ruminococcus sp.
TGGGCGTAAACCTCGATGCGGACACTTCGACCGCAAAAAAAGCCGCACAGAAATATCGTGACATCATAAACGAGATATATCTTGCGTTCAAGCAGCACCCTCTTACAAAGACGATTGAGGGTATCATAAAGAGCATTGGCAAATTTTTCGGGTTTATTGAAGGCAAGGAAGATGTCAACGTTGGCGGAATCGTCGACGCTTTTATGGATATACTTGGCGCGATCCTCGCGTATAAAGCTGTATCGGGAGTAATAAAGGGAATTGTCGGCGTTGATAAAGCCTTTCAAGGGCTTTTTAACACATCCAAAACATTTGGATCCGGGTTCAGTAAGCTGTTTGGTATCATTGCCGCGCACCCTTACGCCGCTGCTTTAATTGGAATTACGGCGCTCACGATAGGCATTATAGCGCTTAACGAGGAAATGGAACGTCAGCGTATTGCTTCGTATTTCGGAGATATCTCAATATCGCTTGATGAGATCAACCAACTTGTAAGTCCCATAACCGAAAACGTCGACAAGGTTGCCGGAGCGTTTGAGGATAACAAAACCAAACTGACAACGGCAAAGGAGAACTTCTCGAATATCGCGAAAGCCGTACAGGAGACTGCCGATTCGTTCAAAAATAACAATATCGACCAAGATGTTGAGGGATTTGCAACACAGCTTGACGAACTGGTAGACAGCGCTCTTGAAGTAAACAGCGCGACATTCGACACCAGCGCTATCAAATCCGCGTTTGCTATGGACGGAACTATCGACGAAGAAGAACAGGCTATCCTCGATCAGATCGGCAAATTAGGCGGCAGCGTTGCCGACAAAATACGCGATTATAGCGATGAAATTCACAAGATAACACAGACGGCTATTGAAGAAAAAAGAGAGCTTACCGAAGCGGAGATCGCAAATCTCGAGACTTTGTATCAGAAGCTCGCCGATATGACAAGGCAGCAGGAAAGTATTAAATCTGCGGCAACATGGGAACGTTTGAAAAACGGCGCGTATACATTTGACAGCTATGCCGAGGTTATGGACGAGATAAAAAAGGCACAGGAGCAAGCCGAGGAAGCCAGAGAAAAGATCGAACAGTCAGGCTATGAGGCGTTAATGGAGCAAAAAGCGGCAGCAATAGCGAGCGGCGAGTATTCCGACACGGAGCTTGATAAACTTATGGAGGACGGGATCAAGAAAATCAATGAAAATATCGAAGCTTCAAGAATTGAAGATAAGCGCAAAGAACGCGACGTTATTCTGGCATGGACGCAGGGCACGTTTACGGATATGGCGAAATCGTATGCATACGACAACACCGAGCTTCAGAAAATGCAGCAGTATTTTCAGTTAATGCTTACAAATCCGAAAGGAATGGAGCGCGAGGAGGTCGGCAAGCTGTTTTCGGGCTTAGAGTTGGACAGCCGTGAGATCGATCTGTTCAACCGTTCAATGACAATGCTCGATGATATGAAGAAGCATTTCGGTGTGGATATAGCGGAGGAGCTGGCAACGCTGAACGAGGAAATCGGCGACACGGCTTTTACGCTTGACGACTTTTACGGAGCGCTTACAAAGTCTGTTGATGATGTTACGATACTCAGCGTTGAGGACATTCTGCCCTCTGTCGAGGAATTCAAGAAGCAGCCGGAACTGTATGACGAGGTTCTGACGGCATGGGCGGCAGAACAGAATTATTTCGTAAAGATATCCGGAGAGTTTGATTCCGCTGCTTTTGACGAGTGGTGGGATAAATATCTTACAGAAAAGCGCGCACAGCTTCAGCTGCTGTTCCCCACCCAATCAAGCTACGGACCTCAGCTTCCCGCCGGAAAAGACGGGAAATTAGATATTTCCATATCTCTGGACGTTGAAAACGCGGAAGTGGGAAACGTAAAAACAAAGATAGACAGCGGCACGGCAGCCGGAGCGGCGGTCGCAGTGGGTATTGACCCATGGGTGTCAAATATGAAGGGGCGGTAAAGATGAGCATGGTACTGTTAAAGGTAAAGTCCAACGGCAAGAGCGTGGCGATAGGCGACGGAAATATCGCGTCGTACAAGGGGCAGATCATAGACGTTGACGGCGACGGCACGGGAACAACCGAGGACGGCTACACGGTGCGGGATATCCGCAGACGAAACAAGGTCAAGTTAATGGTGAAGTTCGACGGACTGACGCTAAAGGAATACACCGACCTCATGGCGGCGATAGATCAGCCCGAGTTCCAACTGACATATTTTGAGGGAACGTTCAAGACGATAACCGTCTACGCGGGCGACAAAAATTTCGAGCTTATCAAAGCGCCGAACGAAAAGGACAACCGCTGGCGGCTGGACGTTAATTTTATTGAGTATTGAGGTGATGAGATGTATGCGGTAAGCGACGAATACAAGCAGGCGATCGCGCAGAGAAACCGAGAGTTTAAGCTGAACGCGCAGATATATCTTCGTGACAAGACGATATTGTCCATCGGCGACGACGAGCTTAAAAACACAACAGGCGACCGCTACGTCAAGGGCGACGTCAAGATCGAATCGCAGATGATGTCCGGGA
>CAYWIP010000103.1:0-7686 GCA_964458395.1 uncultured Ruminococcus sp.
CTCGGTCTTTACGCGGTCAACGCCCATAGCCTCGAATTGTAAGTACGCCATGGTTCCCGTAGCGTCCTGCGTGAGGGTCTGGTCGATCTTCAAGCCGATCTCCGTGCCCTTGGTCATCTCGCCGTCGACGATATGCGCCTTGATGATCTTTTCGGTTAATGTAAGTCCCATAATAATTTATCTCCTTTTCTGAAAGTCTACTCCCTTATTTTATATTATACTACATATTGTTGTAGTTGTCAAGAATTTCACAAAAAATGTTGCAAAATTGCATAATAATATCCAAAAATAAATCCCCTCGCCGTTCAACAAGGGGAAAATTTATCTACACATAATAAGGATTCGGTTTATTAAGTATTTTGAAGAAATCAATAAACCACCCGATAAAGAATAAGCCGAACGTAAAAATGTAGATTATGCCTGTTCCTATCTTGCCCTCATAAAACTTATGTCCGCCGACCAACCCCAGAAACAGCCACAGAAAAAAGCACACCCATTTGCTTTTCTTCTTCCCCACGTGTACTGCGCCCGCTATGGCTGTGTTGGTGTTAGTGTTATTATTTGCGTTGTTTATCACGATCTGCGGCTGCTGAGAGAACTCAGCTCCTTGAATTTGTTCTACTTGCCGTCCGCAAACAGTACAAAGTATCGCGTCCATAGGTATTTGTCCGCCGCAAAATTTACAAAATTTCATGTTATTTGCCACCGGTGTCTGCACAGCTGCAGACGTATCGGAAAGCACAGACGGTGTTGCATTATTGCTTTTCTGCAAGGTAATACCGTTATTTTGCTCCTCCATTGTTATCTCCTTTCACATCTTAAAAATTAAAGTCGAAATCAAGTCCGCCGAGAGCACCTTCCATGCTTGCGTTCATATATGCGCTCGTGACCTCCGATGACTTATTGGTATAAAGCGTTGAAAGCTTTGTTGACCACTCCATATAATCCGAAGCGTTCAACAAAGCCATGTCAGCCATTTTATCTATACCCTCCGCGCAAATTTCAGCCATTTTGTCAATGCCATCCGCCGATATATCCGCAAGAATGTCAATGCTGCCTTTGTTTGCATTTATTTCATTTATGCATTCAACCGCCGCGTCCTCGATCTGTTCCGCATAGTCGTCATAAATGCTCTCAAGCGAAAGGCTGTCGACTATACTGTCAAGTATTCCGCTGCTGCTCTCCGACGAGCTTTCTTCGGGTTGGCTGCTCTCCTCCGGTACGGAGCTTTCTTCGGACGTGCTGCTCTCCTCGGGCAGACTTTCCGATGTACTTTCCTCCAAGGTACTGCTTTCCTCCGTCCTGCCGGAATTATCCGTTGAGCTTTCACTCGACTGACTGCTCGTTGTCAAAAACGAGCTTGAAGTCGATGATGTACTTGATTCGCTGCCCGGATTCTCCCGTTTCAGCATAGAACACCCCGTCAAGCTCACCGCCATCACCATGGCAAAAGCCGCCGCCAAAATCTTTTTCATACAGATCATCCTCCTGTGAAATAATTATTCGCTAAATACCTAATGCGAAATTCCATTTACCATTATACAGCATTGTTTTGAAAAGTGCGCAAATTAGTTTACAACTGAACTAAATTAGTTCAGTTGTAAACTAATTCGCACAATTCACAAGCCATCCTATGGTATAATCCACCGATTATACAAATACATAGGAAAGGACGAAAAAAATGAATTTCGGAGAAAGGCTGAAAATTCTGCGCGAAAAGAACGAGCTTACACAAACCGAGGTCGCCGAGTACCTCCACACTTCCCAGAGCTATTACGCGCAGTACGAGAACGACCGCCGCCCGATACCGTTCGACCGCGTGGTGGAGCTGTCGCGGCTGTACGGCGTTTCGCTCGACTACATTGCGGGTTCGACCGACGACATCAACCGCAAGCCCCGCTGACCGCACTTTCGGAAATCGGAACGCAAAAAAGGTATCACCCCTCTGGATGATACCTTTTTGTTTATTCACAGACGATCAGAAGAAACTCATAGGGTCAACGTAGTCGCCGTTGACGCGCGTTTCAAAATGCAGATGAAACCACGTCGACCAGCCCGTAGAGCCGACCTCGCCGATAACATCGCCCTTTTCGACGTGCTGACCCTCGCTGACGAATATATCCTGACAATGCGCGTAAAGCGTCGCGAGACTGCCGCCGTGGTCGATAAGAATGTAATTTCCGTAGCTGTAGCAGCAGTTATATTCCTTGCCGTAGTTGTGCGGACAATTAAAGGAAGCGGTTATGACCGTTCCCGACTGCGCCGCGTAAATAAGCGCTCCCGGGATACTGCCGTCGCTGATGTCTATCGCCTTATGGAACCGCCAGTCGGACTGACCGAACGGGTCGGAAATGGTCGTGTGCTGCGGATCCAGCGGCCAGCGCAGACCGTCGCCGCTGTAATCTGGCGCTTCGGGGTCGCGGTTCTCCTGCGCCTGACGAATCAGTTCACGGATCTGCTCGTCAATCTCGTCCGCGAGCCTGTTTGCCTCGTCGATATCGTTTTTCAGACCCGAGATACGGCTGCGCAGATCGTTGTTCGCCTCGGTGAGCCTGAAAAGCTCTGCGTGCTTCTCCGCGACACTCTGCTCCAGCTCCGACTTCTCGCGCTCAAGCTCCTCCGCCTGACACTCGTACTCGGTCTTTTCCGTCTCGAGCGCGGTCTTGTCCGCTTCGAGCGCCGAAATGTCCGCGTTAAGCTCGCCGATAAGCTCCTCCTGTCTGTCTATCGACTCCAGCAGCCGCTTCATAAAATCCAGATTCTGCCCGCTTATATTTTTAACTACGTCGGGATATGTAAAGTAATCGTACCAGTCGTCCGAGCCGCGCATTATCGGGAGCTGCGACGACGTGTCGTTCATATACAGATACCGCGCGAGCTTGGCGAACTTCGCGAGATTTTCCTTGTTCTCCGCTTCAAGCTCCCGTATCTTGATCGTCTTGTCCCCGATCGCGCGCTCCTTGTCCGCGATATTCTCCTCAACGCGCTCTATCTCCGCTTTCTTTCGCGAAATGTTTTCCTGCTTTGCCTCGACAAGACCGCGGTACGCCGCGATCTCCTCCATATAGCCGTCTATCTGCGCGTTGATAAGCTCTATCGCGTATTCGTTGTCGGCAAGGTCGCCGCCGACCTCGTCAATCTCGCGCTGACGCTGCTCGTTCTGTTCGCGGATCGCCTCCGCGCGGCGCTCCAGATCCGAAATGCTTTCCTCGGCGTTCGCCGGGAGCGCCCCGCCGCACGACAGCGCCATAACCGCAGCCGCACAGAGCGCACAAATACCCTTTCTGAACTTCCCCAAAATCTATTTCCCCTTTTTTCCAAAATTTTCCGTTTGTGAAAAATTGCCAAAAAATCCGACATTTTTCTCCTTTTTTCTTAATTATAGCACCTTCGCGCGTAAAAGTCAAGCATACGTCCGAAAAAAAAATTCGCGGGGAGTAACTGTTTTTTCGACCTGTTTTCGCATTAAAAAACCGGTCTGTTTTTCGCGGTGAATTTCCGGCGGTTTTACCGCTGTTTTCAGCGATTTTTTTGAAGTATTTCTGCATTTTTTCAAATATCGATAAACATTATTGCAATACGGGTTATTGGATTTTTAAGAAGCGTTTTAGCCGCCTTTTTTTCAACGTTTTTCCGCGTTGCATTTTTTTCTCAAAAAAGAGCCGTATTTTTCTGGTAAATTGCTGTTTTCCGGCGGCACAAATGCGCGCCATTTTCTTTTTCCCGATCAACGGGCGTATTTATATAGGTGTACCCGCGGACGAGATTAGCCGACGCTATATTCAGGGGGGGCAAACCGTATGCTCGGGTTTAGCGGTATTGATTTCCCAAGAATTGTCTGCTACAATAAATAAAATTAAAAATTTTTGAACTGCCTGTAACTTTTAACAAAAAAAGTTGAGTTTATTTTCAGAGGGGGGTGAGCTTATGGACGACAGCGAGATAGTGCAGCTTTTCTGGGACAGGAACGAAACCGCCCTCTCCGTCACGGAAAAGAAGCACGGAAAGCGTTGCCGTACCGTCGCGGAGAACATTCTGAAAAACCGCGAGGATGCCGAGGACTGCGTAAACGACGCGTATCTTAAGCTCTGGGAGCTGATACCGCCGCACCGTCCCGAGGCGCTGGGAGCGTTCCTGTGCAAGATCGTGAGGTATACCGCGATCAACGTGCTGAAAGCTAAAACCGCTCACAAACGCGGAAGCGGCACGGCAGCACTCGCGTTTGAGGAGCTGGAGGAGTGTATTCCCGACCAAAGCAGCGTGGAGCGTACCTATGAAAGCAAGGAGATGCTCGCGGCGGTCAACGTCTTTCTGCGGCAGATACCCGTTGAAAACCGCCGGATGTTCGTTCTGCGGTATTGGTACTGCTGCGACCTTTCGGAGATCGCGAAGCGCTTCGGGGTGCGGAAAAACACCGTTTCGGTCATTCTGAACCGCACGCGCGGCAGATTGAAAAAATATCTTGAGGAGGAGGGATTCGAGCTATGAGCGGAAAAATGAACGGCAAAGACTTTTTCGAGCTTCTGGGCGGTCTTGACGAGGATATAGTCGAGGACGCGTGGACGGAGGAAAGCGGGATCGTCACGATAGTTGAGGAACGCGGCCCGCTGTACTTTCTGAAGATAGCCGCCGCGGCAGCCGCCTGCATAGCGGTGGTAACAGCGGGAGTTTACGGCTTTCTGAGGCTGAAGCCCGACGATATAGTTCCGCCGAGCGAGGCAAATTCCTCCTATAGCGAAAGCTCCGTGACGGAAAGCGAAAGCGACGAAGAAAGCTCGGACACGGAAAGCTCTATGTCCGAGGAGGAGATAAAATTCACGGCGCTTGAAAGATACGGCGAGTATGCCCCCTCCATTAACTTGATGCAGGGCGCAGCGGATTATTGCGTGCAGAAAATGGACGCCGTCGATTTCGCGGTATTAAACGTTGAGGATACAAACGCTACCGAGGACAGACCCGTGTATATTACGGTCTGCTGCGCCGACTACTCGGGCTTTGATTTTCTCGATCCCGTGAGCGAGAGGGTAAAGATAACGGGTCCGGGGAAATATGTCGCCCGCTACAAGGAAAAATACCCCGCGCTTTCTATGAGCTATATCTATACCGAGACCTACGGTGATGGCGGATACAGCGAATTGGACGGGCTTACATTGAACGGCAAATGGATGCCGTAAATTATACTTGGAGGAAAGGATCATGAAAAAACTACTTGCAACAATCACAGCAATAATCACTCTTACGGCGCTGCTTGGCGGCTGCTATCCATCCGGGAAAACCGAAACGCTGCCCGACAGCGCAGTCGGGAACTCGGAGCAAGGCGACATATCGTCGGAGAGCAGCGAGCAGTCCGTGACGCTGCATACGGAGGGCGTCACGTTTGACCTGAACGCTCCCGCCAACGTTCCCGACGAGCTCCCGTCGATAAGGCTCACGCTGAAAAAGTGGGATAAGGGCAAGCTTGAAAAACTCCTTCTTGACGGAAGGGAGATAGAGGAGCAGGACGAGCGCGACTGTCAGTTTATCCCGAACGAGAAACATTATTCCTACGATACCAAGGATCAGTTCTGCATAATTTTTAAGCCGGGTTATTTGCTTATTGACGATAGGGCGGCGCTGGGCGGGGAATACAAGTACGGCTCTGTTTACTCGCAGGCGGAGTACTGCACCGCAAGCGGCGAGGAATTATCGGCGTTTTCGCGCGCGGACGCGGTAACAAGAGTAAACGCTCTTATCGACGAGCTGGGAATAACCAATTACGGTGAGCCGCTGATAACGCCGATCAAAGCCGATTTCGCGAACGAAGTGCTTGCTTCATACGAGGGACGCAAGGACAAGCAGGGAAACGAGTTTGAATATACTCCGTGGACTTCCGATGAAGAAATATATGTTTTAATCTATCCCTTTGTATTTGAGAACACGGAGCTTGCAATGCATGATTTTCTGATCCCGCAGACAACGGATAAGTTTTCCCGAACTCCGTCTGTTGTTGCGGTAGTCAGCAAGGACAAAATAATCCGTTTCTCCGCAAACAGCGTATATTCGTCAAGCTATGAGACCGTTGAAAATATTACCGTTAATTACGGCTACGATAAAATTTCAGAGGAGCTGAAAAAATTCCATTCAAATTTCGTTCCCGAATACCCGATAACGTATTACAGCGGAAAATCGGTGTATCTCCCGCGTGAAATGGCAGACGACAGGATGACCGTCACCTTTGTGCCGGGGTGGGAGTTCCGTGGCTATACAGAATTGTGGGAAGCGCCCTCTCCGTTTGACAGGTGTCCGGAAGATCAATATTTTTATGCCGATACGGGTTATAGATATATCGAGAACTAGGAGATCCAAAAAATTATTTTGGGGGTAAATATTATGAAAAAAAGGCTCACAAAAATCACAGCAATAATTGCTCTTGCCGCGCTGCTGGGCGGCTGCTATCCGTCCGGAAATTCGGAACAAAAAGGCGTTTCGGCGTCGGACTCGGGGCAAGGAGGCGAAATGCCCGTTTTTACCTTGCCCGACGATATAGAATTTGATTTGAACCTGCCCGAAAATGCTCCGGATAAGATCCCCTCCGTTACGCTGAAACTTAAAACATGGGACATCGAAGGAATCAGGAAAATGTTTTTCGACGGGAAGAAATTGACGGATGAAAACGAACATGATGAAAAATTTTATCCGGGCAGAAAAATGTATTACTGGGAAACAGCGGATATATCCGTAGTGATAGGACCCGACATATTTTATTACGACGACAAGGCGGCGCTCGGCGGAAGATCACAATACGGCACCGTGCTTCAATACTCGTTTGCCGACAATTCCTTGACCGACGATTGTTACGCAAGCGATGAGGAGCTTTCCGCTTTTTCGCGCGAGGACGCAAAAAAGCGCGTAGGCGAAATGCTTAAAAATCTCGGAATAAATAATCTCAGCGAACCGCGGATCATATCCTTTCACGCCGAGCTTGCCAATAAAATACTGCCTATGTTCAAGGAATGGAAAGACAATGCGGGAGAGCCCTTTGAATATACTCCGTGGACGGAAAACGAGGAGGTATATATCCTGCGTTATTCTCAGAAATATGAAAATACAGAGCTTGCCTCAATGGGAGTCGAATATCCGTACCCGTCTGACGGAGGATTTATGACGCGGGATCCGGGGATAATCGCGGCGGTCACAAAGGACAAAATAATACAATTGCAGTGTATGAGCATATACGAGGAAAGCTATGACGCCGGGGAAAGCTTTCCCGTAGATTATTCAGCGGAACAGGCTGTAGGCAAATTGAAAGAGTATCTTTCAAATATCGTACCGAACGAATCGACAACGACAAAGTACTACGGCTGCAAGCTCGTATATATTCCTTATGTGGGAACGGAGGACAATTTGACCGTTTCGTTTAAACCCGCGTGGGAAATTGCGGGCTATAGTACATGGAAATTACTTGAGGACGACGTCGACGACCCCGATTTTTATTACTATACGCACAGAGGACAGGAAAACGAGTATATCTGGGCTGACACCGGACACAGATATACGCCGTCGTAAGGAGGTCAAAATGTTCAGGGCTTATTTATATAAACTGTTTCGCCTGCCGTATTTGTATATCAGTATCGCGGGAGTTATAGGGGTCTGCTCCCATTTGCACTAACTTAACCTCTTGCAAAAAGTAATAAAATATGATATAAT
>CAYWIP010000104.1:0-7529 GCA_964458395.1 uncultured Ruminococcus sp.
GCTCCGCGAAAAGCTGAAGTCTTTCAATAAGGATCTTCGCCGCATAGGAAACGGCTTCCTTTGCGGAGATCGTGCCGTCCGTCCATATTTCGATAATGAGCTTTTCGTAGTCCGTTCTTTGTCCCACACGCGTATTTTCAACGGTGTAGTTGCATTTCAGTACGGGGGTATAAATGCTGTCGATCGGGATAACGCCTATTACGGGCTGGAGCTGTTCCTTGTTCTGCTCCGCCGAAACATAGCCTCTGCCTCTGTCGAGCGTGATGTCCATATACAGCTTAGAGCCGGCGCCCAAAGTTGCTATGTGCATACCCGGATCAAGTATCTCCACCTCGGAATCGGTTTTGATATCGCCTGCGGTGACTTCGCATTCGCCCTCAGCCTCGATGTAGATCGTCTTGGGGGCTTCGCCGTACATCTTTGCTCTCAGTCCCTTGATATTGAGAATTATTTCCGTAACGTCTTCTTTAACACCGGGAATGGTGGAAAACTCGTGCTGAACGCCGTCGATCTTCACCGACGTCGCCGCGACTCCCGGCAATGAGGAGAGTAACACCCTTCTTAGGCTATTGCCCAAAGTGTTTCCATATCCGCTCTGGAGAGGCTCCAGAACGAACATTCCATAAGTTCCGTCCGACCTTAACTTGAAGGTCTCTATGTTGAGCTTTTCGATTTTTTCAAGCATTTGGTAACCCTCCCACCAGCTTTTACGAGGGCAGCCTTAGCTGCCTTTGGTTAATTATCCTGTGCGCGGACTTGCGCCGGGCGCAAGCCCTGCCGTATTCACTGTTAATTTTAAATCATGCTCCGCGCCTTATACAATAAAGTATTGACGCATTTTACGCGGCGCAAACACCGCGCCGGGCGTGAATTAAAAATAACTGCACTAAATATCTGTATGCATCACAACGTTTTCCTATTACACCGAAATACAGGTTCTTACGACGAAAGCAAAGCTTTGCCGTCGGTTTTGCCTGCGTCCGGGGGAAACGGCTGCTGCTATTATTTAGAATACAGCTCGATAATTAAGTGCTCTGCGATCTCAAAGTCGAGATCGTCGCGCTGGAACGGACGTGTTACCTTTGCCGACTGCTTTTCCTTATCCACGTCGAGCCACATGGGAGTGAGTCTGCCGCCCGCAACCTCTGCGATCTGCTCAAACTTCTTGCTCTTCTTGCTCTTCTCGCGGAGGGTGATGGTGTCGCCTACCTTAACTCTGTAAGAGGGGATATCAACTCTCTTGCCGTTCACACAGAAATGACCGTGAGTTACAAGCTGGCGCGCTTCGCGGCGTGTCGTAGCCATACCCATTCTGAAAACGATATTGTCGAGTCTGCTCTCGAGCAGTCTGATGAGGTTCTCACCGGCGATACCCTCTTCCTTGGTCGCTAGCTCGTAGTAGTGGTAGAACTGCTTTTCGAGAACGCCGTAGATGAATTTCAGCTTCTGCTTTTCCTTAAGCTGCTGACCGTATTCGGAAACCTTCTTTCTGCGGCTTGCCTCGGGGTGCTTTCTCTTGGATACCTTCTTCTCGGAATAGCCCAATACTGCGGGGCTTATGTCAAGAGTTCTGCACTTATTTGCGATCGGATCGCGATTTACTGCCATAATAATTTTTCCTCCGTTAATCTAATACATATCGGTTCATGAACCGACGCCGAGCAAACGTTGCGCTCAGCTCTGTTATTTTGTAGTTACCTGCATTGTCATCCTCACAGCTTCGATCAGACGCGTCTTCTCTTGGGGGGTCTGCATCCGTTGTGGGGGATCGGGGTAACGTCCTTGATGAGCTTTACCTCAAGACCCGCAGCCTGAAGCGCGCGGATAGCCGCCTCACGACCCTGACCGGGGCCCTTTACGAAAACCTCAACGGTCTTGAGTCCGTGCTCCATAGCAGCCTTAGCCGCAACATCGGCAGCGGTCTGCGCTGCGAAAGGAGTAGATTTTCTCGAGCCGCGGAAGCCCAAGCCGCCTGCGGAAGCCCATGAAAGAGCGTTTCCCTGAAGGTCGGTGATTGTCACGATCGTGTTATTAAAAGACGACTGAATATGAGCCGCGCCGTTCTCAACGTTCTTGCGCTCACGACGTCTGCGGATAACCTGTTTTTTAGCCTGTGCCATTTATTTACCGCCTTTCCTGTTACTTCTTCTTGTTTGCAATTGTCTTCTTGGGACCCTTGCGTGTTCTGGCGTTGGTCTTTGTGCGCTGACCGCGTACGGGCAGACCCTTGCGGTGGCGCATACCGCGGTAGCAGTTGATCTCGACCAGACGCTTGATGTTGAGCGCTACCATTCTTCTCAGGTCGCCCTCTACCACGTAACCGTCCTTGTCGATGACCTCACGGATCTTCGCCTCTTCCTCGTCGGTAAGATCCTTAACGCGTGTGTCGGGATTTACTCCCGCCTTTGCCAGAATATCGTTCGCGGACTTTCTGCCGATTCCGTAAACATAGGTCAAGCCGATTTCTACTCGCTTTTCCTTGGGCAGGTCCACACCGGCAATTCTTGCCATAGCATTTCCTCCTTATTTAAAGCGCGCAACAACGCTTTTCTCAAAGATTCGCAACCGTCGCTTCGCTCCTCTGCTTCATCTTTGAGGCTGTTGCGCTTTATCGGGCTACTTAACCCTGTCTCTGCTTGTGCTTGGGTTCAACACAAATTACCATAACTTTGCCCTTGCGCTTGATTACCTTGCATTTATCGCAAATGGGCTTTACCGAAGGTCTAACTTTCATCGTAATACCCTCCTTAAAGGTTCACTGTTTGCGGCAGCATCATGTGTGACAACGTCGCTTTACCGACGCGGTTACTTGGCACGCCATGTGATTCTGCCTTTGGTAAGGTCGTAGGGAGACATCTCGACAGTCACCTTATCACCGGGCAGTATGCGAATGTAATTCATACGCAGCTTGCCGCTGATGTGCGCTAAAATCTGGTGTCCGTTCGACAGCTCAACCTTGAACTGCGCGTTCGGGAGCGCCTCGAGAATCGTTCCTTCTACTTCCAATACATCTTCTTTAGACAAGCTATTCACTCTCCTGTAACGTGTCCCGGCTTAACGCCCGAAGCGTCTGCCGCAGCCTTTTGTCCGTCATTCCCTCAAGCTCTATCGAGTCCGAGGTAACTTGGACGTGCTTAATGTTCTTTTTTTTCGGGGAATCGAGCTTGCGCTCCTTTCCGTCGGCGACGAAAACAAATCCGCCGTCAGCCCCCGTCACGACCATGCGTCTGCCGCCGTCATGCCCCGCGGAGCTTATAACCACTCTTCCGACCCGGATATCCATCAGTGGCTCTCCAGTGTCAGAATAACGGGTTCGCCGTTTGTAATGGCGATAGTGTGTTCGAAGTGGCAGGAAAGACTTCCGTCGGTGGTGACCACCGTCCACTTGTCGTTCAATATCCTTACCCGCCGCGAGTGGGAATTGACCATCGGCTCGACAGCGATCGTCATACCGGGCATCAGTCTTGGACCGTGCCCCGCCTTGCCCTCGTTCGGAACCTCGGGATCCTCGTGCATATCGCGTCCTATCCCGTGTCCGATGAATTTCTCGGCGCAGGCGTATCCTCCGCTTTCCACGTGAGTTTGGATAGCGTGGGAAATGTCGCCTATGCGATTGCCCGCGACAGCCTTTTCAATGCCCTTGTACAAAGCCTCTTCGGTGTACTTCAGCAGCCGTTCAGCTTCTTCGGACACCTTGCCGACCATAAAGGTCTTGGTATTGTCGCCCATAAAGCCGTTAAGCTCGGCTACGATGTCGCAGGAGATGATGTCGCCCTCCTTGAGAATTTTCTTCTTGGAAGCGATACCGTGGATAAGCTCCTCGTTCACCGAAAAGCAGTTATGCGCAGGAAAGCCCTCAAAGCCCTTGCAGGGAGAGTGCCCGCCCTTGGAACGAACGAAGTCGTCGACGATCTTGTCAAGCTCCCACGTTGAGATTCCCGGAACGGCGTGCTTCCCCGCAAGCGCGAGAGCCTGCGCCGCAAGCTCGCCCGCTTTCATCATAGCCTTAAGCTCGGTTGGATTTTTAATTTGGATCATTTGCCTGTACGCTTTCTAATCGGGCTCACCCTTTGATCGCTGCGAGAACCAGCTTGGAGGTTTCCGCGATCTCGTTCTGTCCCTGTACCGTAACAAGCTTTCCTCTTGACTGATAGTAGTCCTTGAGAGGAGCTGTCTTTTCGTGGTAGGTTTTCAGGCGCGCCTGAACGGTTTCGGGCTTGTCGTCAATTCTCTGAACTACCTTTGCGCCGCAAGCGTCACATATGCCCTCAACCTTAGTGGGCTTGAACTCGATGTGGTAGGAATTTCCGCAGCCCTCGCAAACGCGTCTGCCGCTCATTCTTGCTGTGATCGCCTCATCGGGAACATCGATCTCGACTACCTTGTCGATCTGAACGCCCATTTTCTCAAGCGCCTCTGCCTGTGCGACGGTTCTGGGGAATCCGTCGAGAATAAAACCGTTCTTTGCGTCGTCCTGAGCAATTCTGTCCTTCAAGATGCCGATAACGACCTCGTCGGGAACAAGCTCGCCCGCGTCCATAAATTTCTTGGCGTTGAGCCCCGCCTCCGTGCCGTTTTTAACAGCCTCGCGAAGCATATTGCCCGTGGATACCGCAGGAATATTCAGCTCCTTGCAGACGACCTCCGCCTGTGTGCCTTTACCGGCGCCGGGAGCGCCCAAAAAAATCATATTCATAATTAAGCTCCTATCGCATCCTGATTATTTGTCTTAGTCCAAAAAGCCCGGGTGATGACGCATCATTATCTGGCTCTCGAGAGTACGAACCGTTTCGAGCGCTACGCCGACGATGATCAGCATCGTTGTACCGCCAAGCGATACGGCGGAGAAGCTCGGGTTGATCCACGAGAGGATTATCGGGAATATCGCGATCACTCCGAGGAATATCGCGCCGATAAGCGTTATCTTGTTGAGCGAATTGTAAATGAAATCGGACGTAGGCTTTCCCGGTCTGTAGCCGGGGATCGCACCGTTGTTCTTTTTCAGATTGTTCGCTATCTCAACGGGATTGTACGTTATCGCCACATAGAAGTAATTGAACGCGATTATCAGCACGAAGTAGATTATCGCATACGCCGGAGAGGTCTGCGCGAAGAATCTCACGAAGCCGTCCCAGAACGATTCGCCTCTGCCGTCTATTCCGAAGAAGAAGCAGATCGTCTGCGGAAGCGACATCAGCGACATTGCGAAGATGATCGGCATTACGCCGCTCATCGCGACCTTGATCGGAATGTGCGTCGACTGACCGCCGTACATTTTGCGTCCAACAACGCGCTTTGCGTACTGTACCGGAATTCGCCTTTCCGCGTTCGTCATAAAGATAACGAACCATATCATCGCAACAAAGATTATTACCGTAAGGATAATAAATACGAGATTTACGCCGATATTGTCGGGGTTTGCGGAGATGATACCGATAAAGTTGGAGATCGTTTCGGGAAGTCTTGCGACGATACCCGCGAACAGTATCATGGAGATACCGTTTCCGACGCCCTTATCGTTTATGCGGTCGCCGAGCCATATAATGATCGACGAACCCGCAACAAAGCACGCTACGATGGTTATCGCGGTGAGTATTACCGAGAACGTGTCGCTGGTCGTGTCCAGAACGTCGCCGTATCTCAGAATAGCTCTGTGTGTGCCGTTTTCATTGGTTATACCGTTTCTCAGCGAGAAGTAGAACGCCGTAGCCTGGAATATTGCTATTCCGAGCGTGGTGAGCTTTGTGATCATATTGATCTTTTTTCTGCCCGCGTCGCCCTCCTTGGAAAGCCTTTCAAGCGGCGGTATCGCGACGGTCAGAAGCTGGATAATGATCGACGCGTTGATGTACGGAGTGATGGACATTGCCAGAAGCGTACCTTTTCCGAGCGCGCCGCCCGTCATTACGTCGAGGTAATTAAGCAGGGACGCGCCGGAGATCATCTCCGTAATTGCGGCGTTGTCAAGAAACGGAACGAAAATGCTGGATCCCAGACGGAACAGGACGAGGATAAACAGCGTGTACAAGATCTTCTTGCGCAGTTGGGTATCTACCCACGCGTTACGAAAAACTGTAAGCATTCCGTTCAATTACATCACCTCAGCCTTTCCGCCTGCCTTTTCAATTTTTTCCTGAGCGGCGGCGGTAAACTTTACCGCCTTTACGGTCAGGCTCTTGGTGAGCTCGCCGTTGCCGAGAATTTTCACGCCGTCCTTAGCGTCCTTGATAGCGCCGCTCTCGATAAGA
This sequence comes from uncultured Ruminococcus sp., assembly GCA_964458395.1. Classification (GTDB taxonomy): domain Bacteria; phylum Bacillota; class Clostridia; order Oscillospirales; family Ruminococcaceae; genus CAG-115. The sequence goes on from CAYWIP010000104.1 coordinate 6,249, forward strand.
GCCGCAACGTCAACGACAGCGCCGCTCTCGAATCTCTTCTCAAGCTCGGACACGTTTACGGTCGCAAATTCCTTTGCGAAGATGTTGTTAAAGCCTCTCTTCGGCATTCTTCTCTGAAGCGGCATCTGACCGCCCTCAAAGCCCGGTCTGATAGAGCCGCCGGAACGTGCCTTCTGACCCTTATGACCCTTGCCCGCCGTCTTGCCCTGTCCGGAACCGTGACCGCGGCCAATGCGCTTTACGTCCTTTACCGAACCCGCGGCCGGCTGTAATTCGTGAAGCTTCATATTGCTTTGCACCCCCTAGTAAAAATTAGATGTTCTTGTATAATCAAACCTCTTCAACCTTTACCAGGTGAGCGATAGTCTTGATTTTACCTTTTGTAGCCTCGTTGTCGGGCTGAGTTGTTACAGAGTTCACCTTGCGCAGTCCAAGGGAATACGCGGTGGCGATCTGATTCTTCTTGCAGCTGTTGAGCGAGCGTACAAGCGTTATTTTCAATGCCATTTCTATTCTCCTATCTTTACGCAATTAGAGATCCTTAACGCTCTTGCCTCTGAGCGCAGCGACCTCTTCCGCAGTTCTCAAAGACGTCAGACCCTGCATTGTAGCTCTTACAACGTTGCAGGGATTGTTGGAACGCAGCGACTTTGTACGGATATTCTTAATGCCCGCCATCTCGATAACGGCACGAACGGGACCGCCCGCGATAACGCCGGTACCCTCGGGAGCCGGACGCATAAGAACCGCGCCTGCGCCGAATTTGCCTGTGATCTCGTGGGGGATCGTAGTGCCCTTGAGAGCGATCTTGTGAAGATTCTTCTTCGCGTCGTCAATTCCCTTGCGGATAGCGTCGGGAACCTCGTTGGATTTGCCCATGCCGAAACCTACCGTGCCCTTGCCGTCGCCTACGACTACCAGCGCGGAGAACTTCATGATACGTCCGCCCTTTACGGTCTTAGAAACGCGGTTTATAGCAACTACCTTTTCGGAGAGCTCGTTTTCTGTGTTTTCAAAATTAGCCAAGTCTGTTTCCCTCCTTATCAGAAATTAAGTCCGCCTTCTCTTGCGCCCTCTGCGAGAGCCGCAACTCTGCCGTGGTATACATAGCCGCCTCTGTCGAAAACGACGTCCGTGATACCCGCAGCCTTAGCCGCCTCGGCGATCGCAAGACCGACCTTCTTAGCCGCCTCGATATTGCCGCCGTACTGTCCGAAGCCCTTTACCGTCGAAGACGCGGAAGCCAGGGTCTTGCCGTTTACGTCGTCAATGATCTGAGCG
>CAYWIP010000105.1:0-7374 GCA_964458395.1 uncultured Ruminococcus sp.
TCGGGTACGCTATCGCCGAGGATATTTTAAATCCCTCGTCCGCCATTAAAATATATGAGCTGCAAACCGCCGACATAAATGCCGCAGGCAGCGCGCACATCAGCGAGTACCACCGCTTTTTCGCGTTTCGGGCAATATACATTGCCGCTGCCCAGAGCGTTATCATCGCGAGCGTCTGATTGCTCCATGAGAAGTATCTCCACACCACGTCAAAGTTGAGCTGTGTGAGAACAGCGCCTATAATCAGCAGCGGAACCGTCACCGCAATGCGTTTCGGAAGCTTTGACTGGTCGATCCTGAACCAGTCGGCTATGGTGAGCCTTGCGCTTCTGAATGCGGTATCACCGGACGACACGGGACAGACCACCACGCCGATTATAGCCATTGCGCCGCCCACTATTCCAAGCAGTGACACGGAAATATCATACACGACCCCCGACTGTCCAAGCTCCGCGAGCGCGTTCTGCAAACCGCCCGTCGCGCCGTAGAACGCCACTCCCGCAGCCGCCCACACAAGCGCGATGACGCTTTCGGCGATCATTGCGCCGTAAAACACGCGTCTGCCGTGCTTTTCCGATTTGATACAGCGCGCCATCATCGGCGATTGCGTCGCGTGAAATCCCGAAATAGCGCCGCACGCGACGGTTATGAACATATACGGAAACACGGGCTTGCCGTCGGGGTGGAGATTGGCAAGCTGCAATTCCGGAATATGATAGCCGCCAATGCCGAGACCGATCATAATACCGACCGCCATAAGAATAAGCACGCCGCCGAATATCGGATAAAGCTTTCCTATCAGCTTATCTATCGGCAGCAGCGTCGCCAGAAAATAATAAGCGAGTATCACAGCTACCCAGAAAAGTGTATTCGCCCAATCGGGGGTGAGTCTTGCCAGAAGCGCGGCGGGGCTTGTCGTGAACACCGCGCCCACAAGTATCAGCAGTATCACCGAAAAAACGCGCATGATCTGCTTTGCCGCTTTTCCGAGATATTTTCCCACGATCTCCGACACGGACGCGCCGTTCATTCTCACAGAGATCATTCCGCTCATATAGTCGTGAACCGCGCCGCCGAGTATCGAGCCGAACACGATCCATAAAAACACCACCGGACCGAAAACTGCGCCCATGAGCGCTCCGAAAATCGGTCCCGTGCCAGCGATATTCAGCAGCTGAACAAGGAAAACGCGCCATGTTTTCATCGGAACATAGTCCACTCCGTCGGGGTGCTCCACGGCTGGAGTGGGGCGGTCATCGGGGCGAAACACGCGTTCAACCAGTTTTCCGTACAGAAGATATCCGCCGAGCAGAACCGCAAGCGCAATTGCAAATGTTATCATTTAATTACTTCCTTCGCGTAATTCAAATTTCGCGGTGCTTTCTTGTATCAGCACGGACTTCAGATTAAGCTCCGATTTCGCCGTATCAACAATGCTGTCAACGTCGCTTTTCTCCATATACACCAAGAAATAAACAAGAGTAACGTTTTCAACGGATTTTCCGTTTTCGGTATATGCGCCGTAGGTTGTATACTCGGTATATCCCAAGCCCTTGTCGGTGATTATCCTGCGGATAGCCTTGCTCGCGTCCTCGGTGGATATTACTTGCGTATTTGTTTCGGCGTCATTCAGACCGAAGGATACCGTGTAATATTTTTCGCCGCTTTCCGTTTTCCCGCTTTGACAAGCCGAACACAGCATAACAAACGCCAGCAGCGGCAGTACCAACAATGTTTTTACCCTTTTCATTTCTTTGTCCTCACATTCTTTTAATTGATAAGTTTACGCAGCTTTGTCAAAGCGTATGAGTTCAGGATAATGATCATTCGATCGTCAGAATATCCGCAAATCCCGTAACCTCGAACACCTCCGAGATAACGTCGTTAACATTGCGGATAATCATTTTGCCCTGCTTGTTCATCACTTTCTGCGCCGCCAGCAGAACGCGCAGCCCCGCCGAGGATATGTATTCCAGCTTAGCGAAGTCGAGGTTGAGCTCCTCGTTGTCGGCTATGCTCTGCTTGAACTCCGCTTCAAGCTGCGGAGCGGTCGTGGTGTCAAGTCTGCCCTCCAAGGCGATGTTCAGAGTTTTGTCCTCTGTGTTTTTTATGATGTTCATAGATATTACCTCCATAAATTATTGACTGTTTTTTGCTGCATCCCGCGTTAAAATAATATCTTTTCCGGCTTTCACAATAATACTCTTTCGGTTTACAAATTATGTAAAACATTCGATTTTACACATGTAAATTACTGCAAGGTTAAAAAATGCCATATATAATAATCATAGCTTTTTTTTCAGCAAAAAGCAAGGTGTTATGCGTGAATGATCCATTTTTCTGCGTGAAATGACACCTTTTTTCCAAGAAGCTCGCGGAAATGCTGAAACATATTCCCGGGGGCGTGGTTATTTAATAAAGTGATTCGAGAAAAGCTCCTGCATTTTCGAATACTTCCTTCTTGGGATCGGAATACGGCGGTTTCCGAACATCAGCAGCCTGCACAATTTGCACAGACTGCTTTGGAGGTGCGACACGTTCTTAATTGAAAGGATCAGGCGCAAAAAAGATAACGTGAAAGTTGTCCCATGCTTGACACCATTCTTTCCTTTTTATTATTATCCCATTGCGAGGCTCGTGTAAAGTTTTATTATACAACATAAGTTGACTTTTTTAGAAAATTATGGTACAATGTAATAGAAATAATTTTGAATGCTTGCAGGGAGAGAAATATTATGAGAATAACAAAATTTTCTGCTCTTATTTTATGTGCTGTTATACTTTCCGCTTGCACAGAGCGTTTCGAAAACATATCCGCTCCAAATGATGAAAGCGCAGCCGTATCTTCAACTGACAGCTATGTATCAAAAATTGATGAAAATAGCTCAACAGTCACAATAATTCCGACTGACAGCAAAAATTCTTCTCCTTTCCGAAAACAATATTACCGAGGAATTTGCGCTCACCGATGAACAGTGGAGAGAATATTGCGAGATCGTTTATAATATTGTTCCGCGAAATCCGAGGACGGAAAAACATTTGCTGCGGTTGTTTGGTTTGATTATCCCGATGTGGCAGGCTTTACGCCGGAGAGTATTTTCGCGCGCTACTCGGATAATAAGTTCGTGCATAAAGACGAGCTTCAGTCGGGCGTTTACGGACTTTCCAGATACGAAAACGGCAGCGGTCTGGCACTTACCGCTCCCGTATTTAAGCGCAGAAAGTCCGGCAAGTAATTTGCGGAATTTCAAATAAAGCTTTGTCGCACCGTGTTCAAGCGGTGCGCCGTTTTTTTCAAAAAAATGTTAAGATACCGTTAAAAAAATTGTGTAGTAAGCAGAGGAGGTGATCGGATGAACGACAGCGAGATCGTGCGGCTTTTCCGTGAACGTGACGAACGAGCGCTGGGTGAGATCGAGAAAAAGTATTCGCGCTACTGTACAGCGATCGCGGTGCGAATATTAAAAAATGCCGAAGACGCCGAGGAGTGCGTAAACGATGCGTTTTTAGCCGCGTGGCAGCTTATCCCGCCTAACGACCCGTATTCGCTCGCGACCTTCCTCGGGCGGCTCACCAAAAATTCCGCGATAAATATGATGAAAACGCGGCTTACTCAAAAGCGCGGCGGCGGTGATATCGCGCTTGTTTTCGAGGAGCTTGAGGAGTGCGTGGGCAGCGGAGGAGCGGAGGAGACTTTCGAGCAGCACGAGCTTGAAAACGCAATAAATCAATTCCTGTCAAAGCTCACCAAAACCAACCGCAAGATGTTTATGCTGCGGTATTGGTACTGTTACAGCGTCCGTGAGATCGCGGAGCTTCTTGGCAAATCCGAGAACACGGTCTCGGTCACGCTCAACAGAACGCGCGCAAAGCTAAGAGAATCACTTAAGAAAAGAGGTTATGACGTATGACAAACAAACAATTATTTAACGGTATCAACGGCACCGACGACAAGTTCATTATCGAGGCGCTGGAGGACGACGCGTTTTTATATCCCGACATTGAAAAAAAGCGCCGTTTCGGTGGTGTGTTTAAGATCGCGCTGCCTTGCGCGGCGTGTGCTGCGCTGATATTCGGCGCGGTTGTCGGAGGACGGTATTTCGGCGGAGTTGACCCCGTTTCTCCATTTGAGGGCAATACTTCGGAGGTTTCCTCCGATTCGTCCGATGTTTCCTCCGAAAGCTCCGACGATATCTCGGACAGTACACCCGAAAATCCGGAAAGCTCCGACGATATAACATATCCGGAGCCTGTAGATTGGATGTCAATGCTTGAGCCGGTAACTCCCGACCCTGCGACATTCTGGGAGGGCGAGCTGCCCGTACTGCCCGTCAAGGAGTTTGATAACAACAATTTTAATCTTTCCCTTAACAGAAGAAGCGGCTCGGCGGAATATTATCTCGAAACCGAGCGCGGCGCGGCGGTTTATGCCGTGGCAGACGGCGAGGTGTATTTCGTTGGAGAACGTTCCGTAATGGGCGGTATGTCAATCATTATCAAGCATAACGATAAACTTTATACAGCTTACGACGGGCTTGACGTCGATTGCGGCATACCGGTAAAGGTCGGCGATACGGTAAAAGCGGGACAGGTCATAGGCTATGCGGGGCTTACAATATGTTTAAATGCGTTTAATGATCTTTCATCAGCAGTGGCAAACGGCATAAGTTATTGTGTGTATACCTATGATCCGCTGGACGATCAATATATCGGAGGTTCCGAACATTTTAATGCGTGGAAGAACAGCGGGCTTGCAAAACCGCTCGACGATGTAGGAGATGATTTTGATTTCGGAAGTGTTTCCGCTTTGATTTCCCGTGACGAACCCGTTATCCCCGCGCCTATGGGAGCGAATGTGTATGCGGTGGATTCCGGAACGGTTATGAGAGTGAAGAATTACGGCGACGGTATTGGCTATATCGTTGGCATAGTACACCGTTATGATGATAATGTTGTGGGAGTTGTCAGTTATTATTATCACCTTGGCAGCGACCTTACTGTTAAGGAGGGCGATACCGTTGAGCGCGGCGACGTTATAGGTCACATTTCCGGCAGCAGCCTGAGTGGAGTATCGGGACTTGGATATTGTACCGACCATTATCGGATCCGCTACTGGATCCCCTCAATCCGGTAATCAGCGCAGAAGATCAAGAATAAGCGAGTTTTCAAGCTCCCGCAAGGCACTGACCGCCTTGTTGAGCTTGTCTATCGCGGCGGTTATCGGGGCATTTGTTTTGTGAATGTTCTCGATGACCGCTTTTTGCTCGTCAAGCGGAACAAGATGTATCGGCAGCTTCGCGATATCCTTAAAGCCGAGATTGCACCGTAGTCCGCCGCCAAGCTCCAGAAACATACCGGAGATATCGGCGATATGAAGCTGCAAATGCAGATATTCGGGCAGAATATTCTCCGCCGCCTTAAGGCATAGATAGGACGAGGAGATTATGCCCTGTTCGGCGACGAGCGCCGTCCGCAGCTCCGTCTGTCCGCCGCGGAATTCGGTAAGCCGCAGGATAATATTTCCGGGGAAAACCAGCTGATAATTCTCGTATGCGGCGGGGAGCTTTCCTCCCGATAGATCAACGTCCTTTCTGACGATCTTTCCGTTGACAAGCGCCAGCACGTTTCTCTCCGCAAAGCCCGCGTTTCTGATAAGCTGCTCGCTTGCCGCGCTTTCAAGAGCGATGCTGCTTGCGCTTTCGGCAATATGTGTTTTTTCGGCGTGCCGCAGGATAGCTTCTGCGGCACTGCTGTTTTTAAGCTCGGCGATCTCGCTTTCAAGCCGTTTAAGCTCGTTTATAATCTCCGATGTTCCGCGGAGCGTTCGGGGCTTGTAGAAATACTTCGAGAAGTTGATCTCACAGCCGGTTCTCGCGGTATTCGGATAAACTATAGCGTCAGGATCCTGCGGAAGTATCTCGTTCCGGATAAAGCCGTCAAGACCGCCATTATATGTAAAGGGCACGTTTTTTACAACGCGCAGCTCCTCGTCGGGAACGGGCTTGCCGTTTCTCATAACGGCAGCGGCGGCGGGGTCCTTTGTCAGAAGCGGGAACATAAAATCCTCGAAATCGGAGAAATTAGTGGGATTTTTCTTGTGCAGCGGGTGAGCGTTGAAACGCTCAAGAAAAGCGTTGTAGTCCATATACGGCTCTTCGCTCATCATGTCGATAAGTATTTTCATATAGACGTTGTAGACCTGCTCAAACTGAACCTCGCCCCACGTTTTCGGCGTCTTTATCGTGCGCGCCTTTGGATTTTTTTCGGTGAATGAAAACAGATCTACAAGCCCGACCTCGGGAATATCGTCGTCCTCATGATCGGTATCCACGCCGTACAACGTCTTGAACATCGAGAGAGTGTCCTTGATCGTCGCCGTATTTATCTCAACGCGCTGACGAAGCGGTTTTTCAACCACCAACGACCAATACTCAAATTCACGTCCGTCGATAATATGGCTGACCTCGCTCTCCTCCATTCCGGAATATATCCGCATTATCTCCGCGCGGATATTTTCATCAAGCTCGCAGTTTTTTCTGCCGATATTTTTCGGCAGCGGCGACTTCATTGCCGAAGCGTTGATAAGCTGCACCTTGCCCTTGCGGCGCTCCTCCTTGCGGTTGGACAGCACAAGGATAAACGCGGGGTTTGCCGTCCCGAAGAAAATATTTTTCGGCAGGGCGATAATTGCCTCGATAAGGTCGCGCTCGATAAGATAACGCCGCGCGTTGCTTTCCGCGCTGCCCGCATTTCCCGAGAACAGCAGCGAACCGCTGTGAACCTCGACAATTCTGCTGCCGAGCGGAGATTCTTTCATTTTGGATACGTTGTTCAGCAGATAAAGCAGCTGACCGTCGCGCGTTCCGGGGAGCATATTCCGCGGCTTAACGGCGTCAAGATTATCAATAAAGCGCTCGTCCTCGACGCGTCCGCGTGTGCTCATTTTGTCATAGTCGGCTTTCCAGCTTTTTCCATGCGGCGGACAGGATATCATAAAATCAAACTTGCTCTCTGTGTTATCGTCCGCGGAGAGTGCCGAGCCGAACGCAATATCGGCGGCGGTGTTCTCTTCGTTCAGCAGAAACGCCGCTTTGCACAACGCGTAAAATTGAGGATCGGGCTCCTGCCCGTAAATATGCGCGGAAATCGCTTTTCCCGAGGCTTCCGCAATTGCGCGCAGCTTTTTGTCGGACACGGAGATAAGCTCTCCCAGACCGCACGTTCCGTCGTAGACCGAGTATTCTCCGTCGGAAATATTCTCGGCGGCGGGCGTGAAAACAAGTTCAGCCATAAGCCGCGCAACGTCCTTGGGGGTCTGTCCCATATGCACTAACCTAATCAAGGCGCAGTCATTTGCAAACGAACACCTGTTTT
>CAYWIP010000106.1:0-7052 GCA_964458395.1 uncultured Ruminococcus sp.
GCAAGCGCCCGAGAACTCGAGCAGCGGCTGCTTGAACTGAGCGCCCTTAACGGTGCTCTCCTTGAACTTCTCAACAGCGGCGCAGTTGGAGTTGTCGTTTGCTACTGCATAGTCGAAGAGCTTCTGCTGATCTATAGCCTGCTCGATAGGCGTCATAACGAGAGCGTTCTTAGCCTTGTCCTTAGCGCCCGCGGGACAGATGTTAGCGCAAACGCCGCAGCCCGTGCAGTCAAGGGTGGAGATAGCCATTGTGAACTTCATACCCGGCATACCGGTCGCGTCCTTGGTCGCTGTGCCTGCGGGCAGCTTAGCCGCCTGCTCCTCGCTGTAAACAAACGGACGGATAACAGCGTGCGGGCATACCATCGCGCACTGATTACACTGGATACAATTCTCGGGGATCCACTTGGGAACGTCAACGGCGATACCGCGCTTCTCAAACGCAGCGGAACCCTGCGGGAACGTGCCGTCAGCGATATCCACGAATGTGGAAACGGGGAGCTTGTCGCCGCGCTGTGCGTTTACGGGAACCTGAATGTTGTTTACGAAGTCGATAAGCGACTTGTTGTTGCCCGTGCCGCCCTCGAAGTGCGGGTGAACCAGCTCGCCTGTGCAGTTAGCCCAATCTGCGGGAACGTCAACCTTGATAACCTCGCCCGCACCCTTTTCGATAGCGGCATAGTTCATGTTGACGATATCGTCGCCCTTCTTGGCGAACGACTTGTAAGCCATCTTCTTCATATACTCGATAGCCTGATCTGCGGGGATAATGTTCGCGATCGAGAAGAATGCGGACTGAAGCACGGTGTTGGTCTTGTTGCCCAGACCGATCTCCTTTGCTACCTTGATAGCGTTGATGATATAGAAGTTGATGTTGTTCTTTGCGATATAAGCCTTAACGGGAGCGGGGAGCTTTTCGCCCAGCTCGTCAACCGTCCACTGGCAGTTCAAGAGGAACGAACCGCCGGGGATAACGTCCTCGACCATATCGTACTTATCAATGTAAGACGGGTTGTGGCAAGCTACGAAGTTTGCCTTGTTGATAAAGTAGGTGGACTTTATCGGAGTCTTACCGAAGCGCAGGTGAGAAATGGTTACGCCGCCCGACTTCTTGGAGTCGTATGCGAAGTAAGCCTGCGCGTACATATCGGTGTGGTCGCCGATGATCTTGATGGAGTTCTTGTTTGCGCCGACGGTACCGTCCGAGCCGAGACCCCAGAACTTACAGCAGGTTGTTCCCTCGGGAGTGGTGTTCGGATTTTCGGTGATAGCGAGCGAAAGATTGGTAACGTCGTCCTCGATACCGATGGTGAAGATCGGCTTCTCCTTGTTGTTGTAAACCGCGATAATCTGCGCGGGGTTGCAGTCCTTCGAGCCAAGTCCGTAACGTCCGCTGAATACGGGAACGTCCTGGAACTTGTTCTCGCGCTTGAGAGCAGCGACAACGTCGAGGAACAGCGGTTCGCCGAGAGAGCCCGGCTCCTTCGTTCTGTCGAGAACGGTGATCTTCTTTACGGTAGACGGAATAGCCGAAACGAAAGCGGAAGAAACGAACGGTCTGTAAAGTCTTACCTTTACAAGTCCTACCTTTCTGCCCTGCTTTGCGAGATAATCGATAGTCTCCTCGATCGTATCGCAAACCGAACCCATAGCCACGATCACTTCCTCCGCGTCGGGAGCGCCGTAGTAGTTGAACAGCTTGTAGTCCGTGCCGATCTCGGCGTTGACCTTGTCCATGTACTCGGTAACGATGTTCGGAATGTTCTCATAGTACTTATTGCAAGCCTCGCGAGCCTGGAAGAAGATGTCGGGGTTCTGGGCGGTACCGTGAAGTACGGGCTGCTCGGGGTTGAGCGCTCTGTCGCGGAACGCCTGAATGGAATCCCAGTCTACCATCTTTGCGAGGGTGTCATAATCCCAGACCTCGATCTTTTGGATCTCGTGAGAGGTTCTGAAGCCGTCAAAGAAGTGCAGGAACGGAACTCTGCCCTTGATAGTCGAAAGGTGAGCGACCGCGCCCAAGTCCATAACCTCTTGAGGGTTAGTGGAGCAAAGCATTGCGTAGCCTGTCTGGCGGCAAGCATAGATATCGCTGTGGTCGCCGAAGATAGACAGCGCGTGAGAAGCGACCGCACGAGCCGAAACGTGAATTACGGAAGGGAGCAGCTCGCCCGCGATCTTGTACATATTCGGGATCATTAGGAGCAAGCCCTGAGAAGCGGTGTAGGTGGTAGTCAGCGCGCCTGCGGAAAGGGAGCCGTGAACAGCGCCCGCTGCACCTGCCTCGGACTGCATTTCAACGACCTTGACCTCCTCGCCGAAAATGTTCTTTCTGCCTGCCGTTGCCCAGGAATCGGTAACCTCCGCCATAACGGAAGAAGGGGTGATGGGGTAAATTGCCGCAAGATCGGTAAACGCGTATGAAACGTGACCCGCGGCGTTATTGCCGTCCATCGTAAGCTTTTGTCTAGCCATTGGATTTGTTCCTCCTATAATACAAAAAAATTATCAGCGGCAAAGTGCTTGTACACATTTTCCGCATATTACACTTTATATTGTATCACATATTTTTGTAAATTGCAATAGAATTCCAAAATTTTTTTGTAAAATTTAGTGCATTTTAGCTTAAAAATCTATATTTTTCACCGAAAATGAAAGGGCTGTCCGTAAACAGCCCCTCAACACTTATTTTAATATAACGATCTTTGTGCAGTGCATTTGTCCCGGATATGATTCGAGAGTGTAGTCGCTTTCAACAAGCACCGGAGTTCCGGACCTGAGATCCCGCTTGGAAGCGTATGCTCCGTTCTCGAAAAGTATCTCGGCGTCGTCGAGCATAAGATAATCACCCGTTATCTGCGGCTCTCCCGCCGGATTCGCCAAATGAACATACTTATTTTCAATGGTGTTGTAGTATCCCGTGTAATGTATCAAAGCGTTTCCGCCGGTTGAAATAAGACCGTAATGCGTTCCCTCGGCGTCTACGGCGTCGCGCTCCGACAGCCTTTCAACGGGAAGATTGTCCAGCTCGAAACCAAGCACCAAAGCGCCGGACAATGAATCCTGAGCATTCGCCTGAACAATGCCGACGGCCACGCAGCTCGCTCCGATAAGAATTATCAGAATAACGACCCACCTGGAGATCAACTTGATCGTTGTGGTTTTCATAAATCATACTCCTTTTATTTGATATTCTGCTAATCATACTATTTGAAGAAAAAGTCAATGGTGTTATGCGGAAAAACCGCTATTTCAAAATAACGATCTTAGCGCATTTACTGCCCTCCGACCTGACAAATACCCTTGTTTCGGGCTTGAAATCGTCCTTTGATGCGGGTGTTCCGTCCTCGAAAACGATCTCCGCTCCGCTTATCTGACGGCTTTCATCCAACCTGTACGCCATGACGTTTCCGCCGCTGCGGTCCTCGAAAGGAAAATAAAAGGTGAAAAGTTTCCCGTCGCCGACCAGTACGCCGTATGTCATGCCCTCGGGAACCTCGCCGCCGTACTTTATCGGAATAGCGCGCTCATACAGCTCCTCTCCGGAATACGGACAGTTGTCGTCAAGGAACACAAAGCTCAGCGGGATAATGCGGTCATCGTCTGTAAGATACTGCCTGTATCCGGGGAAACCGAACGCCGCCGTATTTCCCAGCTTTTCCAGAATATACCTGTACGGCACGTTTGCGGGGATAGCCGATATTTCCTCGTAACGGACGGTCTTAGTGTTTGCGAAAACGCTCTCGACATTCTCCATTGAGGGGGAGGGAAGCTTATACCAATGATCGTCGAGAAATACCTCGGGCGAATTCGCCTGAATGGTGATCTTTGTACAATGTATCCGCCTTGGATAGCTTTCAAACGCATAGTCGCTTTCAAATATCACGGCTTTTCCGGGTACAAGAGCGTCCTCGTCCGCCGGCTCGCCGTACAGATAAAAAATCTCCGCGTCGTCCGTCAGAAGCTCCGCGCCCGTAATTTCTCCGCTGTCGTCAATATAAGTTACGAATTTTCCGTCTACCGCGAGTACGCCGTATGTGCCGATTATCTGCTCGGGAACATATGGGTCGTATTCGTACTCCAGCCGCGCGGCGCGGTCGTACAGCTCCGAACCCGAATACGGACAGATGTCGTACTTGTCTTCGAACCGAAGCTGAATAACGCGTTTATCTTTTGTTACATACTGCCGATAGCCGGGATAGCCGAAAGACTGCGTTTCACCCAATCTTTTTATAAGCTCGTTGTAGGTAAGATCGGCGGGGATATTGAGCATAGACCAATATGAAACGTTGGCGGTATCGAGAAACAGGTCGACCGCCGTTGAATCTTCGCCGCTGCTGACCGTCGGATCGCCGCCCGTATCGTCCTTGATGTCCGAATAATACATAAGCGAGCAGCCCGACATAAGCGCGACTGCCCCTGCCGTCGCGATGAATAACGCGAATTTTCTATTGAACATAATTTCTCTCCCAATGACCGTTTATTTCAAAATGATTATCTTAGTACAATGCATTTGCCCCGGGTATGTTGCAAGCGTGTAGTCGCTTTGAACGAACACCGCCGTTTCGGGCTTGAGGTCGTCCGCGGTAGCGGGAGTGCCGTCCTCAAAAACGATCTCCGCGTCGCGAGCACTAATGTAATCGCCGGTTATGCCCAAATTGTCCGTGTCGGTCGAATACGTTACAAAGTTGCCGTTTCCTGCAAGCAGACCGTAAAACATTCTGTCCGGCTTTTCTCCGTTGTATTTCAGCGGCATTGCTCGCTCGTAAAGCTCCGCACCCGAATACGGACACAACTCGTCCTTGCTCTCAAAATGCAGCTGAATTATCCTGCCGTCCTCGGTGACATACTGGCGGTACTTAGTCTGTCCGAACGCCTCCGTTTTGCCTAATTTTTCCAGGATATCCCCATAGGAGGTATTCGCCGCGATATCCGCAAGCTGTTCCGCAGTCACCTTGACGGTGTCATAACTCAACAGGTCTTCGCTCTCGGACGGGTCGCTTTCGGAGGAGGCGTTCTGCGGAGGGAAGTATTCCACATACCCCTCGTCGGGGTGATCGATCTGTATTCCACCGTTTGAGAACACTGTCGAACTTATACCGTCCGTAACGCCGCTCTGCGCCGCGTTCTGCGGTTCGTCACGGTACTCCGCGTTTTCGGTTGAACAGCCTGACATAAGTGCAGCCGACGCGATCAAAGAAATGATTAAAGCAGATCTTTTGTTAAACATAAACTCGGTCCTTTCTTGAATGTAACATAAACGTGACGACCGTAAAGCCGTTACCCATTATATTATAACACTTTCGCTGCCGTAAGTCAACAAAGGTTACAAAACTGTAATAATTGCGCCGCTTCTAACCCGTCCGACAGCGGCATAGAATAGTTCGGGGGCGATGTGATGCGAAAACGGAAACGAAATTCCAAGCTGCTGCCTTACGCGGCGGGGCTTATTATGGGATATATTGCTATGCTGCCCGTGAGCGTTATCGCGGCGGCGCTGCTGTCGATAACGGACGCGGCTTCCAAGACGGCGGGAGCGGCGGCGGTGCTGGCTATGGCGATAGGCTGCTTTCTCGGCGGGAGGACTGCCGGAATAATCAAGCACCGCGACGGTCTGAAAACGGGCGCGCTGTTCGGAGTGATGTTTGTACTGCCGCTGCTGATACTTTCGGCTATATTCACGAGGTCGTGGAGCGGAATGTTCTTCGTGAAGCTGATACTGTGCGTTGCGTTCGCGGCGGTGGGCGGAGTGGCGGGCGTTAACCGCGAGGAGCGCCCGTAACGCGTTAATGAAAAGGGTGATAACAAATGAAATACTTTCTGTCAATCATTGCGGTGCTTGTTGCGGTTTTCCTGATAGCCGAGCCTAAGATAATTTCCGCGGCGGTAAGCGGAGCGGTTTCGGACTGTCTTGAGGTGATAGTGCCGTCGCTGTTCGCGTTTACGGTGCTGGCTGTGTACCTGCAAAAAAGCGGACTGTACCGCACCGCGTTAAAGCCGCTGACCTTTCCGCTGTCTAAGCTGCTGCGCATGGACGAGGAGCTTTGCGCGGTGTTTGTATTGGCGAATATCGGCGGGTATCCCGTCGGCGCGAGCCTGCTTTCGGAGCTTGTGCGCAACGGTTCGTTGTCGGAAAAGAACGCTGCGAGAATGCTTTGCTGCTGTTTCGGGAGCGGACCGTCGTTCATAGTCGGGATCGTCGGTATGCGCGTATTCGGCAGCGCTGCGGCGGGACTTGCCCTGTTCGGAGCGTGCTTTGCGTCGTCGCTGGTAATGGCGCTGATAGTCCGCGCGGGCGGCGGGATAGAGCTTAAAAGATCTTCCGGGTGCTGCAATCTCAGTGCGGGCACGTTTATTTCCTCGGTAATGTCGGGCGCTAAGGTAATGTTCACGGTATGCGCCATGATAACAGGTTTTTCGGTCATTTCGGCAATACTCGGATCAATAGGTGTAAACTCTCTTTTGGAGCGGCTTCTCGGGTTGATCGGCGCGGGAGAAAATTCCTCGGCGATATTCTCGGCTGTCATGGAGGTCACGCGGATAAAGACGATCATTCCAACGAACTATGCAATGCCGATCTGCGCCGCGCTGCTGAGCTTCGGCGGAGTGTGCGTAATTATGCAGATAAAGGCGCTGTGCGGAAAAATACCGTTGAAGCGTTTTATTCTGTCGAGAATTCCCGCGGCGGCATTGGGCGCTTTTTTTGCTTCGGAGCTGTCAAAAATGCTGCCGCCCATAGATATAGAAGCGCTCGCTCCAAACACCTCCGCGGAGCCGTTCACCAAAAACGCCGTGTTGTCGCTGTGCGTTCTGGCAATGTGCGGGATACTTCTGGTGGAGGCGCGCCGCGAAAAGGCTTGACAACGGAGCTGGGGTGTGATATAATTACCTTGACGGCATCCTTGCGTCCGTCTAGCTGAATACCAAGCACGACATACGCAGAATTTTGTATCTAGCGTCGAAAAACATCGTGTCACATTGGACGGTAATCTGTCGGAATTGGGATATGGTATCCAACCAACTTTCGATAATGTTCGCGGACAGAGAGACCG
>CAYWIP010000107.1:0-6950 GCA_964458395.1 uncultured Ruminococcus sp.
GAGCGCGAGAGGAAACCCGTAGGGGAAGGGGGAATCCGCATTTTTGTCGGATTTTCTTTTCCCCCTTCCCCGAAGGGTGTCCTCTCGCAACTGTGCGACAACAATTTACTTAAAATAAACGAAACCACAACAAGCAACAGATTACAAAAAATCCCTGCGCTTTGCCGCTAATATAAATTCAAATTTATAATAGCATATAACAAAGACTTTTTACTTAAAAACAGATCTTTAATCCTTATAAACCAAAGTATATCAAATTATATATTGTATTATTCAACAAATAAATTGTGCAGAATTCACAAAAATCAAACTTTTTATTGCAAATTTTTTCAGAAAATGCTATAATTTTATTATAGCAAAAGTTCTTCTTTGATAAGGAGTTTGGATATGAAAACTAATTCGATCAAGCAGAAAACTTCGATCAGGACGCAAATGATACTGATCGTGAGCCTTGTGTTCACACTGTTGATAATCGGTACGGTCACGGCGGGCATTATCTCCGGCTACATAGGAATCGAGAACACCGTAGACGCCGATCTCGTGACTATTCAGCAGTTTTCCGACCATACGTTCGCGACCGCTCTGAAGCAGGCTAAGACGGAAGCGGTGAAGCCCGCCGCAGAATTCGACAGAACTTGTGCGCTTGGCGTGAGCAACGGTATCAAATACGCGGACAGAATGTTGGCGGGAACTATTTTTTTGGAGTGCGCGCTGGTCGATTCCAACGGAAACGTCCGCACGACGTATGAGCTTTTTGACGATAAGCTCCCGACGCTCGAAAGCGTTCAGAGATCCATGGAAAGCGACGAACCCCAGATCTCATCTACTGTGGACTTCAACGGAAATCTGCGCTTTGTTATCTCGGTAAAGTGCAAAATGGGCGCGTTTATAGTAACTATGGACGGCTCGTATTTCAGCGATCTTATCGCGGACAAGGCGGTAGCCGATACGGGCAGCGTTTTCCTTATCGACAACAGCGGCAAGATGATCGCCAACGTCGATCCCTCCGTTGTCAGCGCGCAGACAAACTACATAGAAATGGCGAAGAACGACAGCGCTCACCAATCGACCGCCGAGCTTTTCCAAAAGATGACGGACGGCGAAACTGGCGTTTCCAAGTTCAGCTACAACGGGGTGAAAAACATCTGCGCCTACGGCACCGTTGCCGGCTCGGACGGCTGGGCATACGGCGTTGCCGCGCCCGAAAGCGAAATGCTCTCGGCTATGTATATGATAGTCATCGCGCTGGTGATATGCTCGCTTGCGTTCCTCGCGGGAGGTATCGTTGCTATCGCAATATACGCAAGCAGGATCTCCAAGCCCATAACAAAAATGTCGCACCGTATGACGCTTATGGCGCGCGGCGATCTGTATACGCCCGTTGATATCGTCAACCGCTCGGACGAGATCGGCGTGCTGGCTTATGAATTCGGCGGAACTCTGGTATCGCTCAAGTCCTATATCCGCGATATCGGCGAGGTGCTTCACGAGATGTCCCGCGGCAATATGCTGGCAAGACCTCAGATACAATACGACGGCGATTTCAGCACTATTGAAAAGTCGCTCAGGAAGATACGGAAATCCCTTAACGACACGTTTACCGCTATCAACAAATCGGCAAACAGCGTAGCCGATGGCGCCAACCGCGTTTCCGAGGGGGCACAGACGCTGGCGAAGGGCGCTTCCCAACAGTCCCGTGTGGTGTCGGAGCTTATGGATACGCTCGCGAATATATCAGCCGCCTCCGCCGAAAATTCCAAGACTACCAAGAACGCCGAGCAGAACGCGGTCAAGGCGGGCGAGCAGGTCAAGTTCTGCAATGAGAGAATGCAGAACGCCGCCGACGCAATGGCGGAGATCACCGATTCGGCTTTGCAGATCGAAAAGATAATCGCGACTATCGAGGACATCGCCTACCAGACAAATATTCTCGCGCTCAACGCCGAGATCGAAGCGGCGGCGGCAGGTTCCGCAGGCAAGGGCTTCGCGGTCGTCGCCGACGAGGTGCGCAATCTCGCCAACAAATCCGACAAGGCGGCAAAGGCGACAAAACAGCTTATCGACAAATCTCTCGAGTCCGTAAACCGCGGTTCGGAGGTAGTCGGTTCGGTATCCGAGCAGCTGAATATCTCTACGGAGATCGTATTGCAGGCGGTCGAGGATATGAAGACCGTCAACATCGCGACTCAGGAGGAGGAAGAGAGCATACGCAACATCTCCTCGAGCCTCGAGCAGATCAACCGCGTAGTTCAGTCCAACACCGCCAACTCCACCGAGAGCGCCGAAACAAGCCGTGCGCTTTCCGTTCAGGCGGATAACCTCAAGTCGCTTATGGCGAACTTCCAATGCGCGGAGGGTTCGGAAGAATAAAAAGCAAAAATCGGGACAGCATAAATGCCGCCCCGATTTTTTTATTTCCTTGGAAATACTTCGGTTATGTAGTTAAGCCGTATGCGGACTTTATAGGTCTGCCCGACGGTCAGCTTTTTTATGATCTTTTCGCCGCAGAATTTGGTGTGCAGCAGCTTTTTGCCCTTTATACGATAGTCTACGCTTGTGCGGCGCGTTTCCTCATACGAGCTTTTGCGGGGAACGTTGGAGTTATTACGTCCGACAAATCCCGGGCTGAAAAAATCGCGGACGGTCTCGCGCTTTTTTACGATAACTATTTCGCGCACAACGCCCTTATAAAAGCAGTTCAGAAGCGGCGGCACGACGAGCAGCAGAATCGCCGAACCGAGAAGCAGACCGCCAATCAGAGTGCCGTCGGAAAACATTTCTCCAAAGCCCGTACAGGTCATAGCCGCTCCTTTACGTTATCTCATCATCTCGAACTTTTTCTTATAGAACCACGCGCCGAAGCCCAGACCCGAAACGCCGCCGCAGATGTGACCGAAATGTGAAACATTATCCTCGACTGCGATGCCCGAGTATATCTCCTGTCCGAGGTAGATAGCCGCGATTATGATAAGGGTGAGGGGTATTTCGCCCTTTTTCATATTCGTGAACGCGCTGAGAATTATCAGCATAAACACGATACCCGACGCGCCGAGTATTCCCGTATTGAAGAACAGCATATTGAGTATTCCGCCCGCAAGCGCCGTAACTCCCATCATAATGCATAAATTCCAGCTGCCGTAACGCTCCTCTACGATAGGTCCGACAAGCAGAAGCATGGTCATATTCCCCGCGAAATGGGAGAAGCTCGCGTGACCGAAAACATAGCTGAACGCGCGCAGATAGGTCAGCGGGTCGAGAAGGCTCGCGTGTCCGTAGCAGATAAACAGCAGACGGTTCGTGAAGCCTTGCGTTATCCAATCGAGTATCAGCGTGACAAGGCATATCGCCGCGAACGTCAGAATTACGGGAGAATTGTAGCTCAGCTTTAATTTTTTGTTGCTCATGGCAAGTCCTTTCTAAATGGGTCTTTTCATAAAAATGCAGTGGAACGTCAGATACGCGCCGCACTCGCCCGACTTTTTGAAGCCGAAGCTCTCGTACCAGCGTTTGACCCGCTCGTTCGCGTCAACTACGCCGATAGTTATTTCCGTGAACCCTAGCTCGCGCGCCCTGTCGAACGAATGAAACATCAGGGCTTCGCCGATTTTTCGGTGACGGAATTCGGGGTCGGTGCAGAGATTTGAAAGCTCGATCTCTCCGTCCGCGATATGCAGCGAGTAGTACCCCGCGATCTTCCCGTCGACGAAGCACGCGTACATCGGGCGCTTCTCGACGTACATATGGTATTCAAGGCGTTCCTCGGTTGTGGCATACGACGTAAACTTTGGATCTTTTTCGGCGGTAAAGCCGAATTCGTCCGCGACCGTCTGAAAGCTCCGCCGTATTACCCGAACGCACTCGGGGATATCCTTTTCCGTTACTTTTCTGATCTCCCGCATTTCGTTCTCCGTTCTTATTTATTGTCTATCCAATACCGTCTTATCGTTTCGCCTTTATCGTCTGAGTCGGGAACGATATTTTCAAGAACGCCGCCGCAGCTTTCTATTACCTTGGCGGAACCTATATTTGAGGAGTGGCAGCCCAGCAGTATCCTTTGGATCTTCATGACCTTTGCCTCCTCCAGCACCATTTTCAGTATACGGGTCGCGTATCCCTTTCGCCGCTCACCCGGTCTTACGCCATAGCCTATATGACCCCATGTGCTAAAGCCCGCCGCGGTCAGATAATGGCGCAGAGAAGCTGCCCCGATAAGTCTGTCGTTTTCGTCTGTTACAAAGTAAGACGTCGTCGACGAGTATCTTTCATCAAGATTGCCGCGCTCACAATTGTCGAGCATTCGGATAAATTCCGCGAAATCCTCCAAATTTTCATACGGCTTATTGAGAAACCACGGCGCTATCTGTGTTCCGCTTGCCTGCCATTCCGTCATCATTTCATTATACCGATCGAAAAAATACAGATCGGGCTTCGCTAAATATAATTTCATAAGCCGCTCCTTTTCCCGCTTTTTACTCGCCGAGAATACCCGCGATAACATCTCCTGCGTCGATTATCGAAAAGCCGCCCTTGTCCGTTTTAAAACGCAGACCGTTAAGCGCGTTTTCACTCTCGATGACTTCAATGCTTAAAACCTCCGCGCCCTTGAATTTGCGTAGCGGCGAATATTCGCGCCAGTCCGGATCCTCCCGCCAATCGGGAATATCCGTATTTTCGGAAAACCAACGCGGCTTTTCGTTCGGGAAGATCTCGTTCCACGTGAGCGCAAGATATTTCTCGGAGCGGACGTTTACCACGAGCGTTCCGTGCGCGAATTCAACAAGCATGGGCGCTTCTCCGAACCATTCGCCGTCTGTATTATCCAACACGCCGAAAATGTTCACGATACGCTGCCCCGAGAGCGCGGAAAGCGTTTTTCCCCATCGCTCCGAAAACAAGGTCTTATCGCAGAAATCCTCAAACGGAAATTCGGTGAGTATCATATCCGACCTCGCAAAACACGTGCCAGCCTGCCGACGGGCAAGCCCATTACGTTGTAAAAATCGCCGACAATGCCCTTGACGTTCGCCGCGCCCTTTTCCTGTATCCCGTAAGCGCCCGCCTTATCCATAGGGTCGCCCGTGGCTATGTACGCGTTTATCTCCTCGGCGGTTAGCGGATAAAATTCCACCTTGGTCTCCTCGGCGAAATTCTCCTCGCTGCCGTCCGCGAAAATAACGCACACACCCGTAAACACGCTGTGGACACGCCCCGAAAGCGTGCTTAACATTTCAAACGCCTCGGCTTCGCTGCGCGGCTTGCCGAGAATTTTCCCGTCTATTGCGACTACCGTATCGGCTGCGATTATGACCTCGCCCTTATGCCGCGCGGCAATCTCCTCCGCCTTTTGACGCGAGAGCGCAAGCACCGCCTGTTCGGGAGAAGCACCCTCCGGGATATGCTCCTCGCCGACCGCCGGGATAACGCGGAAGTCCGGCTCAATAAATGCCAACAGCTCACGGCGGCGCGGCGATTGACTTGCTAAGATCATTTCTTCTCCTTGCTCGTGGTATGCTCGGGAACGAACGGGTGATCGGGCGCATAGATCTCATTGTAATTGTCGATACACTGCTTAATTACCTCGACAGCCTTTTTCTGTCCCTGAACCTCATCAACGGCGGTCTCCTTGTCCTCGAGCTGCTTGTACACGGAGAAGAAGTGGCGCATTTCCTGGAAGATGTGCGAGGGCAGCGCCTCAATGCCGCGGTATGCGTTAAAGGTCGGATCCTCGAACGGAATGGCAATTATCTTTTCGTCGTTGCGCCCGTTGTCGAGCATGGTGATTACGCCTATCGGATAGCACTGCACGAGAACGAGCGGATCAATAGGCTCGTTGCAGAGGATAAGCACGTCGAGCGGGTCGCCGTCGTCCGCGAGCGTGCGCGGGATAAAGCCGTAATTCGCGGGGTAGTGCGTGGATGTGTACAGAATACGGTCAAGAATTATCAAGCCCGTCTGCTTGTCAAGCTCGTACTTCTTCTTGCTTCCCTTTTCGATCTCCACTACTGCCAGAAAGTCGTTGGGAGTAATTCTCGAGGGGTTTACGTCGTGCCATATGTTCATAGTTTTATGTCCTTTCATGTGTTAAATTTATTGTTGTTAATATTATACAACATTTAAAGGATAAAATCAAGGGGAAAAACAAAAAAGCAGACCGAACGGCGGCTGACATTCACGGCACTCCGAAAACGTTTTGCGGAGTTTGTAAACATATTGACTTTTTGTGAGAATTTTGTTATAATAAAATCAGAGTTTTATGCGGGAGGTAATTATGGCGATTTTTAAGTGCAAGGCGTGCAACGGAAACCTCGACGTCGAGGAGGGAATGTCGATATGCGAGTGCAGCTACTGCGGCACAAGGCAGACCGTTCCGCTGTCGGACAACAATGAGAAAAAGGTGAACCTGTTCAACCGCGCGAACAGACTGAGAAGCGGCTGCGATTTTGACAAGGCGGCGGGCGTTTACGAGAGCATAGTCGCGGAATTTCCCGAGGAAGCGGAAGCGTACTGGGGCTTGTGCCTCTGCAGATACGGAATTGAGTACGTCGACGACCCCGCGACGGGAAAGAAGATACCCACCTGCCACAGAGCCGAGTACACGGGCATTTTCGAGGACGGAAACTTCGAGCTGGCTTGCGAGTACGCGGACGGCGAGGCTATGCAGCTTTACCGCTCCGAGGCAAAGGAGATTGACAGGCTGCAAAAGGAGATCCTAGAGATAGCCAACAACGAAGAGCCCTACGACGTTTTCATCTGCTATAAGGAAACCGACGAGGAAAAGCAGCGCACCAAGGACAGCGTTCTCGCGCAGGATATGTACGACGCGCTCACCGAAAAGGGCTATAAGGTGTTTTTCTCGCGCATTACGCTGGAGGATAAGCTCGGGCAGGATTACGAGCCGTACATATTCAGCGCGCTGAATTCCGCGAAGGTAATGCTTGCGGTCGGCACGA
>CAYWIP010000108.1:0-6840 GCA_964458395.1 uncultured Ruminococcus sp.
AGTATTACGGGTCGCGCTTGGATTTTGTCTTGTTTTAATTGAAGATTAGTATAAGGTAAGCGGCAAAATGATAACTGTAATCATAGTCTGTCCAGACAACAGCGTCTTTCGGAAACGCGAACACCCATTGATGTATATCATTTGTCATTACCAGCAAAAACAACGTTGCGACCGGAATGTAAAGCAGCTTTAACCGCTTCGGGGTGCGGTAGTTTTCCCGTTTTCCGATAGACGCCGCCGTGAACGCCGTCAGAAGCGGTATAAACAGCATGGGCAGATAGTATAAATACCAAAGATAACGCGCAACATTCGGAAAAAAATCCCACGTAAAGACGGTGTATTTAATCGTCCTCACCGTGAGCCAAAACACAATGAGAAACGCTATTATTGTCACATATCGCCTTGACTGCCGCTGTATTATGCGTCTGCGGACAGAATATCCCCACATCATAAACAGCGCTATATAAAGGAATGTGCGCAAATGGCTTGCCGCGGCGCCGAACGGAAATCGTCCGATAATACGGCATGAATATGCCGCGATAACCGTCAAAAAGCCCCAGACCGCGCCGTTTGCGCGTGTTATTTTCTTTTTTGTCAATTTCCGTCTCCAAAAGCTTCCGCCGATGCTCCGACCGAAATTTTTCAAATTTTGCGGGCGGAACAATATAAGATTACAGTTCTGAGTAAGCGCCGACAAAATCGCGTTTTTGTTTTCAAACACGATCTACCGGTTTTTTCCCCGCCTGCGGCAGGGAAAAAACAGATCGATACTTTACCAATTTACATTATAACATAAAGCTCCGCGGATTTCAAGAGAAATATGCAAATTTCGACAGGTCATATGTGGCGCGTCGGGCGATCGGATACGCGAAGGAGCGAAAACAGGGAACACAAGGGCTTTACTCTTGCGGATCCTCATTCACTTCCGGTAATCGCTCGATTATGTAAGAGCCGTCATATCCGCTTATGCTTATCGAAAACAAGCGAAAATCGCTGTCGTTTTCACCGGCATAGCCAAAGACGACGAACGGCAGATCTCCCGGACAGGATATCATTATGTTGAGCGGGCGCTCCGGCAAAAGCTCCGCGCGCGAAATAAGCATCGTGGCATCGTAGCTGAGCACGCCATCTTCGGATATTTCAAAATTTAACGGTCGATACACGGCAAAGTTCGACACGGGAGTGCCTATTGCAGGACAGCAACAAATACGACAAAGCCGATTATAGAGCCGTTCCTACACGATAAAACAAACCCTCACCGAGTGAAATCGTTGAGGGCTTGTTTGTTTAATAAACTTGTTGCTATGAAACGCGATAATTTCATGAATACGGGTATCAGTGTTCCAACAAAATATGCGTTGTGGACGGTTATGTTTTAGAGGCCTCCTTAAATTACAAGTATTTTTAAGCCTGAACTATAGATGACTTTTTTGGATAGCAAAGCTCTAATGTGTCGCTCGATTTGAACTGTATCCCCCAATTCCTGCTGTGAAAAAAGGGGGCAATCTGTATTTATGCACGGCATAGCTACGACAATAATTTTTTTAAAATTTTACATACAATTTACACAACCGTGATTTCGGACTTTACATTGAATGTGATAAACTGATATTGCAAAACAAAAACACTTAAAGGAGATTTACTATGAGAGCATTGAAAGTTATCGGTTGTGCGTCAGTCGCCGCTGTATTAGCTATGGGAGCGCTGACGGGCTGCAGCAAGGGAGAACAGACGGTCTCCACGGACGGCTCGACCTCTATGGAAAAGGTTATCGGCTTCCTCAGCGAAGCTTATATGGAAAAGCACGGAGATGTTAAAGTCACGTATAATCCTACAGGCTCCGGTTCGGGAATACAAGCCGTTGCGGACGGCAGATGCGATATCGGACTTGCAAGCCGCAATCTCAAGGACGAAGAAAAGGCGGATCTTAGTGAAACGGTTGTCGCAATAGACGGTATTGCTATCATCGTGAACGACGCCAACTCCGTTGCAGACCTTACCGTGGAACAGATCGCGGGACTTTATACCGGCGAGATAACCAACTGGAAAGACGTAGGCGGCAGCGACGCTCCCGTCGTGTGCATCGGCAGAGAGGCCGCTTCGGGAACGCGCGACGGCTTTGAATCCATAACCAAGACCGCAGAAAAGTGCAAATATTCACAGGAACTCACTTCAACGGGAGACGTTATTCAGACCGTATCGTCAAATCCCAACGCTATCGGCTACGCGTCGTTGGCTTCCGTCGGCAATACCGTCAAGACCGTAAGCGTAGAGGGCGTGACACCCACCGACAATACCATATTGAATGGAGAGTACAAAATTCAGCGTAATTTCGTGCTTGTCACCAAAAAGGACAGTGAGCTGAAAGGCGCAGCAAAGGACTTCTTCGAGTTCTGCACGGGAAAAGACGGCGCTCAATACATAGCGAAGGCAGGTGCGGTTCCCGTTGCAAGGTAATGCTTTGAACGTCGCGGCGGCAAAAGGAAACGTCCGCACGAGAAGAGTAAAAAAAGCCGCTGATCTGCTTGAAGCGGCGATGCGGACGTTATTTACGGTATGCGGATTTATCGCGGTCGGGTTTGTTGTGATAATAACGGTTTTCCTGATAATATCGGGAGTGCCGGCTATCAGAGAGATAGGGATCATAGATTTCCTGTTCGGAACAAGGTGGGCTTCTACGGCGGCAGAACCGTCATTCGGTATACTTCCGTTTATCCTTACCTCGGTTTACGGCACTTTCGGAGCAATTCTCATCGGTGTTCCTATCGGAATAATGTGCGCGGTTTTTGCTGCAAAATACGCAAACGGAAAAGTTGCGGCGCTTACAAGAGGACTTGTGGGGCTTATGTCGGGAATTCCCTCGGTGGTGTACGGACTTATCGGCATGATAATCGTCGTTCCCGCGGTAAGAGAAATTTTCGGGCTGCCCGACGGCGCTAATCTGTTTTCGGCGGTTATAGTATTGTCGGTCATGATACTGCCGTCGGTTATCTCGGTATCCGAGACTGCGCTGAGAGCCGTTCCCAAGGAATACGAGGAAGCGTCTCTGGCGCTGGGCGCGACTAAGACCGAAACGGTGTTCAAGGTAACGCTGCCCGCCGCGAAAAGCGGAATTCTGGCGGCGGTGGTGCTCGGAATCGGAAGAGCTGTCGGCGAGGCAATGGCGGTTATGATGGTTGCGGGAAACGTGCCGAATATGCCCGGTATTTTTCAAAGCGTGCGCTTTCTCACTACCGCTGTGGCAAGCGAGATGTCTTATTCCTCGGGACTTCAAAGACAGGCGCTGTTTTCTATCGCGATGGTGCTGTTCGCGTTCATTATGCTGATTAACCTCACGCTGAATTTTGTTGTGAAAAGGAGCGATCATAAGAAATGATCCCGAAGATCTCCTATAAGCGCAAGGTAAAAGAAAAGCTGCTGAAAGCGTTGGTTTACGCGGCGGCGGGAATTACGGGCATGATCTTTATCGGAATTGTCGTTTACATACTTTTCCGAGGACTGCCGCACGTTACGCTCGGTTTGCTCACGTCAAAGCCGAGCCTGCTGAACGGTACGGTCGGGATACTTCCCAACATTCTCAACACGCTTTACATCATCTTTATTACGCTGCTGATTGTCCTGCCGTTAGGCGTGGGCGCGGCGGTATATCTGAACGAGTACGCGAAAAACAAAAGAGCAGTAAGACTTATCGAGCTTGCGGCGGAAACGCTCGCGGGCATTCCGTCGATAATTTACGGATTGGTGGGCATGCTGATATTCGTGCAGTTCTGCTCGCTGGGAACGAGTATTATGGCGGGTTCTCTCACATTGGTAATAATGACGCTGCCCACGATCATTCGCACGACACAGGAGAGCCTGAAAACCGTTCCCGACGGTTACCGCGAGGGAGCACTGGCTCTCGGAGCGGGTAAATGGCACATGATACGTACGACCGTTCTGCCGTCGGCGGTGGACGGCATCGTCACGGGCTGTATACTGTCCGTCGGGCGGATAGTCGGAGAGAGCGCCGCCTTGATGTTCACGGCGGGAATGGCGAATGAGGTGCTCGGTTTTTTCGAGGCGTTTGCGGCGGGAAACGCGGGCTCTACGCTGGCGGTTTCGCTGTATGTGTATGCCAAGGAACGCGGCGACTCCGATACCGCCTTTGCTATAGCCGCGATACTGCTCGTTTTAACGCTGCTTATTAACTTCGGCGCAAGAATTGCATCGAAAAAACTCGGGAAAGGTAAAGAACGGAAATGAACATAATAAGCGCAAAAAATATGAACCTCTGGTACAATGAAAATCACGCTCTAAAGGATATTAACATAGATATTCCCGAAAAAGAAATAACGGCGATGATAGGTCCGTCGGGCTGCGGCAAATCCACGTTTCTGAAATCGCTCAACCGAATGAACGACCTTGTTGAGGGCTGCCGTATCGAGGGCGAGATAACTCTGCGCGGCGAGGATATTTACGCGGGCTATGACGTGAATATGCTGCGAAAAAGCGTGGGAATGGTATTTCAGAAGCCCAATCCGTTTCCGATGAGCATATACGACAACATAGCCTACAGTCCGCGTATTCATGGCGTGAAATCGCGGGTCAGGCTCGATGAGATCGTGGAAAGCTCGCTTCGCCGCGCGGCGATATGGGACGAGTGCAAGGATAGGCTGAACAAAAGCGCCCTCGGAATGAGCGGCGGTCAGCAGCAGCGGCTGTGTATCGCCCGCGCTCTTGCCGTTGAGCCGGAGGTGCTGCTGATGGACGAGCCGACCTCCGCGCTCGACCCCATTTCCACATTAAAAATAGAAGAGCTTGCTATGAAGCTGCGCGAAAAATACACGATCATCATCGTTACGCACAATATGCAGCAGGCGGCACGAATTGCCGATAAGACGGCGTTCTTTTTGCTGGGCGAGCTGGTGGAATTCGATTCAACGGAGAAGATTTTCTCGACGCCGTCCGACAAGCGCACCGAGGATTATATAACGGGGAGGTTCGGCTGATGAGAAGTTATTTTGACGATCAGCTTTCACGGCTCAATTCGGAGCTTCTGCTGATGGGCGCGCTGTGCGAGGACGCGATAAGCTGTGCCGTAAAATGTCTTACGGAAAGCGATCCTAAAATGAAAGAGGGCGCGTTTTCCGCCGAATGTGAGATCGACCGTAAGGAACGCGAGATCGAGCAGCTTTGCATGAAGCTGCTTATGCGGCAGCAGCCTGTGGCGACAGATTTCCGGACGGTGACCGCCGCGCTTAAAATGATCTCGGATATGGAACGGATAGGCGATCAGTCAAGGGACATCGCCGAGATCGCCGAATATGTGACTTCCGTGGGACTTCAAGCCAAAATAAATGTCGCGGATATGGCGAGAGCGGCAGTGGAAATGGTAACGCAGAGCGTAAATTCCTTTGTCAGGAGGGATATAAATACGGCGCGTTCCGTGGCGGCTATGGACGACACGGTGGATTCTCTGTTTCTGGAGATTAAAAACGAGCTTATCGCCGCCGTGCAGAACGGTCACGAAAACGCCGAGGCGCTTGTCGATCTGCTTATGATCGCGAAATATTTCGAGCGTATAGGCGACCATGCCGAAAACATCGCGGAATGGGTGGTTTACGCGATCACGGGAGAGCATAAAAATCTTATCGTTCAGCAGAAAAGCGATTGAAATTTCTGCTCCCATGTTGTATAATGAAACCGGGTGATTTGAAATGCGGAAAATATATTTGGTCGAGGACGACGATAATATACGCAAATTGGTATGCTACGCCTTGTCCAAAGAGGGCTATGAAATAGAGGGCTTCGCCGCGCCCGATGAATTCCGGATCAGGTATGCCGAAGAACGCCCCGATCTGATTTTGTTGGACATTATGCTGCCCGGGGAGGACGGTCTGTCGATACTGAAGAAGCTCCGCGCCTCGGACGGCGATACGGCGGTGATCATGCTAACCGCCAAGGACAGCGAGTTTGACAAGGTGACGGGGCTCGACCTCGGCGCGGACGATTATATCGCGAAGCCATTCGGAATGTCGGAGCTTGTATCAAGGATAAACGCCGTGCTTCGGCGCTCCCGCGGCTCCTCCGAAAGCGAGAAGATCTATCATATCGGCGAGCTTGCGGTATATCCCGCGCGGCGGATCGTTCAGCTGTCCGGAGAAGAGCTTGCGCTTTCCTACAAGGAATTTGAGCTGCTGACAGCGCTGCTTGAGGCTGACGGCAAGGCTGTGACGCGCGGGGAGCTGTTCACAAGGGTATGGGGAGAGTTCTACGGCGAATCGCGCACGCTGGACGTTCATATCCGCAATCTGCGCTCAAAATTGGGAACGGATTATATTCAGACCGTTAAAAATGTGGGCTACAGAATAGGAAAAAAGGATGACTAAAAAAATATTTCGCTCGTTCCTGCTTACGACGCTTCTCACGCTGGCGGTAAGTATGCTTTTTGTATTCGGAATTTTATACCAATATTTTGAAGAACAGCTTATGGACGGGCTAAAGAGCAAGGCGGTATTCATATCTCACGCGGTTGAAAGCGAGGGCGGGGATTATCTTGAGAGGATCGGAGATGTCGGAGAACGCGTTACACTTATTGCTCCCGACGGCACGGTCATTGCCGACACCGAAGCGAACGCCGCCGAAATGGAAAATCATCTTGAACGCAGCGAGGTAAAGCAAGCGGCGGAGAGCGGCAGCGGAACGAGCGTGCGCTATTCCGACACGCTGACCGAAAAGATAATTTATTATGCCATAAAAACTCCCGACGGCAATATTCTGCGTGTTTCGATAAAGCATTATACGGTGATAACGATATTGCTCGGGCTTGTTCAGCCAATTCTTGTGACGCTTTTGATCGCG
>CAYWIP010000109.1:0-6704 GCA_964458395.1 uncultured Ruminococcus sp.
GTTATTGCAACACTTTCATGCTTTGTGTTGCATTTACTTTTGCATTTGACGGAAATAAAACGCTGCTTTTTACTTCACCGGTATCTTCAAGCGGATAAACCTCAAGGGTTTGGTGGCAGCGCCCCCAAACGGCTCAATGCTATAAATCGATCGTCGAAATAGACTTTACACCGCGATTTTTGAGGTCGGAACAGATGCTTGCATAAAAGCTTGCGGACTCATTTTTGGAGATCCAAGTACCGAGAATATCTTTCCTTCCCTCCATGTTTATTCCCAGAACCGAATAATTTCGTTTTTGGAAAAATAACACGGCACAATGTGAACCGCTTTAGGTGGAGCGATTCAGTTGTGCTGTATAATAAAGCCGCCCCTTTCGGCAAGGGGCGGTAATTATTTGCTTAATCGACGTCTGCTTATTTCCCGCGCCGTTTGTCCGGTGTTGTCAATTATTTAGCGCGCGAATATCAGAGCTGTAATTCAACCGCTTTTCGGATGAATTGCAGCTTTTTTGTGCAGTTTTTACAGACCCTTTTTAATTTACTTGACTATATTATCTAAGGCGGCAAACAACGTTTCAACGTTGATGGGCTTTGCGATATGTCCGTTCATTCCGCTGTCGAGAGCGTCCTGTTTGTCCTCCTCGAAAGCGTTGGCGGTCATGGCGAGTATCGGTATATCCGCGAGCGGGCTGTCAAGAGCGCGTATCTGCTTGGTGGCTTCATAGCCGTTCATTACGGGCATCTGCACATCCATGAGTATAAGCTGATAATATCCCGGCTCGGATCCGGTGAGCATTTCCACGGCAATTTTTCCGTTGCCCGCTATCTCGACCTCAAATCCCGCTTCGGTGAGTATTGCCTCGGCTATTTCCTGGTTAAGCTCATTGTCCTCCACGAGAAGAATACGCCCCGAGTAGTTTTTCTCGGTCGGCTTTTCGTTTTCCTCGGAAGTGTTGACTATAGTGTTGAGGCAGCGCCTGAGCTCCGACAGGAACAGCGGCTTGCTGCAGAACACCGAAACTCCCGCCTCGCGCGCCTCCTCCTCGAAATCCGTCCAGTCGTAAGCCGTCAGCACGATAACGGGAACGTCCTCGCCCGTTTCCTTGCGTATGCGGCGGATAACTTCGATTCCGTTCATATCCGGCAAAAAGCAGTCAACGACGTAAACACTGTAGTTGTCCCCGCGGGAGCAAGCCTGGCGCGTTCTCAGAATAGCTTCCTTGCCGGAGAGCGTCCACTCCGCGCGAAGCCCGAGCTGCTGGAGCATAAACGACACGCTGTCGCAGGTGTTAAAATCGTCGTCGACAACGAGCGCGCGGCAGTCCTTGAACTCTTGAATTATCTGCGGCTGCTGAGCGTCGTCGTTCAGCCTGAACGTAAACGCTACCCTGCATTCCGTTCCGACGTTCTGTTCGCTCGTTACCTCGATAGTACCGTTCATCATGTCGACGATATTTTTCGTTATCGCCATGCCCAGACCGGTGCCCTGGATACCGCTTATCGTCGAGTTGCGCTCGCGCTCGAACGGCTCGAAGATATGTTCGACGAATTCGGGGCTCATTCCGATGCCCGTATCCTTTATAATGAACTCATAGTTCGCGAAGCCCTCCGGCGCTCCCGCTATCTCCGCGATGCGCACGGTTATTGTTCCGCCCGCGCCGGTGTATTTCACGGCGTTGCTCAGCAGATTGAGCAGCACCTGATTGAGCCTTAGCTTATCGCAGAAAATATCCTCGTTGTAAACGTTGAATGTGTCGATACACAACTCAAGCTGCTTTGTGTTGATGTCCGCCTGAAGAATGCTCCGCAGCCCGTGAAGTATCTCCGGCAGACTGCACGGCTTCTCCTCGAGATGCATTTTTCCGTTCTCAATGCGGCTCATATCCAGCACGTCGTTGATAAGGCTCAGCAGGTGACTTCCCGAGGTAGCGATTTTTTTAAGGTACTCCTCAACGCGCTCCGGCTGATCGATATGCGAAATAGCCAGCGACGTAAACCCGACTATCGCGTTCATGGGCGTGCGGATATCGTGCGACATATTCGACAGGAACACGCTCTTCGCCTTATTCGCGCGGTTTGCCTGCATAAGCGCGCTTTCGAGCAGCTCCTTTTTCTCCATTTCCAAGCGGATCTCCTCGTCTACGCTGCGGAAGCCTATAACCACGCTTCGCTCTCTCGACCAGTCTCCCGCGCGAACGGCTTTCATCTGGAAATAGCGCAGAGTGCCGCAGCACATCACGCGATAATTTATATGGAATGTTTCACGCTCAGAAAGCTCCTTGATGAGATTTTCTGCGGAAAGCGCATTGCGCAGCAACTCCTTGTCCTCGTCATGAACACATTCGGAGATGTATTTTTCAATGCTTTCGACAAGACGGATCCCTCCCTCAAAAACGCTGCTGAGAACATGCTTTGCGCAGTCGTTCACGCGCAGTGAACGACCACGTCCCGTATTCAGGTCGAAGTAACAGATAAGACTGTAGTCAATACCCAGCGCCTGAACCAGTTCAGCCTGATGACGTTCGGTATCACGTTCACGCCGTTTCTGTTCGGTGACGTCCAGCAGAAAGCGCTGATAAAACAGCTCGCCGTTTGCCTTGAGTATCTTGACGTTTCCCATAATATGTAAGATCTCACCGTCGGAGTGTTTTACGCCGTACTCAACGCTTATGCTGTCGTTTTCCTTTTTCAGTTGCAGAATACGCTCGCGCAGTCTTTGCTTATCCTCATCGAGCACGGAATCCGCAACCATATCGAAGCCGCTTCTTATAAGCTCCTCGCACGACCTGTACCCGAGAATTTTCAGAGCTGCGTTGTTGACGCTGATAATGCGCTTGCCGTCCAGCGAGTGGCAAAGCACGCCGCAGTCGATAGAGGTGAAAACCTTTTCGAGCGAGGCGTTTTTCTTGATTATCTCCTCCTCGTAGGCGCGCTCCTTTGTAACGTCGATAGCTACGCCGACCGTTCCCATAACAGAGCCGTCCGTGTCGAAAAGCGGCGATTTGTAAGTAGTCAGCAGCTTATTTCCGCTGCCCGTCTTCACAGTTTCCGCGGAAACGACGGTCTGCCTTGTGTTCATAACCACGTGTTCCGATTCGACGCACACGGGGTCATCGTGCTCGACGTCCCAGATGTAAGCATGACGCTGTCCCTCGACTTGCCTGCGGGTCTTGCCCACGGTCTCGCAGAAGCTGTCGTTTACTTTCTCGTGAATACCGTCCTTGGTCTTGAACCACACCAGGCTCGGGATATGGTTGATAGTCGCGTCGAGATACTGCCGCGTCTGCCAGCGGTCAAGCATTATCCTGTGAAGCTCCCGGCGGCGCTCAAAGCGGAACCTGATTTCCTCCTCGCTCAAAGGCAGAAACCACACGTCGCTCACAAAAGGAAGCTCCTCCGCGAAAATATTATCATCCTTGCGGCAAAGCAGAATTATCTCGGCATGCTCGTCGGAAGCGACATATTTTTTTGCGTCGGCAAGCACTGCGCGAAGCTCCGCGGCGGATGGAAACGCCGAAAGGTCGGCAAAGATAATATCTGCGTCCGAAAGCTCGCCGACAAACTCGTACTCGAAATTCTCGGGCGGATCAAAGTCCTTTATAACGCGGATAAAATCATCGGAAACGCCCGTAAAATAAAATTGAATCCGGCAATGATACATAACAATGACCTCTCTATATAATAAGGAATATAATAATTATACCACTTTAACAAATATATGTCAAGACGGTTTAAGTGAATAATGCACAAAAAAAGGCATATTTATTGAATAATTTATGTAAAAGTTTTCTCTATATGTTGAAAGTTTGTTAAAAATTACCTAAGCACAAAATAAATATTAAGAAAAGTTTGTGAAAATTGGGGTGAAACTCTCCGTTTTTCGCCCGAAAAAATCCTTAAAATTGCCAAAAAAAGGGTTAAAATTTGAATTTTAAGCCAAAAAATTTTCAAAAAATATACAAAATCCCCTTGACAAATTTATTTGATTGTTCTATAATGTAAACAGACCTAAACGGTCTACATACAAAACCCCGAAACTTGCGGAGCAAAGGGGGGGACTATGTACCGTACCTCTTTAAAGAGGTTCAACGGCGGGCATGCTTTAAACTCGTTGGGCGGCTTGCTAGGGGATAGGCTTTCCGATCAAGATGACGGGTTTCTGAACAAACGGGTAAAAATTTTTAAACATTGGAGGAAATTTAGAATGTTAAAGAAGATTATTGCAGCTGCAGCAGCTTCCACGCTCGCTGTTTCTGCGCTCGCGGCTACTGCTTCGGCGGCTTCTACTGAGGTTGTTTACGAGGGTTATGATGTAGTTGACTATGTAACTGTTACTCTTAAGGGTGAGGTTAAGGACGTTAATACCGCTTTGAGATTTACAAATGCTCATCCTAAGACTACTGAATTGGGTGACGCTGTAAAAGAGAACTACTCTTCTCTTGAAATGATCCTTAAGAATACCAGCAACGATAAGGATGTAAAGATTACTTCCGGTAAGTTCAATAGCGAATTCGTTGCTAACACTCGGGATTGGGATATTTCCAAGGGAAAGTGGGGCAGCAAGAAAGAAACAACCAAGAAGGGCGAGGTTGCTGTTGAGGCAACAACCGTAAAGAAGAACAACAAGGATACCAAGGCTACCTTGAAGACCGATTCTCTTGGCGATTTCACTAAGTACTCTATCATTGAGTCTTGGGATAGCAAGTCGAAGATCACTGCAGAGTTGACTCTTGAGCTTTCCGAGGATCAGTTTGAGAATCTTTATGCCGGTGGTCTTAATGGCATTAAGATTTCTGATAAGTTGAATGATGATATTGCTGATGACAAGGCAACTGCAACTCCTACGCTTAAGTTGAGCGCAAAAAATAAGGATGCGGCTGGCAAAGACCAGACAAATGACCTTAACATGACTTGGAAGATTTCCGATGCAAAGGTAACAACTAAGAAGGTTATTGAGTGGAATTACACTTACAATGTTGACGATGACTCCGCTGCGTGGAGCAGAAGTGACATGAGAAAGATGGTTAACGGTGGTACGGTTGAGTTCGTATTCAACAATCCTGTTTCCAAAAAGGATTGGGTTGACGGTGTTATCATGTTCAGAAACAGCAATGGTCAAAACACTACCGTTGAAGCTGATTATACCGAAGCTACCAATTCTCTCAAGGTTGAGATTCCCAGAAACTTCTTCTACTCTGACAATACTAACGAGTATGAGCTCACCAAGGTTACTTGGGGTATTCAGAGAAAGGGCTTCTCTGCCAACGGAGACCTTAATCAAGAACTTACTGGCGACGCTGCTCCTTCCGATGAGATGAAGAACCTTAAGATTACGAAGGTTATTTTCACCGCTAACGACAAGGCTCCCGATACCTCTGATGACAAGAACAACGGCGGTCTCGTAGAGGATGACAAGAACAAGCCCTCTACCGATGACAAGAACAGCTCTGACACCAAGCCCTCTACTCCCGATAGCACCAACAGCGGTTCTACCAGCAACGATAACAAGAACCCGTCTACTGGTGTTGCTATGGCAGTAGCTCCTGTTGCACTTGCAGCAGCTGCAGCAGCAGTTGTAATTTCCAAGAAGAGAAAGTAATTGCTGACAACGCAAATTTAAACCGTTCTACGGAATAGTTATGACCCACCGCGAAAGCGGTGGGTTTTTTGCGTATCGGAATAACGCGGAAAAGTGCGGAGGGGAGACCCTCCGCACAAATTTATTTCAAACGGTAAATTAAACCACGCCCTGAGCCTTCATAGCCTCGGCAACCTTGAGGAATCCCGCGATATTCGCGCCCGCCATGTAGTTTCCGGGCATACCGTACTCCTTGGACGCGTTGTCGCACTGCTTAAAGATCTCGACCATGATGTTGTGAAGCTTAGCGTCGACCTCATCGAACGTCCAGCTGTAACGCATGGAGTTCTGGCTCATCTCCAGACCGGAAGTTGCAACGCCGCCCGCATTCGCCGCCTTAGCGGGACCGTACAGCATTTTGTTAGCAAAGTAAACCTCGATCGCCTCGGGAGTGGAAGGCATATTCGCGCCCTCCGCTACAGCGTAGCAGCCGTTCTTCGCGAGAGCCTCTGCGCTTTCCTTGTCGATCTCGTTCTGGGTAGCGCAGGGAAGTGCGATGTCGCACTTGATAGTCCAGATTCCCTTGCAGCCCTCGGTATAGGTCGCGTTCTTGTGAGAGGTTCTGGAAACGTACTCCTTGATACGTCCGCGCTCAACCTCCTTGATCTGCTTAACAACATCAAGCTCGATACCGTCGGGATCGTGAATGTATCCGTTGGAATCACTCAGCGCAACGACCTTGCCGCCCAGCTCGGTAGCCTTTTTGGTCGCGTAAATCGCAACGTTGCCCGAACCGGAAATAACGACTGTCTGATCCCTGAAGCTCTTGCCGTTCGCCTTGAGCATTTCATCGGTGAAGTAGCACAAACCGAAGCCGGTAGCTTCCGTTCTCGCCAGCGAACCGCCGTAGGTCAAGCCCTTGCCGGTAAGCACGCCGGTGAACTCGTTGCGAATTCTCTTGTACTGACCGAACATATAGCCGATCTCGCGTCCGCCCGTACCGATGTCGCCCGCGGGAACATCGCAGTCGGAACCGATGTGTCTGCAAAGCTCCGTCATGAAGCTCTGGCAGAAACGCATAACCTCGCCGTCGCTCTTGCCCTTGGGGTCGAAGTCCGAACCGCCCT
>CAYWIP010000110.1:0-6432 GCA_964458395.1 uncultured Ruminococcus sp.
GTGAGCTTGGTGTTCAGCCGATAATGATAAATTCGGCGCTGGTGTCCGCGCAAACACGGAAACGGTGCTATTGGACGAATATCCCGAACGTTACTCAGCCCGCGGATAAGGGAATAATGCTCGCCGATATAATTGACAACGCCGTCGCTTGGACGGGAAAATCCTACTGTCTGACCGCGAATTACGGCGGCGCCATGCTGAAGAACACGCTTGAACGTCACCAACGGTCAATGGTCGCCGAGCCCGTGCGCATAGGCGATATAGGCAGCTCCGGGCAGGCTCACCGCGTTTATTCCGTTCACGGGAAATCCATAGCGCTGTCGACGGGACAAGGCGGACAAGGCTCGGGAACGGGCTTATACAAGATCGATCTCCCGGACGGTGATTACATAATTCGCAAGCTGTCGCCATTGGAATGCGAACGTCTGCAAACGCTGCCCGACGGATACACCGACTGCGTTTCAAACGCGCAGCGTTATAAATGCTTGGGAAACGGCCGGACAGTCGACGTTATTGCTCATATTTTGCATTTCCTGCCAAATGGCTGAAATTGTGCAACTTTCACAAAAATAAAAATATTTTTCAACACAGTGCGATTTTTGTTGCCGATTTTTCAACATTTGAACTGTTCCCCTTAACATTTGGCTTAACAGAGCCGTTTAATAAATATGCAAGCCGCCGATTTCTTTGTTTTCGGCGGCTTGTTTTTTGTGTTTTGCTTGTCAATTTTTTGCATTTTGCGTGGCAGACAACAACAAAAGAACGCCACTAAAGCCGCAAAATTTGTGAAAGATATCACAAATTGCAAAAAAAGACTTGCAAAATCCGCGGCTTTGCTGTATAATGATAAGTGTAAAGTTGTCTTTATAAATAAACGTTCGGGCGGCAGCTGCCCGAGAAAGGACATTGTTATGCCCCTTGAGGAAATAACCAGGGAGTTTTCGTTCCCGCTGAGAAAACTGATCGACGAATATAAGCCCGAAATTCTGTATATGCCCGAAAACGGAGAGAACCGTCTTATTTCAAATAACGACGTGAACCGTCCGGGACTTCAGCTTGCGGGATTTTATGAATATTTTGACAATAAACGTATCCAGGTTATGGGAAAAATGGAAAGCGCTTACTTGCAGGGGCTTGACCCCGAGCTTCGCAGAAAGCGTATCGAGGATCTGCTGAGCTACCGTTTTCCCGCGCTCATCATCACGCGCAACGAGGAGGTATTCCCCGAAATGCTGGAAATGGCGCCTAACTACGAGATACCCATTATGCGCACCGAGGAGAACACAACCGTGTTCATCTCGAAGCTCATGGCGTTCC
This sequence comes from uncultured Ruminococcus sp., assembly GCA_964458395.1. GTDB lineage: Bacteria > Bacillota > Clostridia > Oscillospirales > Ruminococcaceae > CAG-115. The sequence continues at coordinate 1,318 of CAYWIP010000110.1, forward strand.
TGAATATGCAGCTCGCGCCGAGAATTACGCGCCACGGCGTTCTTATCGAGATATACGGCGAGGGCGTTATGATAATGGGCGAGAGCGGCGTAGGTAAGAGCGAGACCGCCGTCGAGCTTGTAAAGCGCGGTCACAGACTTATCGCGGACGACGCGGTCGAGATACGCAAGGCTTCAAACATCACGCTGGTAGGCTCGTCGCCCGACAATATTCGTCACTTCCTGGAATTGCGCGGTATCGGTATCGTGAACGCGCGTCAGCTTTTCGGTATCGGTTCGGTAAAGATGTCCGAGAAGATCGATATGGTCGTTGAAATGGAGCTCTGGAACCCCGAAAAGACCTACGACAGAATGGGCGTGGACACACATTATATGACCATTCTCGGCGTTAAAGTGCCGCTGCTGAACATTCCCGTTAAGCCCGGGCGCAACCTCGCGGTAATACTCGAGGTCGCGGCGATGAACAACCGTCAGAAGAAAATGGGCTACAACGCTGCAAAGGATCTGCTCCGTCAGCTCGGTATGGACTCCGACAGCGAGGATATCATGTCCGATCTTAATCTGTAATGAAAAAGCTCGTTTTCGCGGGCTTCGACGGTGAGGGCAATCCCGCGCGGCTTCTGGTCGAGCGCGTTTCCGCCCCCTGCCGAAAGGTCATTATGCCGAACGACAACGCACTTTCCGCAGCTTTAATGCGCGGGGAGATTTCCCGAAATCCCTCCGCGGTGATAATGACGGGTCAGAAGCCGTCCATTCGCTCAAAGATAGCGGTGGAGCGTTTCGCGAGAGCCGACTGCGGTATCCTCAAAACGGACGTTGACTGCGGCAGAGTCGTGAGGTTTTTTCGTGAAACCGGATATGACGCCTATCTGTCATCGGGCGCCGGGAACTCGTACTGCAACGCGGTTTACGCGGAGGTGTTGAAAATATTTCCGCGCGGACTTTTTTTGCATATTCCCGTTTTGGAGAATATTTCCGATTTCGGAAAACTTGTAAAGTGCTTTAATAGTTTTTTGAGCGAATTTGATTTTGAACAGATATAATTAAAAATACTGTACGGATCAAGGAGAAGTATTATGAGCGTCGCCATAAAACGAAAGGTCTTACCGAAACTTACAGGTGCGGTTATTTTGCTTGTCACAGTGACCGTTGTTTCTTCCGTTGCCGCAGTTCGGAAGTGTAGATGGCTCGTTACCGCGGTGAACGACGCGGCAGGGGTTTATGACGAGGAATTGTCCCGGGCGATATATAAAATGGCGGACAGTTCCGTTGTTGACAGAATGGAATTTCATTCGAGAAACATTGAATATGACAGCGAAAAGTACGGCAGCGTTGAGGATTGGAGAAGCTCATGGTACGATCAAAAATACAAAATATGGGGCTTCAAGGGTATCATGCTCGGGAACAAGGCGTATGTGTTTTATAACTATACGTGTGAAACGCGCAGAAAGTCCGACGGAGGTACGATTTGCGGTTCGGCGGACATTCCGTGCCGATTGGAGCTTGCTTTAAAGGCTGACGGCTGGAAGATCGAAAATTATTATGAGCCGTATTAAATTTTTTGAACAGGAGTAAATATTATGTATAACATAGGCATTGATTTAGGCGGTACTAACATAAAGGTGGGTCTGGTCGACGAGAAGTACAATATTGTCGCAAAGGCGACCGCGCCGACCAATCTCCCCCGCCCCGCCGAGGAGATCGTAAAGTCCATAGTGGACACGGTGTGGAAAGCGCTGAACGAGGCTAAGGTGACGATCGGCGAGGTAAAGTCTATCGGAATCGGCACGCCCGGCGTCGCGAACCGCAACAGCGGCACTGTGCTGTATTCGTGCAATCTCGGCTTCAACAACACCGATCTGCGCGCGCTGTTCAAGAAGTTCCTTGACAAGCCGCTTTACGTTGAGAACGACGCTAACGCGGCGGCGTTCGGAGAGGTTCTCGCGGGCGCGGGCAAGGGCTACAAAAATGTCGTTGTCGTAACGCTCGGCACGGGGGTCGGCGGCGGGATCATCATCGACGGAAAGATATACACAGGCTTCAATTTCTGCGGCGCGGAGCTGGGTCACACCGTTATCGAGTACAACGGACGGCAGTGCGCGTGCGGACGCAGGGGCTGCTTCGAGGCGTATTCCTCGGCGACCGCGCTCATCAATATGACCAAGGAAGCTATGGAGGCGCACAAGGATTCCAAAATGTGGGAGCTTGCAAACGGCTCTGTTGAAAACGTTGACGGGAAGACCGCGTTCGACGGCATGAGAGCCGACGACGCTGCCGCAAGGGACGTTGTGAATATGTACATCGAGTATTTAGGCTGCGGACTTACAAATATTGTAAACACGTTCCAGCCCGAGGTGCTGCTTATCGGCGGCGGAATATGCAAGGAAGGCGAGAACCTTACCAAGCCGCTCGGCGAGATAATCACCCGCGATCAGTACTGTATCGACCCGAACAGATCGACCAAGCTCGATATCTGCAAGCTGGGCAACGACGCGGGAATAATCGGCGCGGCATTCTTATATACTATTGCAGAGTGATCTATAATACTAAGGTAGGGCGAAGACATTCGTCCTATACTTTTGGGGAGAAAACGTATGAATTACAGTGTTATCGAGGAGATCGGCAATAGATATAAATGCGCGTGTGAGCGCGACTTCGTACTTGCTCCGCTCACTACCATGGAGATCGGCGGCAGGTGCGGACTGTTCATTGAGCCTGATTCGGAGGAATGTCTGCTTGAGGTTCTGGGCGCTTGCCGCTCGGAGAATATTCCCTATTTTCTTATCGGAAAAGGCAGCAATCTTCTGATAAGGAATTTTGACGGCGTGATTATTAAAATGGGCGGCAAGATTGGCGGTTTTGCCTTTGACGGAGAACGCGTTACGGCGGGCGCGGGTGGATCGTTGGCGGCGCTTTGCGCGGCGGCGGCAAACGAGGGGCTTTCGGGAATGGAGTGCCTTTACGGGATACCCGGCTCGGTTGGCGGCGCTTTGTACATGAACGCGGGCGCATACGGCGGAGAGATGAAGGATATCGTTAAATCCGCGCGGTGCATTGACGAAAACGGAAATATCGTCGTGCTTACGGCGGAGGAAATGAAGCTCTCTTATCGGCACAGCGTGTTTTCCGAAAAAAAATTCTGCATTTTGTCGGTAACTCTGGAGCTTAAGTGCGGCGACAAGACCGCGATAAAGGCAAAAATGAGCGAGCTTGTTCAAAGGCGGCGCGACAAGCAGCCGCTTGAGTTCCCGAGCTGCGGCAGCACGTTCAAGCGACCCGAGGGATATTTCGCGGCGGCGCTTATCGATGAGTGCGGATTAAAGGGCTGCACGGTCGGCGGCGCGCAGGTCAGTGAGAAGCACTCGGGGTTCGTGATAAACCGCGGCGGCGCGACGTTTGAAGACGTTATGGGGCTTGTGGAGCATATCAAGTCGGTAGTCCGCGAGAAAAAAGGCGTGGAGCTGGAATGTGAAATGCTGATCGTCGACAGATGAAAATGTCGACAGATCAAAATTACGGAAGCAGGTAAAATGGATAATCCGTGGAAATATATCAAACTTTCCGATTATGAAAATCATATGAAGCTGGACAGCGTAATGCAGCTGCAATCGCTTAACGAGATGATGAAAAAACAATTAAATGCTTATCCCGTTAAAAGCGTAATGATTTTGGGAGCCGCCGGAGGAAACGGATTGGAGCATATCAAGTCCGAAAAATATTCCGCCGTTTACGCCGTTGATATCAATTCGGAATACCTGCGCGAGGTCAGGAAAAGATACAAAGAGCTTAAAGGCACATTAGAATGCCTTTGCGTCGATCTTAGCGGCGAGGTATCCGGATTACCGACCGCCGACCTGATAATCGCGAATCTGTTGATCGAATATATCGGATATGAGTGCTTTCGGTCGGTCGTCGAACAGGTAAAACCGAAATATGTCTCCTGCGGGATACAAATAAATACGGGCAGCGAATTTGTTTCGGACTCGCCGTATCTTTATGCCTTTGACGGATTAAACAGCGTTCATCGGCAGATGGAGAGCGATAAGTTAACGCAAACTATGGACGGTATAGGATATAAAGCCGTTTCAACTATCGAATATTTATTGCCGAACGGAAAGAAATTGGTTCAGATCGATTATAAATGTTAATCCTCGGTTTAGAATAAGGTGATTTTATGGAATTTATTATTGTAACAGGAATGTCCGGCGGCGGAAAGTCCTCGGCTATAAAGGTGCTGGAGGATATCGGATATTTCTGCATTGACAATATGCCGCCGCAGCTTATCCCGAATTTCGCCGCGATATGCAGCGAAAACGGCGGGATAAACAAGGTCGCGATAGTTACCGATATACGCGGCGGAACGCTGTTTTTAAAGCTTTCGGAGTGCATTTCCGCACTTGCGAACACGGACGGGATAGACGTCAAGGTGCTGTTTCTGGAGGCTTCAAAGGAAGTGCTGATGAAGCGTTACAGCGAAACGCGCCGCAAGCATCCGCTCGACGAGGTTTCGGGCGGCGACCTTTCAAAGGCTATTGACGCGGAGGAGGAGCTGCTGAGCGATATACGCGCAAACGCCGACTACATTATCGACAGCTCGCTGCTGACTACCGCGCAGCTCAAGGGGCAGATCGCGGGGCTGTTTCTGGACAAGCCGAGCGACAGCATTATCGTGAGCTGCATGAGCTTCGGCTTCAAGTACGGAGTGCCGGGGGAAGCGGACTTGGTGTTTGACGTGAGATGTCTGCCCAATCCGTTCTACGTTCCCGAATTGAAGCACAGGACGGGGCTTGACATTGAAGTGCGCGATTATGTTATGAAGTACGAGCAGTCGCAGATTCTGGAGAGCAAGATTTGGGATATGGTGGATTTTCTGCTGCCGTGCTATATCAGCGAGGGCAAGAGCAGACTCGTTATCGCGTTCGGCTGCACGGGCGGAAAGCACAGGAGCATTACGTTCGCCGAGCGCACCGCCGCGCACCTGCTCGAAAAGGAGTGCAAGGTAAGGATAGTTCACCGCGATATCGAAAAGGGGCGGTAAATTATTGTTTAACGCAGTGGCGGTGGTGCTTTTTGTAATTTGTTGCTTGTTGTGGTTTCGTTTATTTTAAGTAAAATG
>CAYWIP010000111.1:0-6418 GCA_964458395.1 uncultured Ruminococcus sp.
TGACGCGGGCTGCGGCTTACCATTGTCAACAAATATACGTTTTCACGTGTTTTGCATTTTTCCTTTCTGCCCGATAAACCAATACAGTTCATCGAGTTCCAAAATATGGTAATGATGTTTGCGGTTTATTCTGGTTTTTTTTAATCCAATTATAAACATTGGCTTTATTCATTCCTAAAATTTTGCCCACTCCACGCCCGCTGACACCGGAATAATATATCTTCATTGCCAACTTCCTTGTCTCTTCCAGATACTCTCTTTTCTTCGGTTCTATCGTATACAGCAGGTTGCACTCCTTACACTTGCAGCGCTGTGTCCCCGAGCGATTTTTTCCGGCTTTGACTTGGTTTTCTATTTTTCCGCATTTCGGACATTTTTTGTCCGCGCTTATTGTTGCTACTCTCATTCCTTTATTATATCATATTCTGCGCTTTTTGTCCAGTCCTATTTAAAATGTCCGGATTTTGAGAAACATTACTTAACAGTAAAGTAAACAGTATACTCCTCATCAGTAATATCATATAGCGGAACAAAGTCGAAATTCTCTGACTGACCGACTGTGCGGTAGGTACTCTGCTGCCACGGGAACGTACTATAAGTGTGTTCCGTAACGTTGACAATCGCGCTTCTGGGGTCGCTTCCCTGTTGCGGCTCTATCCCGCAGTCGCTGCCGTGCAGCCCCGCCAGCACAATCGGTCCCTCAAGAAACGCGGTAAGCGCAGGGAGATCCGGCAGCACGGAGGTTGAAAGCATAGCCGGAAAATATACACTGACCGTATCGTCTGCCCATACCCGCCGTATATCGCAGAAACAATTATCGGCCGAACACCTGATACTCTCGCCGTTAACCAAAATGACAGGCTCGCCGCTCACCCAGTCGGGAATACGCAGCGAAAGTGTGAACTCCTCGGGGTTCTCGGCGCAGACGTTGATTTTCAAGCACCACCGTGACATGCTGCTGTCGTCGTTCTCGTCAAAAAGCGCTCCGCCGCCGTAATATTTCATATCGATGTTCTGGATTATCGTGACATTCTCACTGCGGTCATACTGCGAGTTTATGTACTGCGAAATTATTACCCGCTCCCCGTCATCGTACCAGCTCAGCGACGGGTAGATCGTGTGCGCCTGGACCGTCGTTCCGTGGCAGCACCAGAAATCGCGGGTCTTGCTTCCCCACTTCTTTTTGCTGCCCGCCTTTAACGGCAGAAAATAGGTCGGCATACCGGTAAATTTGTTCTGCTGCGCAAGGAAACCGTTGTAGAGATTTTTTTCGATATAGTCTGCGTAGCGCCTTTCACCCGTGAACCTGAACAGATAGTCCGCCAAGCGCACCATATTGTAAACCGTGCAAAATTCCTGTGTGCGTTCACCGATAAACGCGCCGAGCTTTTTCGGAGCAATCCAGTATTCCCCCGAATTTTGCCCGCCCGTGCAGAACGATTCTCTGTCCTCAACGGCGCGTTTCCAGAATGCCTTTACAAGCCCGAGCCACTTTTCATCGCCCGTGACCTCGTACATCGCCGCCGCACCGTGCGCCCATGGTATGCTCGCGTTGGCGTGACAGTCGGAAAGCGCGTCCTCGCCTTTACGAAGCTTTTCAAAGAGCGACGGATGCGAATACCGCTCCGCAAGCGTGAGGTACTTCTCATCACCCGTCAAACGGTACATTCCCGCCCAGACCTCCAGCATTCCGCCCTCCTCGCCGCTGTATACGGCGTGAGGATTTACGGTCTGCATTTTCTCTGTCCAGCGCATATACCAGTCGGCGGCGCGGCTCATTATCTCGGCAGCCTTTTCGCTATCCGCGTAAAGCGCGCAGTGATACAGTCCCATCAGCGTTTTATGCATGGTGTACTGCGGCGACCATATGTATTCGTTATCGGCGAGCTTTTCAAAATACTTCTCGGGTATTGAGCCAACCCATTCGCCGCCGTTAAGCTTCTGACATCTCTCCAGCCCGTCGATAACGACGTCGAGCTTCGCCTTAAGCTCATGGTCGTTATTCTGTACGGAGAGCATTGCCGCCGCGGACATCCAATGCCCCAGAAAATGCCCTCTGAGCTGGCACGCGGGCGATTCCCAGCCAAGGTGCATATCCTCGAGATCACGGTCTGTGCGTATCGCGGCTTCGAGATAAAAATTCTGTAACAACGACTCCGTTTCAAGCTCCATAAGGTACGCGCGGTCAAGATCTGCGCGCTCCTTGAACAGCCCCGGCAGCAGCCTCGCTTTATTCGTTTGTATCTGTTGTATCATTTGATTCCTCCGTTGTGGGTTCTTCTGTCGTTGAATCGTCCGTTGATGATGAGGTATCGGACGTTGAAGCCGATTCACCCGGCTTTTTTATTGAAATTCTGTTGCAGGTGTACTGAAACGCGTATTCTATCATCTTATCGGTTGAGAGATCGGTGAACCAGTACTCGTTGAAGCCCTCCTCAAGAATTCCCCTGAACTCCGCGGCAAGCGTTTCGGCGTTTGCTCCCGAATAATACACGGTATAACCAATGTCGATGGTGCTCTCCTTTTCGGCGAAGTACATCAGCAAAAAAGTGTCCTCGTCGGTAATGTGCGACTTGTACCAGTCGACGCAGAACTGGACCTTATCCGCGTCGGTCTTAAGGCTGTCGTCGTACTTTCTGAATACGACATACGGTTGTATTCCGAGTTTGTCATATACGAATTTAAGGTTCTCCCCCGCCGATTTTACGTCATCGAACCAACCAAGCTCGTCCGTAACGCAATCCGAACTGAACGCGTTTTCGGGCGTGTTGCGCTCCAGCGTAATACGCGGAGCTGCCGGTGCGGGCGGCGGAACCACTGTGCTGCTCGAGCTTTCCGGAGTACTTGCGCTGTTTTGCGAACCGCTCTGCGAGCTTCCCGAGGACTGCGAATTCCCGCCGGTGCTGCTTGTCGAGGACGTTGAAGTGCTTGTGGAATTCCCGGCACTGCTCGACGGGTCGCCCGAACAGCCCGTGCAGCTGCTCCGCAAAACGTTCAGCAGCACTATAAGCAGAACTATCGCAATAACAACGCCGCCTATTATCATATTTACGCAGCCGTTGTTTCTGCCGTAGCTTCTCGGTCTTTTCGGCGAGGGCGGCGGCGCGTATCTGCTTCTGTTTGGTCTTGGCGGGGGCGGCGGCAAGCGCTGTCCGTTTCTAGGAGGCGGAGCTCCTACTCCCCTTCTCGGCGGCGGGGCTCCCCGTCCCGGAGGCGTATTTCGCCCCATAGGAGCGCCAGGTCTGCCTGCCGGCGAACGCATTCCTCCGCTTGGCGGACGATTATTGCCGCCCGCAGGAGGTCTGCCGCTATTTCCGGACGGGCGCATTCCACCGCCGTTTGGACGCGGCGCGCTATTGGGCCGCACAGCGCCGCTCGGGCGCTGGGTTCCCGCCGGATCGCCTGCGGGCGGCGTCGGGCGAAATCCTCCCGCACCGCCGCTTCCGCTATTGCCAACATTCCCCGAACCGGGTCTTCTCTGAGCGCCCGCCCTGCCCTGCGCCCCGTTTCCTCTGTTCGGCGGAGTGGGGCGAAATCCATTCGTACCACCGTTTTCCTCTCCGGGTCTGCCCATTATACTTCCCCCTTTATTGGCGATCAAAATAATCTTTTCCCCTGTCGGGATTAAAATATGTACGCAGATATCCGTCCGTTGAAACCACAACAAACTCGTTCGTGCGCTCGATATAGTACACATCGTCGCCGTCCTCGGCTTCGGTCTTGTGAAGCACATCGGGAGCGTTCACTACGGCGGCGGCAGCCTTTTCGTACTCCTCCGCAGAAGCAAAGCCCATATCAATACCGTGCTTTTGGTAATGCTGTTCAAGCAGCTTAGCGTTTCTGAAATGAAGCTCCGCCGATTCGGGAACGCTGTCTGAATTATCCGGCTCGATTTCGGAGCTTACGATGCTGCTCCCGGAGCTTTCGATGTCACTTTCGGCGCTGCCGTCGGGTTCGGAAATGTTTTCCGGAACACTTTCCGAATTTCCCACGATGTCGGTACCACTTTTATCGGCAGCACTCTCCGACCCATCGGTACCGTTGACTTCTCCTGCGTTATCGGAAACGCTATGTAAGGAATTATCATCATTTAGCAGATCGTTGGCGGAGAAAAAACCGTCAAGCCCACCTGCGGCGAACAGTATCAGAATCACTGCGGCAAGCGCCAATACCGCGCCTATAAGTATCTTTTCTGCGGTACTCCGCCCGTTATTACCGGAATTCATAAAAACACCCCTATAATATACTCTTTAGGGCACCTCTAAAAACCTTGTTTGAGGCAAAATCGGCAGAGCACGCCGTCTGCGTCGTCAAACCTCCTCGCAAGGCATCAAGCCTTGCTTCGTCGGCTTTCCTAGCAGCCGACGCACCCTACCGATTTTCCCTTTTCAAACCGGTTTTTAGAGATGCCCTTTATATATTATAACTCATTCGACAATATTTTGCAAGTAGTTATTGAAAACATAATAAATTCGTAATAAAAAGCGGCGGACGGAAACAGACCCGTCTGCCGCTGAAATGTTATTGCGCCGCCCTTTCGGCAAGCACTATCATTATTTCCGTAACGCGGTTTTCCGCGCTTGCGGGAACGCAGTACAATACATGATTCATTGAAGATACGTCGATTTTCTGAGAGATCTCCCCAATTATGACGTCGGGATCGTCCGTTTCAATATCGCTGTGCCGCTTCAGCAGCGAGAACAGTTCCTTGACAAGCTCGTCGTCCAGATCTTTTTTGTAGATATTGATTTTCAAGTCGAAATCATCGCCGTTATTATAGGAATATCCGCGCGAAAGGGTCAGCGCAAGCTGATTATCGTCCTCGCTGTCGGAGCTTGTGAGCGCTCTCAGGAATCCTAGGGTTTTGGTATAGTTCTTCTGAATGGGTATGTCCACCGAACGGTTGTTGTTTTTCGCATCCTCAAGCACGACCAGTACCCCGCCGCACGTCTCGACGTCCGCCGAATAATTCTCAATTATCTCCGAGGAGAACATTTCCAGAAATTCCGGGAATTTATCCGTGGGAACAAAAATACTTCCATACGCTGCCTCGATCACCGCCGTACAATTTTCAATAGCCGAGCCGTCGGTCATAAAGCTGCACAGCGCTTTCGGGTAACCCTTGAGCGAATAGAGATTGTTTATCATGTCAATGATTGGTGTTTCCGAGTTGTAATTCCGGCGCATATATCCTCTTAGCAGCGTTGTGCCGTCCGTAAACTTATATTCGACAACAAATTCATCGCCGCTGTGCACCCAATTGCCATACGACTTTAAAATAGAATTATGCTTTTCGGTAAACTGCCGTATATCGTTTTTTCCGGTCAGCTTGTAATTTCCGCCGTAAAGCTGTCCGCCGCTGCCGAAGCTCACTCCGACGTCTATATACTCTATCTCCTCGGGAACGGCGTTGATATACCGCAAGCCGAACGCACCCGTACCTCTGAACATAATACACAGCCCATAGCAGCAGATAATCGTTCCCGAATATCCGAATACAGTCCGTGGAATTTCCTTAACGCGCGGTCTGCGGATAACCTCAAACACTATCACAATGACCGCGCCTATCGCCGAGCCGATGAGAAAACTCGGCAAAATGTCTTTCTCACTGTAAAGAGATACCGCGATCATTACCGCCGCTGCTGCGGTCAGAAGCGCCATTCCACGGAACGCCGCGCCGTGTACGACGATCTTCCCAACGCGATCCTGCCTGCGCGATTTAGAGATATAGTACGCGAGTATCGTAAGCGCCGCTGCGGCGACGGTAAATATCACGAAATTAAGCGGTTTGAGAATTATAAAGTCCGTGAAAAACTCCATTCTGTCAGCGTACATATCACTGAATGCTCCCGCTCAAGAAAAGCTTTCACCGATCTCGCCGAAAAGCGGATCCAGCGGCATTGCGTAAAGCTTGTCGCCGTTGACTGCGGAAACGCCCGATACCTCATTGAGAAAACATCCCGAAACGCCCATAATCAACGCCGTGGAAACGATTATCCCGATCACCGAGAAGATCTCCGCAAACATAAACCGTCCGAAAATCGACGTAACGAGCGCTGAAATAATATAGCCGAGCGTGTAAATAAAAAACAGCGTAAGCGACAGCCCGACGATAAACGCGATACAATTTTCCGAAGGCTCAGCGACAGACCTTGCCGCGATAATGTCGTAATTTTTCTGCGTTACAACAAACATTATCACTGCAATGAACGCACACGGGATAAACGGCGCGACGTTCGCGATATACCCGCCGAGGAAGTCGCCCCGGAAGCGTTCCCCGTGCGTCAGCAGCAGCACTCCCAGCGTATCGGTAGCGGTTCGACTTAGAAAAATTCACCCAACTATTTTGCTCACCAAGCCGTTCGAAATATCCACGTTATATAGGTTTTTTATCTGTTCGGAAATATCCCGCTGGCTC
>CAYWIP010000112.1:0-6375 GCA_964458395.1 uncultured Ruminococcus sp.
TAAAGTTAGTTGGCGAACGAGGAGCGTGTGCGGTACGCTCTGCAATATGAAAACAACGAACCCGCTCTCGGCAACCGAAAAATGCGGAAGGGGGATAGGGAGATGGGAAGGAGAGCGCGAGAGGAAACCCGTAGGGGAAGGGGGAATCCGCATTTTTGTCGGATTTTCTTTTCCCCCTTCCCCGAAGGGTGTCCTCTCGCAATCGTGAGACAACATTTTAATTAAAATTAACGAAACCACAACAAGCAACAGATTACAAAAAATCTTTTACTCCCAGCGCTGCTGCGCTAAATTCAAATTTATACTTTTATCACAAAGTGTAAAACCGATGTATATGAACAACAAAGAAATTGCACAAAGTTACAGAAAAAGTTTTTTCTTTTATCATTTAATTATCACAATCCCGCTGTATAATACAAACAACGACATCGAAAGGGTGAGAAAGGATTGGCATATGCGAACACGTTCAAGCGCCGCGAAATGAAATTCCTGCTGGACGAGGAGCAATACAACATTCTGCGGGATAGAATATCGGAATATATGACCGAGGACGACTTCGGCAAGCACACGATACTCAACATCTACCTGGACAACCGGAACAACGACCTGATACGAAGCTCGCTCGGAAAGCCCGTTTACCGTGAAAAATTAAGGCTTCGCAGCTACGGGCAGAAAGCCGAAGATAACTCGGCGGCGTTTCTGGAGATCAAGAAAAAATTCCGCGGGATAACCTATAAGCGCAGGCTGGAACTTAATTATAAGGAGCTTCACGATTACATAACCGACGGCGAGCCGCCGAGCGATCGCGGACAGGTCTTCGAGGAGATCGACTATATTATACGCCGAATGAGCCTGAAACCGAAGATCGTCATCTGCTACGACCGCGAGGCTTACTACGGCAACGACGACAAGGAATTCCGCCTGACGTTCGACGGGAATATCCGCTTCCGGCGCGACGACCTTGACCTACGTTCCGGCGCTTACGGCGAGTATCTGAGTACGCAGCCGTTCACGGTCATGGAGGTGAAATCGGCGGGCGCTATTCCGATCTGGCTCGTGAGGATTCTCTCGGAACAGAAAATTTACTGCGGCTCATTCTCAAAGTACGGGACGATCTTCACGGCGGAGGTTCGCAGCAAGCTCAAGGCGTGAGCATAACCGCCAAATCAGACATAAAAATGGGAGTAAAAAAATGTTTTCGACAATAATTGACACATCGGTTGGACTTACGGCGCAGAGCGCGCTGTTCTGTACGCTGACGTCGGCGGCGCTCGGACTGCTGGCGGCATTTTTGTACAGACTGAACAACCCGCGCGCGTCTAAAAATTTAATGGTGACGCTGGTGGTTCTGCCCGTTCTGGTGCAGGCGGTAATTATGCTGGTGAACGGCTCGATCGGAGCGGGTATCGCGGTAATGGGCGCGTTCAATCTGGTGAGGTTCCGTTCCGCGCCCGGAACGTCGAGAGAGCTTTGCTACGTATTTCTGGCAATGGGTATCGGTCTGGCGACGGGCATGGGCTATCTCGGATTTGCGGTCATCATCGCGGTTTCGGTCGGGATCATTCTGGCAGCGCTGGGCTTTATCCCCGCGTTCGGCATAGTTAAGACCGCCAAGCTGCTGAGGATACTCATTCCCGAGGATGTGGACTATATGACCTGCTTCAAGGACATTTTCGCGGAATACACTTCAAGCGCGCGGCTGATAATGTCCAAGACAGTCAGCATGGGAACGTTGTACGAGCTGCGTTACGAGATAATTCTCAAAAACGCGGAAAAAGAAAAGGAATTTCTTGACAAGATACGCGTGAGAAACGGAAATCTTACGGTAGCTTGCAGCGTATTGACGGACAATCACGAAGAGATGTAACGAGGTGTTATTATGAATATGAACTTCAAGACCCTTGCCGCTTTCTGCGCGCTGTCTATCGCAATGACGGGCTGCTCCAAAACCGATGCGGACAGCAATTCGGGAAGCACGTCTACCCCTCTGATGAACAGCAGCGTTTCGCAGACAGAATCCGCGAACGGACAAAGCGACGCAGTGAACGTTTCCGTGCCAAGCTCCTCGGACTGCAAGATAGCGTTCGCGAACGATAAGATCGACGTGAACGGAAACGGCGTGGCGGTAAAGGACAATACGGTCACGATAAGCAAGGCGGGCGTTTACGAGCTTACGGGAAGCTCCGCCAACGCGAAGATCGTAATCGAGGTCGGCAAAAACGACGAGGTCACACTTATGCTTAACGGCGTTTCCCTGACGAGCGCGGACGGCAGCGTTATCGACTGTGAGAGCGGGAAAACTCTTGCGCTGTACCTTGTTGACGACACGGAGAACTCGCTTGCCGACAGCGCCGACTATACGTTTGCAAACGGCGAGACCGAACCCGACGGCGCGGTGTTCTCACGCGCGGACTTAGTGATAATGGGCGGCGGAAGCCTTTCCGTTACGAGCAATTACAAGGACGCGATAAAATGCAAGGACGGGCTTTCAATCAAATCGGGAACACTCAATATCACCGCCGCAGACGACGGTATCGTCGGCAAGGATTATGTGCATATCAGCGGCGGAAAGCTCACGGTAAACGCGCAGAGCGACGGAATCAAATCCACCAACGACGTCGACGGCGGACGCGGATATATCACGATATCGGGCGGCGAGCTTGACATTACCGCCGGAAAGGACGGTATTCAGGCTGAAAAGGAGCTTACCGTCGAGGGAGGAAAGCTCACTGTATTCGCAGGAGGCGAGGACGCAAACGCGGAGGTTACCGTTTCCGACAGTCCGTTCGATTGGGACCGCAGAGGCGGCAATGCAGGCAACTCCGATACCTCGGAAACTGCCGAAAGCAAAAAGGGCTTGAAAGCGGGCGCTGACCTGACAATACTCGGCGGCGAGATCAGCGTTACCTCCGCTGACGACAGTATTCACTCCAATGCGAACGTAAGCGTTTCGGGCGGTACGCTCACGCTGTCCTCCTGCGACGACGGTATCCATGCGGACGAATCGCTCTTGATAAAAGACGGCAGAATAGCTGTGACCAAGAGCTACGAGGGCTTAGAGGGCAAGAATATCGACATAAGCGGCGGCGAGATCGACATTACCGCGGCAGACGACGGACTTAACGCGGCGGGCGGCGACAACGGAAGCTTCTGGGGCTTTAACGGCAGCGGCGAGGATTACTATATCAGCGTTTCGGGCGGCAATATCACAGTGAACGCGGACGGTGACGGAATTGACAGCAACGGCACTATCGCACAGAGCGGCGGGTATATCGTGGTTTACGGTCCTACAAATTCCGGCAACGGCGCTATCGACTACGAACAGTCCTATGCCGTAAGCGGCGGTACGCTTATCGCGCTCGGGTCGTCGGGAATGGCACAGGCTCCCAGTACGCTTTCGCAGCCTTGTCTGTCCATTAACTCGAACGTAAGCGCGGGCAGCACAATTGAGGTGCGTTCTTCCGACGGCACGGTCGTTCTCTCAACGGAAACGCCGAAGCAATGTCAGTCGCTTATATTCACGAGCGACAAGCTTGTTATCGGCGAGGAATATGGCATCTACGCAAACGGCGAGTTGCTCTCGACCCTCACAGCCGAGGAGGGAGTTGTCGGCAACGGCGCTAACGAAAACGGCTTCGGCGGCGGTGGATTCGGCGGACACGGCGGCTTCGGAGGAGGTCAAGGCGGCTTTGGCGGAGGTCAGGGCGGAATGGGCAGACCCGACGGAAACGACCGCCCGAATGATAACGGCGGAACTCCTCCGGAAATGCCCGGAAATATGTAACGAAAACCCTGCGGACAAAAAATCCGCAGGGTCATTTTTTACAGCTTGACTACCTCAAATTGGTTCTGAACGATAAGCCAATTCGGAACATAGCAGCGGTTGATCGTCCACCACGACGCTCCGGCAAGGTCAAACTCGTCTACAAGCCGAAGCTTCGCATCAATGCTGCGCGGGTCGTCGAACCAGACGACATGGCGCGTTCCGTTTTCGGTGTAGTTGAAGTACGGTGTCTGTGTCCGCTCGTCATAGTGAATTTCGGAGTTGTGCTGCACCGCAAGATCCGTCGCCGCGATAAAGCCTATGCTCTGCGCCGCCGTGCCGCGCGTGTACGGCAATGTCCAGTCGTAGCCGTAGTTCGGCATCCCCATCAGTATCTTTTCCGACGGCATCTCGGACACCGCATAGGTCAGCACCTTGCGTACCTCTTCTATCGGTTGTACGGACATCGGGGAGCTATATGTATATGGATATATATGATTATGGTAAAATATCCCCCGCGACAAAATCACGGGGGATATATATCAAATCTTTTCAGCCTTTTTCTTGTACTTTTTGTGCAGCTTGCTCTGCTGTTCCTGAATGAAGTCGATCGAATATTCAACGGATTTGAGGGTGAGCAGCATGCGCTCGGCGCGTTTGAGCTCGTCCTCGGTCTCTCGGAGCTGCATACCGATCTCGTATGCCGCCGCGTAATCGCCCAGCTCGCCGAGCTCCTTTACCGCCTCATTCAGGATTTCGCACACTTTGCGCTCCCATTCCGCCCACTTTTCAAAGCCCGCCTTAACGCCCTTTTTAATGTCGGCAGTGCTGACCTCGCTGCGCTTGTATCTATACCAATCCTGCGGAATAGCCGATCTCGCGTATTCTCCGCTTTCGGGGAGCAGCTTCTGGTATCGGTTCATGTAATAACCGTGCAGCTTGCGGGAACCGACGCTCTCGCACTTATAGCGGTATTCATGCAGGCGCTTGTATCCGTGCAGATTCAGGAAGTCGAAATACTGCGCCATATCGGTATGAAACATTATGCCGTTAACATAAGTATTGGCAATTTTGGAGAAGATTTCCTCACAAGTCATGAGCAGCCTCCTTGATTGTTTTTATTTTCAGTTTCCTCCGCGATCATATTGTAAAGGTCGTCAACGTCCTGCGGAACAAAGGTCATTTGTCCGAACATAGGAATGCTCACCGAGATCCTCTCTTTGCGTTGGATTTCCCTTTTTATGTCTTTCGCCAGGCTTTCAACGTCAATATCTCCGTTCTCGTCGATAATCCCGAATGTACGAATAAATCCGCTGTTCACAAAAGCGGATTTAAGGCTCTCCCGCGCGTCAAAAATTCTTCCGACAAATATTCTCGCGATAAGCTCCTGCCAGTCGTTCATGCCCGTGTAGACGTTTTTATCAATATATTTCGCGATACCGTTCAATACGGTTTCAAAACTCACCTTCATTGCTTACCTCCGTAAAATTATAGGGCGGTGGGGAATGCCGCCCTATATTATCAGTCGTTAATTGCCGCAGCAGCCCCCGCATTTGGGGAGAGGGTTATAAAGCGTCTGCGCGGTTGTTGTCGTGCCGGTGGTAACGTCCGCGGTCATCTTCGGGTAGAATGTCGCGTTTGCGTATGCCACGATGGAATTGTCGCCGCAGCAGCGTCTTTCAGCTTCCATCTTGATATCCTGCTGAACGAGCGCAAAGCTGTCCGCGGTCTTCTGATTGATTACCGCCTGCTCTCCGAGACGCGTCTCAAGCTCTCTGAACCTGCCGTCGACGTATTTGTACATCTCAAGAGCCTTCTGGTCGTTGTAGGTGTTTGCTTTGAGCAGGGCGATTTCCGAATCCTTCGCGGAAATTTCCTGCTCTCTTTGAAGATCATAACGCGTAACAAACGTGTTTTCACTGCACTGAGGGACGCACGCAGCGCGGTTACCTCCGAAAAGTCCGTTCATTCCTCCAAGCAAAGAAAGCCCCACGCCCGCCGTACCGATGATGCCGGTGGCAAGAGCCGCGTTAGCTTTGCCGTTAGATGCGTACCTGTTGTCATATTCCATAAAACAAGCTCCTTTCATATCAAATTAAGTATCAGTCGACCGATCCTTTTATTTATAATATCATTTTGGCAGATGTTTCACAATAAAATATCGGTGCGATTTTCGGTCGGTTTTCGTACTGAAACGCCATAATCCCTCCGACAGAAAATGCCGGAGGGATCGCGTAATTTTATTTTTTGACGTGCTCCAAAATTATCTCCCGCGATCTGTAAACTATGCTCTTGACCTGTGTAACGGAAAGCCCGAACTCCTCCGCGAGAGGTTCAAAGCATATTCCGTCGCAAAGCCGTCGTTTAAGTATCGCGCGGTTGCGCTCGTTTAAAACCCACTCGTCGATAAGCGCGGATATTTCGGAGCGCGACAGCCCGGGGATATTCATTTCGGTTTCTCCTTTTACGCTTTGGAGTTTTGGTTTTTGACGTTCGCGTTATCTCATAAGCTGATTAACGCGCGCCTGCACCACGGTGTAATTATACCCCGCCTCGGTGAGCCGCTTCTTGCGCTCGTTGCCGTTGCCCCAGTCGCCGTGAATGACCTCCCG
>CAYWIP010000113.1:0-6033 GCA_964458395.1 uncultured Ruminococcus sp.
GCCCTCTTTCCGAGTGCTTTTCAATTATATCACAATCTCTCGGAATTGTCAAGACTTTTTTTAAAAAATATTTAAAAAAAATTTAATTTGTTAATATTTACTTATAACTTGCCCAAAGACGCTGTTTTATCCAAGCATTTTTCACAAACCCCCGGGAAATTACTATTACTTATTATAATATACTGCACATAATGTCCGTAACGTTCAACGAAAAAAATTTAAAATTTTTCAAAAAACCTCTTGACAAAACTGTATAAACTGTATATAATATCACTATACAGTTTAGCAAATTCAAGGGGTGATGAAGTGACAATATTTATCGACAACAAAAGCGGCGCACCGATCTACGACCAGATATATTCTCAGATCAAGTCGCAGATAATCAGCGGGGCGCTTGCCGAAAACGAAATGCTCCCGTCGATACGCGGGCTTGCCAAGGATCTGAAGATCAGCTTCGTAACGACAAAACGCGCTTACGACGAGCTGGAAAAGGACGGTTTCATCTACACGATACAAGCAAAGGGCTGCTATGTCGCGCCGAAAAACGTCGAGCTGCTGCGCGAGGAAAATCTCCGCAAGATAGAGGAGCATATCGACGAGATCGTCAGGCTGGCGGCGACCTGCAATTTAACGGACGACGACATCATTGAAATGCTGCGGTTCGCATTAAAGGAGGAAGATCAATGAACGCACTCGAGATCAAAAATCTGTCAAAATCTTTCACGGGCTTCAAGCTCGACAATATCAGCTTCACCTTGCCAAACGGCTGCATACTCGGGCTGGTCGGGGAGAACGGCGCGGGAAAAAGCACTACGATAAAGCTTATTCTGGATATGCTGCACAAGGACAGCGGCAGTATCCATGTCCTCGGCAGGAATAACGCCGAGGATATCAGGGCTATAAAGGAGGACGTCGGGGTCGTTATGGACGAGGCGGGTATCCCGGAATGTCTGAACGCGCGGCAGGTCGGAAAGATCATGAACGGAACGTTCCGAAACTGGAATAACGGCTTTTACGCCGATACGCTGCGGAAGCTGTCGATCCCCGAGAAAAAACCGTACAAGGAGCTTTCACGCGGTATGAAGATGAAGCTCGGCATAGCGGTCGCAATGTCGCACGGGAGCAAGCTGCTTCTGCTCGACGAGCCTACTAGCGGACTTGATCCCGTAGTACGCGATGAGGTCGTCGATATGTTCGGCGAGTTCACGCGTGACGAAAACCACTCAATTCTCATCTCTTCGCATATCGTGAGCGATCTCGAAAAGCTGTGCGACTACATTGCCTTCCTGCACAAGGGCAAGCTGCTGCTGTGTGAGGAAAAGGACGTTCTTCTCGGCGAATACGGGGTAATTCACTGCACAGAAACGCAGCTCGGCGAGCTTGACGAAAAAGCGCTGATCCACAAAAAGATAACTCCCTACGGCGCGGAGGCGATAGTCCGCCGAGAGATGATACCCGGCTCAATGAGCGTCAGTCCCATATCGATTGAGGAGCTGTTTGTACACATGGCAAAGGAGGAAACGGTATGAAAGGATTATTGTTAAAGGACTTCTATATGATAGGAAAGCATTTCAAAATGTATCTGATGGTAGACATTCTTTTTATCGCGGTATCTTTTTTCAATGATAACAATATATTGTTTGTGGCAATGCCGATAATGCTTGCGGGAGTTATGCCGATAACGCTGCTTGCCTACGACGAGCGCAGCCGCTGGACAGAATACTGCGGAGCGCTGCCGTACAGCAAAACGCAAATAGTTTCGGCGAAATATCTTGTGGGGCTTATAATGCAGACGGCGACCGCGCTTGTCATTCTTATCGCGCTGCTCATAAAGAGTGAGGCATTCATATTTAACACGTTCGGAGAGATATCGTTGTCTATTATGGCGATATTTATTACGACGCTGATGACCCCCGCAATCTGTATGCCTTTTTCGCTGAAGTTCGGAACGGAAAAGGGAAGATTGGTGTATTATGTAGTTATCGCTGCTGTCACGGGAGTTTTGGCGCTCTCTGTGAAAAGCGCCGATGATATTCCGGGCAGGCTGACCTCGAATGCAGAAATCGTACCGATCATCTTTATAGGTTTGCTCGTTCTGTATGCGATGTCGTGGATCTTGTCGATCGTTCTTTATAATTATAAGGAAGTCGGGAAATAAGGTATAATTTCAACACAAAACGCCGATTATAATAACGGCGCATAGAGCGGATATCGGGTGCGGGCAGCGCCCGATATTTTTTGCATTTCGGAAAACTTTTTTGTGCAGGATACACAAACCGCTCTCCCACAAATTGTAAAACTCTCTGAAAAATGAAACTTTGTGAAAGTTTTTGAAAGAAAGTGATTGAATTTTGAGAAGGGTTATGTTATTATATAATCACAACAAGTCAAAACATTTCAAATTCTTTCAAAAGGAAGTGATGAAATTGCTTACGGAAGAACGGCACTCAATTATTCTTGATACGCTCGGACGGCAGCACAGCGCTAATCTTGCCGAGTTATGCGCGCTGCTCGACGCGTCGGAATCAACGGTTCGGAGAGATCTGGCGATACTCGCGGAGAACGGAATGTTGGTCAAGGTTCGCGGCGGCGCGATCGCGCTCGGCGAGAATTTCACCTCGTTTGAGCATAACGTCGAGGAAAAGGCGAATATGTTTGTAGAGGAGAAGACCGCGATAGCGAAATACGCCGCGTCGCTTATAGAGGACGGCGACTTTGTTTATCTCGACGCGGGAACGACCACCGAAAAAATGATCGGCTTCATTCCGTCAAAATCTGTCACATTCGTCACGAACGCGTTCATAAACGCCAAGCGGCTGGCGCAGAGGGGCTTTAAGGTTCTTATCCTCCCCGGAGAGGTCAAGCCCTCCACCGAAGCGATAGTCGGCGCGGAAGCGGTCATAGCGCTGACGCGGTATAACTTCACCAAGTGCTTTATGGGCGTGAACGGAATTTCGATAAGGGGCGGATTTTCCACTCCCGACATGAGCGAGGCAGCCGTCAAATCCACTGCGGTATCGCGCAGCAAAGAGGTATACGTTCTCGGCGATCACTCAAAATTCGGCAAGATAACCGCGTCGAAGTTCGCCGAGCTGAAAAAAGGACAGATAATTACCGACAAGGCAACGGATAAAAAATACTCAAAAGAAACATCTGTAAAGGAGGTATTCTGATGGTATACACGGTGACCTTCAATCCCGCCATTGATTATGTCGTTCACACCGACAGGCTGGTCGTCGGAATGACGAATCGCTCAAGGTCCGAGCAGATGTATGTCGGCGGCAAGGGCATAAACGTTTCAATGGTGCTCGCCGAGCTGGGGATAAAGTCAAAGGCTCTAGGATTTGTGGCGGGATTCACGGGCAGAGCTATCGAGGACGGCGCAAAGGAAAAGGGCGTTGAAACGGATTTCGTTCATCTTGAAAGCGGCTGCTCCCGTATCAACGTCAAGATAAAGTCGGGAGAGGAAACGGAGCTGAACGGGCAGGGACCGAAAATTCCCGATACGGCTATCGGGGAGCTTTTCGGGAAGCTCGATAAGCTGGAGGACGGCGACGTTCTGGTGCTTGCGGGAAGTATTCCGGGCACGCTGCCGAGCGACATTTACGAAAAGATACTCGCGCGGCTCTCCGACAGGAAGATCAGGACGGTGGTGGACGCGACAAAGGACTTGCTGCTCAACGTGCTGAAATACAAGCCGTTCCTGATAAAGCCGAACAATCACGAGCTGGGGGAGATGTTCGGAGTAGAGCTGAAAACCGAGGACGAGATAATTTTCTACGCGAAAAAGCTCCGCAAAATGGGCGCGGTGAACGTGCTTATCTCAATGGCGGGAGACGGGGCAATTTTGGTTGACGAGTATGATAAAGTCCACAAATGCGGAGTGTGCGGGGGCACGGTGAAAAATTCCGTCGGCGCGGGAGATTCCATGGTCGCGGGATTTATTGCGGGTACGACCAGGACTCCGAGATCGGAAAAAGGCGATTACGAGTACGCGTTAAAGCTCGGTACGGCAACGGGCGGAGCGACGGCGTTCTCCGACGAGCTGGCGAAGAAAGATGAGATTTACGAGCTGCTCAAGCAGTTGAATTAAGAGCCTGTTTAGTATCTCGCCACGCGCATCCCACTTGCATCTTTTCCGCCACACTTAGGCAATTTTTCTTGAAATACATACAGTATTCCTGCGAAAAATTGCCGTCGTTTGGCGAAAAATCTGCCGCGTGATCTGCACGCGTCGAGATACTAAACAGGCTCTAAGACGAAACGGAGGTTGGGATTATGCGTATTACTGATCTGTTGAAAAAGGAAAGCATTCAGCTGAACGCTTCTCCGAAGAGCAAGTCGGAGGCGATAGATATGCTGGTCGAGCTTCAGGTAAACGGCGGCTGTATCTCCGACAAGGACGAATACAAAAAGGGAATCATCGCGCGCGAGGAACACGGCTCAACGGCGGTCGGCGAGGGAATCGCGATACCCCACGCGAAGAATAAGGGCGTTAAAGCGCCGTCGCTCGCGGCAATGACAGTTCCCGAGGGCGTGGATTACGAAGCGCTTGACGACGAGCCGTCCGATCTGCTGTTTATGATAGCCGCTCCCGAGGGCGGCGGAGACGTTCACCTCGACGTTCTCGCAAAGCTTATGACTATCCTTATGGACGAGGATTTCAGGGCAAACCTGCTTGCGGCCAAGGATAAGGACGAGTTCCTGAAAATTATCGACGATATGGAAACGAAAAAGTACCCCGAGGAAACTCCCGACGCGCCGGAAGCCGATACCGCAAAGCCTGCGGACGGCACGATAAAGGTACTCGCCGTGACCGCTTGTCCTACAGGTATCGCGCACACTTACATGGCGGCGGAGGCTCTCGAAAAGGCAGGCAGGAAGCTCGGAATTTCGATAAAGGTCGAAACCAACGGCTCGGGCGGCGCTAAAAATATCCTTACGAAAAAGGAGATCGAGGAGTGCGACGGAATTATCGTCGCCGCCGACAAGACCGTTGAAATGGGTCGCTTCGACGGCAAAAAGGTAATCAAGACCAAAGTCTCCGACGGCATCAAGATACCCGAGGAGCTTATCAACAGGATCGAAGCGGGCGACGCTCCCGTTTATCATCACGCGGGCGCAAAGAACGAATCCGACTCGGGAGATAACGAGAGCTTCGGGCGCAAGCTCTACAAACACCTTATGAACGGTGTTTCCAATATGCTGCCGTTTACGGTGGCGGGCGGTATCTTTATCGCGATCGCATTCCTGATAGATACGATAGCGGGCGCTCCGCAGGACGGCAATTTCGGCTCGCATATCGCGGCGGCGGCGTTCTTCAAGAAAATGGGCGATTTTACGTTCAGCTTTATGGTGCCGATACTCGGCGGCTATATCGCGATGTCCATTGCCGACAGACCGGGCTTCCTCGTAGGTATGGTGGGCGGTTATCTGGCGTCTACCGGCTCGACATTCGCGAACGTAGGCGGCGGTATTCCCTCGGGATTCCTCGGCGCGCTGCTGGCGGGCTTTGCGGGCGGCTTCTTAATGCTCGGTATCGAAAAGCTCTGCGACAGACTGCCCAAGGCGCTCAACGGCATAAAGCCGGTACTGATCTATCCGCTTGCGGGTCTGGGGCTTATCTCGGTAATTATGTGCGCGGTCAACCCGTTTATGGGTATGATAAACTCGGGGCTTTACGATCTGCTTAACGGCATGGGCGGCTCGAGCAAGATCGTTCTCGGCTGCATTCTCGGCGCTATGATGTCCATTGATATGGGCGGTCCGTTCAACAAGGCGGCATATGTATTCGGTACGGCGGCTATCGCTTCGGGCAGCTACGATATCATGGCGGCGGTAATGATAGGCGGTATGGTTCCGCCGATCGCGATCGCATTGTCCACAACGTTCTTCAAGAACCGCTGGACGGACGAGGAACGCAAAAACGGTCTGGTAAACTATATAATGGGTCTGAGCTTCGTAACAGAGGGCGCTATCCCCATATGCACTAACCTAATCAAGGCGCAGTCATTTGCAAACGAACACCTGTTT
>CAYWIP010000114.1:0-6007 GCA_964458395.1 uncultured Ruminococcus sp.
CGTCAACAATTTACTTAAAATAAACGAAACCACAACAAGCAACAAATTACAAAAAGCACCACCGCCACTGCGTTAAACAATAATTTACATTATCATCGCTAACCGAAAAAAAATATATAAAAACTTCTTGATTTTCCTGCACCGATATGTTAAAATATATATGTATATGTATCCTGACAGGAAAACAGCAATATATTTATCAACATCAAGAAAAGGGAAGGGTAAAATGTCGGAAAGATTTCAGAATCAATACCTGCTCGCCGATCTGGCGAAAGAGATCTCAAAGGTCATCAGGGGCAAGGAGGACGCGCTGCTGATCGTGCTGACGGCGCTTCTGGCGCAGGGTCACGTGCTTATTGAGGACGTGCCGGGCGTGGGAAAGACCACACTCGCGATGGCTCTGGGAAAGGCTTCGGGGCTGGCGTTCAGACGCGCGCAGTTTACGCCGGACGTTATGGCTTCGGACATCACGGGATTTACGATGTTCAACAAGGAAGAAAACCGCTTTGAATACCGCGACGGTCTGGTAATGACGAACATCCTGCTCGCCGACGAGATCAACAGAACCTCGCCGAAAACGCAGTCAGCGCTGCTGGAGGCAATGGAGGAAAATCACGTTACGGTCGACGGCACTATTCACGATCTGCCGTATCCGTTTATGGTAATTGCGACGCAGAACTCTCAGGGGTATGTGGGAACTTTTCCGCTGCCCGAAGCTCAGCTCGACCGCTTTATGATGAAGATAAGCATGGGTTATCCGACCATTGAGGAAGAAAAGCAGATAATGATGGACAGGCTTGTCGCAAATCCGGTCAACGACGTTGAAAACGTGATGAGCGCCGAGCAGATATCCGATTGCATTGAAGATATATCCGAGATAAACTTCGCGGAAAGCCTGTGCAAATATGTCGCGGAGCTTACCGCCGCTACGCGCAATCACCCTGCTGTGGCGCTCGGAGCAAGCCCCCGCGCTTCTATCGCGATAATGCAGGCTTCGCGCGCGTTTGCATATCTGCGCGGACGCGACTACGTTATCCCCGAGGATATAGTGCGGCTGCTTATCCCCGTTTTCGAGCACAGAATAGTTCTCCGCCAGGAGACGCGTGTGAACAGGCGTTCGATCCGCTCGGTGCTTGAGGACGTCGTAAGCTCGGTTACGCCGCCCGTAAGACGGAGCTAGTCATGGCAAGAAATCGTGTGTTGTACGCTCTGACTATAGTCGGCTGCGTGATATTTTCTATGGCATATACCAGCAAGATATCGGCGATTTTGCTGTTTACCGTGCTGCTGTATCCCGTACTCGCGGCAGTCTTTGCGCTGGTGCTTATGCTGAGCGTCAAGGCGGAGTTTGTCGTACCTCGTGCCGTTATCGACAAAAACGAGCCGTTCGAGCTGGTGATAATGCTGAAAAACCGCTCTTTTCTCCCGGGAGTTCCCGTGGAGGTATACTGCCATATCCCCGACCGCGAGATCGGTCTTTTCGCGGACAAGCATGTTTTCGCGTCGGTTTCTCCCATGGGACAGGCAAGGCTGTCTATCGGCTGCGTTCATAAGTACAGGGGCAGCTATGTTTGCGCCATTCACTCGCTGTCGTTCGTCGATCCGCTGAGAATCGTCCGTTTAACGAAAAGGCAGAAACGATATATGCCGACGGTCTTTCTTCCGAGAAAGCTGCTGCTTGCCGATATTCTGTCAACCTCCGCAGGCGAGCAGAGCTTCTCCCCGAAAAAGCCGATTACCACCGAGCGCGAGGACTTCTCTCACGTCCGAACCTACCGCACCGGCGATATTATGCAGCTCGTTCACTGGAAGCTGACCGCGAAACAGGACGAGCTTATGATAAAGCAATTTGACAGCGTGAACGATATGCGCGCCGTAGTTCTGTGCGACTTCAACGCGTATCCCGGCGAATGTAACCTTATGCTGCGCGCCGATACGATAATCGAAACGGCGCTCGCATTCGTAAGGGAAGCCGTGAACAAGGGAATATACTGCACAGTCGAAACGGGCGAGCTTTCGCGCCGCGAGCCGATAACGGTGTACGACAATCCAACGTTTGAGAGCTATTTCGAGCTGATGTCGGTCATTCCCGCAAAGCTGGAGGTAGCCGATTTTGTCTGCACTCTGGATAATATCGACATTGGCAGCACCTCTGCGATAATCATCATCACGACCGAGCTGACGCCCGAGCTTGTTGCCAGAGCCAAAGCGGCTTCGCACCAGGCGGCGGTGTTCTACGCGTATATCAATCTATCCCAAAAGGAGCTGCCCGATGATTTCAACGAGGAACAGCTCGTATTTCTGGATATCCGCCGCGCCGGAGAACGCGGCTTAAAGTCCGCCGCGGAGCACTCAAGCGGCTCGGCAGGCGGTCGATAATATCAATTTAAATCAAGAAAGGAAATGACAAAATGGACATTAAGGCAAAAATTGACGAGGTAGTCAACAAGGTAAAGAGCGACAAGGGCTTTGCCGAGAAATTTCAGAAGGAACCGATAAAGGCTGTCGAGGAGGTTCTTGGGGTCGACCTGCCCGACGACGTTATCAAAAACGTTATCGACGGCGTTAAAGCCAAGATAAACGTTGACGGCATAAAGGACAAGCTCGGCGGCTTGTTCGGCGGAAACAGGTAATATTTCCCCCGGGCTGCCAGCTCGGGGGATTTTTTTCATTATGGGGTTGATATTTTCGTAAGTATATGTTACAATATAATTAAGCACATATTATTCCAATATTAAGGAGGGTATTTTATGCCGATAATTACAGTTACCTCGGAAAATTTCAAAACGGAAGTGTTGAACTCCCCTAAGCCCGTGCTGCTGGATTTCTGGGCGACGTGGTGTCCGCCGTGCAGGATGCAGTCGCCGATAATCGATGATATAGCCGAAACGCGGACGGATATCGCCGTTGGCAAAGTAAACACCGACGAGCAGTCCGAGCTTGCCGCGGCTTTCAACGTGGAAAATATCCCCACCCTTGTTATAGTCCAAAACGGCAAGATAAAATCACGTCTTGTGGGTCTGCACACCAAGGATCAGATTCTGGCGGAGCTTTGATCGGATTTCCGCTGCCTTTACGGCAGCGGAAATCTTTTATGCAATAACGGCTTAGAGCTTGTACCAATAGCTCCTGCACACGTCTTTTCGGCAAATTTTGCCGCTTTCTGCGTCAAAGCTCCTAGGCGTACATACAGTACGCCGTCGTCGCAGATTGAACGCACAGCGTTCATTCGTCCTTGAAATCGGCAAAATTATGCTCGAAAATCCGTGCGCCTACGCTATTGGTACAGGCTCTTACTTCCTCCTTTTCAGATCGCCGCTTATCTTATCGCGCCAATTGCCGGAAATGCGCTTACCGCACCGCATTTCTTTGATAACGTCGCAGCTAGCCGCGTATACGGCTGCCGTGCCCTCCGCGTCCGCGAGATAGTCCGCCGCTCTGTCCTCGGAAATGCCGAACTCTCTTGCCGTTTCCACCGCGTCGATATTCGCGCCGATAAAAATGAACTCCCAGCCGCAACGCTCCTTTTGGCGCTCTATCATCGCTCTTACCTTGTCCGCGGTGTACAAGCGGCTCGCGTTTTCCATTCCGTCCGTGATGATCACGAACATCGTGTGCTCCGGGATATCCTCGGGACGCGCGTACTTGTGAACATTGCCGATATGCTTCACCGCGCCGCCTATCGCGTCGATAAGCGCCGTGTTTCCGTGCGGAACATAATCGCTCCGCGTCATGGGCTTGATCTCGGACAGCGTAACGCGGTCGTGAAGCACCGTACTGCGGCTGTCAAACAGCACCGTCGAAACGACGCACCCGCCCTCAACTCCGCGCTGCTTTTCGATAAGCGAATTGAAGCCGCCGATCGTGTCGCCGGTAAGGCTCTGCATAGAACCGCTTCTGTCAAGAATAAATACCAGCTCCGTAAAATTTTCTTTCATTGTGATACCTCCAAAAAATAATGAGACCGTAAATCCTTACGATCTCATTATAGCGTATACGAAAGAAAAACAGGTCGCCCGCAAAGCGACATTTTATCCGCCCAGCAAGACTTGATCGAACGCGAAAAGCGCTTCGTTTATCTCGAAAATATCGTAGTTTCCTTTTAAAATGAAATACTCGATTATAACGTCGAACTTGCTGCTGTGCGAGAGCGCGTAGCCCGCCTTTTCAAGCAGCTCGGAGGTTTCGCCGAGCGGCAGCTCGAGAGCTATCGCAAACGCGAGAGCGGTCTGCTTTTTCGGATGATAGTGTTTGTCCTTGCGTATTTTTGAGAACAGCTTGCGGTCGATATTCGCGCGTTTGTACACCTCGGGATCTTTCAGATCCCGCTCGTCAATTTTCCGCAGCAGACACTCGGAAAAGCTCTCGTCAAGCTGACCGAGCGCCTCCTCCAGACTCGAAGCAGCAACGGCATAACACGTTTCGGATTCTTCAAACGTTTTGGCATGCTTGGCGGAAAACATTCTCGAACGCCTGTCAAAGCGCTTCTGCTCCTCGACATAATTTTCGTCGATATATTCCCCGATATCCGGGTACAGCTTGCTCCCCGACGTGAACGCGTCTTTATCGAAAATAACGACGTACACGGTCATTTCGTTATCGGTGAGGAACTCCGCGATAGTGTCCACGGCGACTTTGAGCGCCTTGTCCTTGGGATAGCCGAATATCCCTGAGGAAATAAGCGGAAACGCGATCGTTTCGCAGCCATGCTTTTTTGCCAGCTCGAGCGAATTGCGGTAACAGGAGGCAAGCAGCTCTCGTTCGCCGTTTTCTCCGCCGCGCCACACGGGACCCACCGTGTGGATAACGTATCTGCACGGCAGCTTATAGCCCTTGGTGATCTTCGCCTGACCCGTCTTGCAGCCGCCGAGCAGCCGACATTCGTCAAGCAGCTCCGGACCCGCCGCGCGGTGAATCGCACCGTCTACTCCCCCGCCGCCCAGCAGCGAGGAATTCGCGGCGTTGACTATTGCGTCGACAGTCATTTTGGTTATGTCGTTTCTTACTATTTCAATCGGCATTTTGTTTCGTCCTTTCCTCGATATCGTTTATCGCCTGTTCGTAAACCTCCGTCCAATTGTTGTTTTCAATTGCAAAAGAAACGATCTCCGCGTTCATAAGCCGCAGCAGATCAAGCTTTGCAACGTTGCTCGCGCCGGGCAGGTTAAGCTCGTAAAAAACCGTACTGCCGATGCCCGCGCGTTTTTTTCTGTTAAGCAGCCACCACATATCGCTCTCCGCGAAACCGAAGCCGAACCCAAGAATATACACGTCGCCGAGAATAAACGCGTCCATCCAGCTCAATATCTTATGCGGCTTGGCGGTGGAATAGGTTCGGCGGCGGTCAAGCTCCAGCATTTTCCCGAGCAGACGACCGTAATAATAATGACCCAGCACCATTGAATCGGGCTTGCGCGCTTCGCCGTGGATATGCCAGATTTTCCGCTCTCCGCAGTGGAACTCAACGCTGTTATAGGTGTGCAGCATAAGGCTTGCCTCGCAGCGGCCGACCGCGGAGGTATGCCGCTGAATCTTTTTCAGCGCGTTCTCGGTGAGCTTATCCTCGCCGAGCGCGGCGGTTTCCAGCTCGTAGCTGTAGTTTGTCGTCAGTATGTGATCGAAGCGGATCGAAAGCAGACGCCTTAACAATGTGAGCTGCTTTTCGGGCTTTTTCGTTCCGAGATTCCCGAGGGCGGTCTTTTTGCGCTCGAGAGCCTTATCCACATTATCCTCAGTCACCAGAATTGCTTTAAGCGTTTCGGGGCAATGAAATTTTCCGACGTCGTATTTATCGGAGCGGCAGTCGATAGAGTTCAGCAGCATATCCCACGAATCACTGTTGAACGCCCTGTTTATGCCATTTCCCAATAAAAGCACCTGCGGTCTGCCGTTTTTCATTCCGTTCACCCCCCTGTTAAATTTTAGCACATTGCAACATAATTGTCAAGCAAGGGTAAATTATTGTTTAACGCAGTGGCGGTGGTGCTTTTTTGTAATTTGTTGCTTG
>CAYWIP010000115.1:0-5975 GCA_964458395.1 uncultured Ruminococcus sp.
CGCAGGAAAATTCAAAAGGCGAACGAAGCGAAGCGCAGAGAGCCGGTGCCGTCAGCACGGCGCAGCGGAGCAAAGCGAAGCGAGCACGTGGTGACGAGCATTTGAATTTTCAAATTCAGATAGGAGTAGATTTATTGAATAAGAAAATTTCACTTGGAATAGCGATAAGTCTTGTCGCGATAGGCTGCGCGATAACATTCGTGCTGACCTGGACAGTATCGCTGAATATTTACAACTCGAAGATATCAAACTCCGAGAAGTATGAGGGCGTTTACCGCAAGCTCCAGGAAATGGACGCTACGGTGCGGAGCAATTACAAGGGAACGATAAGCGACGAAGCGCTGGAAACCTCGGTAATAAACGGATATGTGGCGGGTATCGGCGATAAATACGCGACATATATGCCCGCACAGGCGTACTATGAGCTTCAGCAGACGAGCAGCGGCGTTGTCAACGGCGCGGGTATCGAAGCGGAGGAGGACGGCAGCGGCTATCTTAAGGTAACGCACGTCTATAAAAACAGCTCCGCGGCTTCCAACGGGGTGCTTGTCGGAGATATGATAACCGAGATCGACGGACACAGCCTGCTGTCAATGGAAAGCGGCGACGCGCTGGAGAGGATCGCGGGCGAGATCGGTACAAAGCTCACGCTGGCGCTGGTGCGCAACGGCGAGGAGCTGAAGGTCAACCTTATCAGACAGCAGGTCGACATCGAGTCGGTGACGGACGAGATGTTGAGCGATAATATCGGTTATATCCGCATTTCGTCGTTCAACGCGAAGACCGCCGAGCAGTTCTCAAATTCGCTGAACTCAATGACGGCGGACGGTGCAAGGGCGCTGATAATCGACGTGCGGCAGAACAGCGGCGGCGTTATCTCGGCGCTGAAGCCGATGCTGAACAGAATACTCCCGGCGGCGCTGGTGGCGACCGCGGTGTATTCGGGCGACGTAAAGAAAACGCTTATTGAAACGGACGCGGAGGAGTATATGGATATTCCGATCGCGGTGCTTGTGGACGGCGGAACAGCCTCGGCGGCGGAGGTATTCGCGGTGGCGCTCCGCGACGAGCACAACGCGGCGCTTATAGGAACACAGACATACGGCAAAGCGGTAATGCAAAGCACATATGAGTTCTCGGACGGCAGCGCGCTGAGCCTTACGACGGCAACGATACTGCCCTCGAAATCGCCGTCGTATGACGGGATCGGATTGAAGCCCGATTATCTTATCGAGCTGCCCGCGGGCGCGTCGATCGAATATCTGCCCCACGAAACGGACAGCCAGCTTCAGAAGGCGGTGGAGATACTCTCTCCTATGGCTAATCCGCAGCAGTAAGTTCTTTATTGAGGAGAACAACAATACACTGTAAAGGTAATTATGCGGCGCAATAAAGCGCGTTTCGCCAAGAGCAGGCTGCCGTTGCCGCAGTAAGCAGCGCGAAACAAGAAGCAACAATCCGTCGTTGCAGGGGCAAGGCTCGAAAGCGAGCGGCGTCGACGACTTGTAACGGAATGGAACGAAAGCATAGTGTAGTGGAAAGTCGGCAATGACGCTCGGCTGGGGCAGCTTGCTGCCCGGTTCGGGACTTGCCTTTTAAATCAGGAGGAAATTATGAACAAACCTATTACCGTATTGACCCGCAAGGGCGAGGAGAAGTTAAAGGAAGAGCTGAACGAGCTGAAATCCGTTCGCCGCCGCGAGGTCGCGGAGAAGATCAAGGTCGCTCTGTCGTTCGGCGACTTGTCGGAGAACAGCGAGTACGACGAGGCAAAGAACGAGCAGGGTATGATCGAGTCGCGCATCGCGGAGATCGAGCAGACGCTCGCTCACGCGCAGGTCATCGACGACGACGATATTTCCACGGAAAAGGTGGGAATCGGTACGACAGTCAAGATACTCGATATGGATATGGACGAGGAAATGGAGTTCAAAATGGTCGGCACCAAAGAGGCCGATATAAACAGCGGCAAGATGTCCGACGAGTCGCCGATCGGCGCGGCTATCATGGGGCACGAGGTCGGCGAGAAGGTAGAGGTCGAAACGCCGTCGGGAGTTATCGGCTTCAAGATACTTGAAATAAGAAAAGACGACGAATAATTAAGGAGAAAAAGTATGGCAGAGAATGAAGAAACGGTTGAGATGACGCAAGAGGAGCTTGACGAGCAGCACAGAGTGCGCCTCGAAAAGCTCAAGGGCTTAAAGGAAGCGGGCAAGGATCCGTATACTATAACGAAGTTCCCCGTGGATATATATAACAGCGAGATCCGCGAACGCTTTGACGAGCTGGAGAATAAGGACGTAGTTATCGCCGGAAGAATGATGTCGCGCAGAATTATGGGCAAGGCGAGCTTTTTCGACGTTCGCGACAGCTCGGACAGAATGCAGGTCTATGTGCGTATCGACGGCGTGGGCGAGGACAAGTTCGCCGAGTTCAAGAAGTGGGACTTGGGCGATATCATCGGCGTTAAGGGTTACGTCTTCAAGACGAAAACGGGCGAGATCTCCGTTCACGCAACGGAGATAACGCTGCTGTCAAAGTCGCTGCTGCCGCTCCCCGAGAAGTGGCACGGTCTGAAGGACAAGGAGGAGCGTTACAGAAAGCGCTATCTTGATCTTATCGCTAACCCCGACGTTAAGGACGTTTTTATAAAGCGTTCACGTATTCTGAACGAGATCCGTAAGTTCCTCGACGGTCACGGCTATGTCGAGGTGGACACGCCCGTGCTGCTGCCGCTGGAGATAGGCGCGGCGGCAAGACCGTTCAAGACCCACCACAACGCGCTGGATATTGATATGTATCTGCGTATCGAAACGGAACTGTACTTAAAGCGCCTGATAGTCGGCGGCTTTGACAAGGTATACGAGGTGGGGCGTATCTTCCGCAACGAGGGTATGGACAGTACTCACAACCCCGAGTTCACGACGATAGAGATGTACCAGGCGTATATCAACTATTTCGATATGATGGATCTTATCGAGGATCTGTACAGAACGGTAACGCTCAACGTCTGCGGCACGGATACAGTGACATATCAGGGCAAGGAGATCGCGGTAGGAAAGCCTTGGGAGCGCCTTACCATGATCGAGGCGGTCAAGAAGTACGCGGGCGTGGACTACAACGACTGGGCGACCGACGAGGACGCGCGTGCCTGCGCAAAGGAAAAGGGCATAGGGGACGAGATAAACGCGGATTCCACTAAGGGCGACGTGCTTATCGCGTTCTTTGAGGCTTTCGTTGAGGACAAGCTCATTCAGCCTACGGTCATTTACGATTATCCCGTTGAGAATTCTCCGCTGGCTAAGAGAAAACCCGAGTTCCCCGCGTTCACCGAGCGCTTTGAGTATTTCATAAACGGTATGGAATTCGGCAACGCGTTCTCCGAGCTGAACGACCCGATTGATCAGAAGGAGCGCTTCGTGAAGCAGGTCGCGGCAAAGCGCGCTCAGGGCGGCAACGACGCACAGGTGGACGAGGACTTCATCACTGCGCTGGAGTACGGGCTTCCCCCGACGGGCGGACTTGGCTTCGGGTTTGACAGACTGGTAATGCTGCTGACGGATTCGGCAAGCATTCGCGACGTACTGCTGTTCCCGACAATGCGTCCGCAGGTTTAATTTTAAAAGGTTTGGTGGTCGGTTATGCAAGCAAACGTCCCTTTCGGACGTTTGCTTTGCGTGACCGGCTGCCGTTTCTTAATATACAGAGGTGTGTGGAATATGTCAAAAAAGGAAGATGAGAGAGCGCGCAAGGCTCGCGAGGAATACGTCGAGCTGCTGAAAATGAAACAGGGACTTATCGAGGAGAGCGAGCTTATTCCCGAAACGGGGTACGCCGAGATCCCCGAGCTTCACGGCTGGGCGAAATTTTGGAACTATGTGTATCACAACAAGGTGTTTATACTGATAGGCGCTTTTTTTCTGGCGGTCGCGGTTTTCCTTACGGTACAGGTCGCTACGCGGAAAATTTACGACCTGTATGTGCTGGTGATCTCCACCTCGGGAGAATCGGAGCTGTTATGGAGATATGAGGATATCGAGGACGCGCTGACTATGTACTGTCCCGACTTTGACAACAACGGCTATGTCAAGGTCGGCGTAAATTTTATAGATATGTCGTCTCCCAATTCAACAACGGAGTATGCCACCGCGCAGGCCATGAAGTTCTCCTCCGAGATGTATATGGGAGAGAGCCAGTTCTTTATCGGCGACGAGGGCTTCTGGCAGTATCTCTACGGGAACGAGGAGGGGCTGGACGTGCAGATCTTCGAGGACTTGTCGGAATATTTCCCCGAAGACGAGCTTTACCAGAAAACGGGACTGCACATCAACTCTACGAATCTGCACAAGGACGCGCGCTGGGACACCTGCCCCGATTCGATCAATATTTTCCTGCGCTGCGAATTCGACACGGCGACGGGCAATCAGAAGCACGCCGATGAGCAGCGTGAACGCGCGCATATAGTCTTCCGGAATATTATCGAAGGGAACGTCGTCAATCCTCCGGCGGAGGAGTAGTCAGGCGAACGGGTCATTTTCGGCGGAGCTTACGGGAGAACGGGCCGATCTCCCGTGCCCCGCTTTGATATCGCAGGGGATATACTCGGGCAGCGGACGTTTCACAGATACCTCTTCAGGTTCTCGCAGAAGTCCTGTTCGCGTTCGAGAAGCCGTTCCGCGCTCTCGCGTATGCGGCTGTCGGCGGCATGAGAGCGGTTCACGGTATGCTGCATATCGATTATCCCCATAGTCGTGCCCTGCAGCATTATCCGCGCGAGATTTGCGCTGCTCTGGTTTGCGGCTGTTTTCATGGCGATGCCCATTTTCGCCATCGTTTTGACATATGGTGAAGCGTCGTGAGCCGCCTCGCCCCGCCGCGCAAGCTCCTGCCGCGCCTGTCCCGCTACGCTTTTGTAGCGCGCGTTTTCCGCTGCTATCTCGCGGCGGAGGGTGTTGTTTTTGCAGTGCTTGAGCACATCGGCGCTCGCCTCGTACGCCATTTGCGCGTTGCGGTAAACGCTGTTGAGAATTTCCGCGTTTTGCTTGTTCTTGAAGTTTGCCATATAAATTCCTCACTTTCGTTTTTAATTATTGTGAGCGAAAAAAGCGGAAATATTACAAAAAACCATGAGGTCGAAAATATGAAAACGGAATCATTCGGAAAGCTGCTGCTTAAAGGTATCGGCTATATTATATTCGGAAACGTGCTTTGCGTTATTATGACTATGGCGGTGCATATGTTCGGGAACAATCTGTTTACGAACGTGCTGGCGATCGTCCTCGGCACGGCTATCTTTTACTCGCTGATGTTTACCGCGGCATGGAAGAACGGCGCGGACGAACGCAAGCTCGTGAAATTTCACGGGGCGGAGGATCTGAAAAAGCATTGTTGGCTGGCGATAGGGCTGATAATGTTTGCGGTTGCGGCGGCGCCGAGCGTTGTGCTGCTGCTGAACAAGCTGGTGTTCCCGGATCAGGATCTGCTGCTGGCGTATCAGTTTGTTTCGGGAAGCTCGTATCCGTTCGTGCTTGCGTTTGTGCCGCCCGTTGAGTCGGACGGCTACGCGTGGGTGACAAGCGAGATAAACCGTATTGACAGCGTCAACACGCTGTTCCCCGTACTTATGATCGCCTATTACGCGCTTATTCCCGTTGTCGCTCAATTGGGGTATTGGGTAGGGTTTAACGATAAGCTGAACGCGGACAAAATAATTTATAAATAGTGTAAATTTGAATTTATATTTGCGGCAATGCGCAGGGATTTTTTGTAATCTGTTGCTTGTTGTGGTTTCGTTAATTTTAATTAAAATGTTGTCGCACAGTTGCGAGAGGACACCCTTCGGGGAAGGGGGAAGACAAAATCCGACAAAAATGCGGATTCCCCCTTCCCCTACGGGTTTCCTCTCGCGCTCTCCTTCCCCTCTCCCTATCCCCCTTCCGCATTTTTCGGTTTCCGAAAACGGGTTTGAGCTTTTT
>CAYWIP010000116.1:0-5905 GCA_964458395.1 uncultured Ruminococcus sp.
CTTTTCAATTAGGAACGTGTCGCACTATGGTTCACCTCATTATAACACATACATTAACGAAAAATTTCTCAAAATTTTGCGCAGAGCTTGACAATACCGCGAAAAAGCATTATAATAGAAGTAGGTACCAAAACTTGGGAGGAAATGAAATGGAGCTTGACATATTAAAATCATTGCGCAGAAATTTAGTGCTTATGGCGCTGTTGGAGCT
This sequence comes from uncultured Ruminococcus sp., assembly GCA_964458395.1. GTDB lineage: Bacteria > Bacillota > Clostridia > Oscillospirales > Ruminococcaceae > CAG-115. Next base: position 212 of record CAYWIP010000116.1, read on the forward strand.
GGTGTGCGGATTGTTTATGATAATCCTCAACGATAAATCAATGGAGATAATTATCGTGGTATTGGGAATTATCGCGGCAGCATACGGGATAATCAGCTTTTTTACATGGCTGGTAAAAAAAGACAAAAGCAGCGGCGCACCAGTGATAATAACAGCGATTCTGGGTGTTGTGGCAGGCGCTCTGATCATCTTTTTTGCGAGAAGATTGACTACAATATTCACGCTGATAATGGGAATTTTCGCGGGAGTATTTGGCGTTATCAAATTACCAAATATGTTCTCAATAAAAAAGACCGGCTTTAAAAAGTGGTGGATAATACTCATTCCTATCGCGCTTATTGTCGGAATAGGCATTTTTGTCGGGCTGAACGCGCTAAACGAGTTTCCGCATAACGTCACCTCGATACTTCTCGGTATCGCGCTGATATTTGGATGCGCGGCGGACATTATCGCGACCGCAGGCGCGGCTAATGTTGAAAAGCAGCTCCTCGTTGCAAAGGAAGTAGATATGCCCGAGGACGAACTAAAGTGATAAAGGAAATTGATATCCTATGCAGTATCCGCAAATTCAACGGCAGGGAAATGCCGTGAGAAATGCAGGAGCAAATGATTGTACCGGGGTTGTTCTCTTCGTCTGCGGCTGGTGAATTTAGCACAGTGCAAGCAAAAATTAGCTAAATTTGCTAAAGAAATCAATAAGTTGGTCGATATAATATATATAGTATAGTTTTTTGTGAGGTGTTTATCTTGAAAATACAACACAATCTGCCTGCCATGAACGCAAGCCGTTTAGGCAATGTGGCAAATTTAAAGGGAAAAAAAGCAAGTGAAAGGCTCTCTTCGGGTTACCGGATAAACAGTGCAGCCGACGATTCGGCAGGGCTTGCAATATCCGAGAAAATGAGAGCGCAGCTTCGTGGATTGAAGCAGGCGGTAAGAAACTCTCAGGATGCGGTCAATCTGGTTCAGACATTCGAGGGGGCGCTAAACGGAAGCGATGCCATACTTCAACGCTGCAAGGAGTTAGCAGTTCAAAGCGCTAATGGGAGCTACGGAAATGAAATCGACCGCGCCGCAATACAGCTTGAATACGATCAGTTGAGCAGTGAGATAGACCATATTGCCGACACTGATTTTAACGGTGTGTACATGCTTAACGGCAATCCGTCCGTGGAATATGTGGATACTGTAAAATCAATTCCAACAGAAGGTACCGATTACTCTCCTGTTTTTGATGAAAACGGCAATCCTACGCTTGATACGGAATCATATCGGTTGGACGCACAGTTTGAAAGCGTTTCTCCGTTTAAGGATAATGGGATGTTCGCGCCGGCTTACACTTTGCGTGGGCAAACTGTCCAGACCGAATATGATAGCGGTTCTACGGATCATTTTAAAATCACGGTAAGAGGAACGTATGTTAATCCCGACACCAACCAAACTGAAACGATAAGCCGCGGAACGAGTGATGTGCAACTAAGTGATATTGAAACTACGTCTGAGACCGACCCGAATAATAATGTTGTTCATATTTGCAGAGGTAAGTGCGAGATTAGTGTAGATCCTTCGGTTACGTGCAAGTTGATTCAGAAAGCGACGCAAAGACCGGAATATTTGCAGCAAAACGGTGCAGATGTGTTGGACGAAAATAATCAGCCGATAGTGGTAAGTCTGCGCTGGGATTTGAGTTATGAAATCAAAATGGGAGATGACACCGATTCTAATTTTACGTTGGACAATCTTGATTTTACGACGTTTTCTGATACTGTTCTTGGCGGTTCTACTGCCGACTCGAACGAGCGTTACTATTGTTCCGACCCTTTGGTAGAAGGCGCTATTGCTCGTGAGTTGCTTTATGACCGCAATAACGGGGGGATGATTGATAGTTTCAGTTCTTATTACTTTGATCCGACAAATGCTACTTTTGCTGATGTTTCAAATAAAATGGATATTGATACCTCGGCGAATGGTCCCGATATTCTGAAACTGGGACGGTTTAGTAATGGCGATAATTTGCATACTCATGACTCGATTCAAGGCGGCACGGATTTGGCTTATACTATGGCTTGGAATGGCAGATCGCCAAATGCCGATGGTGTGATTCAGTTTTCATTAGGGAGCAGGGGTCTTTCAAGCTCCGCGGGTGATGCTAATATTTATCCGCGACCTGTAATAGAACATATTGAATATGTGGAAACTAACGCTGTCATGTTATATAACGATGTAGAGCTTTCGGTGCAGACGGGCGCGCGAACAAAAGACCTGGTGACTTTCACGTTTGAATATGAGATTTATAATGGCAGCGGACTTAAAGCCGATCTTAACTGTACGTCTATGGGGCTTGGACTTGATAAGTTGAGCCTTTCCGACCAGGGGTTGGCGAATATTGCGATAGACAAGCTGGATAATGCCATAAATAAGGTGTCGTTGGTCAGGGCGAGTTTGGGTGCGACACAGAATCGTCTGGAAAAGAAGATAGACAATCTTACAAATACCCATGAAAACATAACGTCGTCAGAATCACATATCCGTGATACGGATGTTCCTCAAGAGATGATGAACTTTACAAAATCGCAGATTATAGCGCAGGCATCACAGGCAATGTTGGCACAGACAAACGAGTTACCGCGCTCGGTATTGAATCTTATTTCTTGATTTAAAGTGACAGAAAAATTATAATATCGATTAAGGAAGTCGCTATGTCCGAGGATGAACTGAAGTGATAAAGGAAATCATAATTCGCCGCAGTATCCGTAAATTCAACGGCGGGGAAGTGCCGCGCAAAATGTTGGAGCAGATGATCACGGCGGGACTGTGTGCGCCGTCGGCAAAAAACCGTCAGCCGTGGAAATTCGTTGTTGTTACCGGAAGCGCAAAGCAGGACGCTCTTTCGGTTATGGAGCGCGGTCTGGAACGCGAAAAACACAAACCTTTCCTCCCGACAAGCGCTGGAAATATCGCGGACGCGGAGAACACCCTAAAGGTTATGCGTCAGTCGTCAGCGGTGATATTCGTTGTGAACACTCTGGGCGTAGAGTTGTCACGGACATTAACTGTTGACGAACGTGTTTATGAGATATGCAACGCGCAGTCTATCGGAGCGGCTGTGCAGAATATGTCGCTCGCGGCAGTCGAGCTGGGGTTAGGAAGTCTGTGGGTATGCAATACGTTCTTCGCGCAGCCTGAGCTTAACGAATGGCTGAACACGGACGGTGAGCTTTTCGCGGCACTGGCGGTAGGATATGCCGCCGAATCTCCTCCGCCGCGTCCGAGAAAGCCGATAAGCGAAATGGTCGAATGGAGAGAATAAAAAGTCGGGGATATCGCTATCCCCGATAATTTATTTGGTTAAGCTTTTAGCTATGCTGCTCCTCCGGCAGCTTAACAAGACTGATAGCCTCGGCAATGGTCTTCTCAATTGCTTCCTTGCCATACTTGTCGACCTCCGCCTTGTTCTTCTCACCGTGAGTAAGACAGCCCGCGCCGCCTATGCAGCCGCCGACGCAAGCCATACCCTCGATGAAGTTCGCGTCGAGAGCGCCCTTGCTCTTTTTGAGCAGCGCCATTTTACATGCCTCGATACCGTCGCAGGAAACAGCTTTAAGCTCGAAGTCGTCAAGCTTCTGCTCCTTGAGAGCCTGCTGTACTGCGTCAGCCAGACCGCCGCTTCTGGCGAATATACGTCCGAAGTAGGACGCGTTTTCGAGAATATCCTCCTCAAGATCGCGGATATCTATATCCTTGCTGTCGAACAGCGCCTGAAGCTCCTCAAACGTAATAACGCTGTCAATATACGGACGAACCTCTTCCTTCTGGAACTCCATTTTCTTAGCCGTGCACGGACCGATAAACACGATCTTCGCGTCGGGGTCGGTAGACTTTATATACCGTGCGATAGTCGCGGCAGGGGAGAGGTTGTGCGAAATATGCTCCACCATATCCGGGAAGCTCTTGTGAATGTAGTCCACAAACGCGGGGCAGCAGCTTGAGGTGAGGAAGTCGCCGCATTCTGCCAGCTCCTTTGACTCCATCCATGCTACCATATCCGCGCCCAGAGCCGCCTCAATAACGGTGTAGAAGCCAAGCTCCTTGATACCCGAGATGACCTGACCCAGTTTAGCGTAAGCGTACTGCGAGCCGATAGCCGGAGCGACCAGCGCGTAGACCTTGTACTTCTTGTTCTGCCCGCTTTTCTGGATCATATCAATGACATTGATGATGAACGACTTGTCGGTTATCGCGCCGAACGGACATTGATAAACGCACGCGCCGCAGGAAATACACTTGTCGTTGTCGATCTTTGCCGCCTTGTCCTCGTTCATCGAGATAGCGTTCACCTTGCACGCGCTGACGCACGGACGCTTGAAGTTCATTATCGCGGTGTACGGGCAGCTCTTCGCGCACAGTCCGCACTCAACGCACTTGCTCTTGTCGATATGCGCTTTCTGGTTGTGGTCGAACGAGATCGCTCCCTTGCGGCACGCGTCCATACAGCGGTGAGCCAGACAGCCGCGGCAGGCATTCGTTACCTCGTAGCCGCCCATAGGACATTCGTCGCAGGCAGTCTCAATAACCTCGATAACATTAGGGTTGTTCTTGTCGCCGCCCATTGCGATCTTAACGCGCTCACCGAGGATAGCCCGCTCCTTGTAAACGCAGCAGCGCATAGTCGGCTCCTTGCCGGGAACGATTATCTTCGGGATATCCAGAACGTTCTCAAAGAGCGTTCCGGTCCATGCCTGACGCGCCACCTCGCGCAGCACCTTGTACTTTATGTACTGCACCTTGGTGTCGAATTTGTAGATGAGCTTTCCGTTCTTATCGTAAATATAGTCGGTTTTGTGATCCATATCGGTTTCTCCTTAGAAATAGTTGACCTTTATTTTTTTGCCCATCTTTCTCAGACTTTCGGACAGCTCGTTGACAAGCTGCATTTTAATGTTGAAGTTGATCGGCAGATTGGGGTTCTGATGGGCGGGGTTTACGGCTCTGCCAACATAGAAGTTGATATCCGTCGCTTCCTCGAACAGCATACGCGAGATCATCGCCGCGCCGTCCTGCTTGTAGTTCCATTGCTTGTAGCTCTCGTTGTTTTCAAGGTAATCCTTTGCGTATTCGTTGACACGGTTTATCGTGATTACGCCCTCGGTAACGAGGTCTATTCCTTCGATAGTCGCCGTCGGCGGTATCTCGGGGTCAAAGTAGTTTATATTCGGGATTATCGGCTTTCCGAGGTGCTGCGAAACGATAGTCGAGGTAGTACCGCCGCAGACGATACGCTTGCCGCCCTTTGAAAGGAACAGCGACACCATTTTCTCGCAGTCGTTTCTGTCGGAGGGCGGACCTATCATCAGGTTTATTTGCTGACGAGCGCGGATACGCACGGTAAGCGCCGTGGTGTCGTCGCCCGGTTCGTTTCCGTAAAGCTTCAGGCATTCGTCCGTAAGCACCGTTGAAAGCGTTTTCGCGGTAAATCCGACGTCGGTCAGCGATTCCATAAACTCCGCGATATCCTTTCGCTCCCAGCCGAAGTTCAGCGACATTCCAACGCCCGCGTGAATACAGCCGTCGCTCATGGCGATAAACGTATCGTTTTCCTGCAGCTTAACGCGCGCACGGTGAATTGACTTGCCCTCAATATTCTGCTCCTGAAGCGGATAATCGTACTGTTTTCCGTTACGGTACATAATAACG
>CAYWIP010000117.1:0-5606 GCA_964458395.1 uncultured Ruminococcus sp.
ATTATATCATATTTTATTACTTTTTGCAAGAGGTTAAGTTAGTGCAAATGGGGGTCTGTCCCTCAATAACGCGCTCATCGAGCCGCCCCGCGATCTCAATAAGCAGCGCGCCCATTTCGCGGCTGTCCGAGCCGGGGAACAACACGTCGGTGCGCTCAAAGTTTTTATAGGTCGGTTCGGGACTTAGTCCTATCCATTTTGAGGTGAACCGTTCCAGCAGTTCGCCGAGGACTTCAGCTTCGGCAAGGCGCTCAACGACGTTTCTGAACCCGAAAAGCTCCAATATTTCCGCGACATTTTCCGAGAATCCGTCCATATACTCGTTGAATCGCTCTGCGATCAGCTCCTTGTCACAGTGAATAATGTCGCTCAGATTAAGCGGCGAGGTGTTGTAGAACGGCTGACGGGCAGCTTTGCAGAGTGCGTTGCGGTCGGGAGCGTCCGTTTGTTCAAGCGCGGCGAGAACATCGGGCTTTGTGCTTTCAAGCACAGCGTCGATTCGCGCGATAAATGTCAGCGGAACAATCGCCCGGACGTATTGTCCGCGGTGAAATTTCCCGTTAAGACATTCCTCGGCTGTTCTGATGATGTAATTTATGGTGTAGCTGCTGTCATGATTTTTCATTGTAATTCCTCTTTATCCGATAAATTTCCTTGCCGCCCCTATAAAGCGGCTGACGTTCTCCGAGGGTTCCAGGCTGTACATCAAGCCGTACGGTATGCTGTAATCCCAGTTTACGGGTATCGTGACAAGTCCTGGGTGAACGTCGCGCCAACATTCGATCGTCAGCAGAACGTTTCCTGTTTCAACGCAGCGGTTGAACACCGAAAGGTCGTAAAACTGCTGCGTATTTTCAATTTTTATCCTCGGGTGAAATTTTTCCAGCTCGTTGCGGAGAAAGTCGTTGACGCCCGAATCGCCGCGCTTTACCATCATCAGCGTTTCGCCGTACAGATCTTCAATGTCAATGGAGGAACGTCCCGCAAGTCTGTGCTCACGCGGAACGGCTATCATCTTACGGTAACGTCCAAGCGTCAGCATATTGCAGCGGTTCAGCCACGTTTTCGAGTCGCACACGCCGATAAGGAAGTCAAACTTCTCGCCGAGCGCGGAAATCTCGGACAGTATTCCGTCGCAGTTGTCCTCAAACGGCACCATATTCAGCTTAAAGTCGTGAAATTCGCTGTTGAGCTTATACCATAGATCAAAAAAGGGTTTTGCGGGGTTCAGCAGGGAAGAACCTATGCAGAAGATATTCTCCGCGGCTCTCGCAGCAAGCTTGGCTTCGGCTATTGACTTTTGGGAAAAGCTTATCAAAAATCTCGCGTCACGGAGAATAACGTTTCCCGCGCTCGTAAGCCTGATCCCAGACGTATTGCGTTCAAAAAGCTGCACGTCAAGCTGCTTCTCCAGAGAATTTATTTGTTTCATTACGGCTGTCGGCGACATAAAAAGCCTTTCCGCCGCCTTTGAAAAGCTGCCGTTCTCCGCGACCGAAATAAAGGTGTCCAGCATATAATTATACATAGCGGGCGATCCTTTCTATAAACTTTTGGTTAATACAATAGTAACATATTTATTCTTCCTTGTCAAGCGTTTTTGTGTTATTATTTACTATAAGAAAGGGGAGATTTTAGGTTATGGCTAAAACTTTGATAGCTTATTATTCAAGAGCGGGTGAGAACTATTTCGGCGGAGGTCTTAAAACGATCGTCAAGGGAAACACCGAGACAGCAGCGGAAATACTTGCAGGGCTTACCGAAAGCGAGCTGTTCAGAATAGAGCAGAAAACGCCTTATTCCGACGATTACAATGAGTGTATAAAGCAGGCAAAGTCCGATCAGCAGAAGAATCTGCGCCCGGAGCTTGTTAATTTTCCCGACAGCATAGACGAATATGACACGATCTATCTCGGCTATCCCAATTATTGGGGAACGCTGCCGATGGCCATGTTCACGTTCCTGGAGAAATTCGACTTTTCGGGAAAGACGATAAAGCCGTTCTGTACGCACGAGGGCAGCGGTCTGGGCGGAAGTGTGAGCGACATAAGGAAGTGCGCTCCCACGGCTACGGTCGAGCAGGGGATAGCCATTCGCGGCAGCGACGCGGCAAATTCGGAAAACGCGTTTAAGCGTTGGATATAAGGCGGTTTGTGCTTTTTGATCGGAGGTATGATTATGGAAAAGGAATTAAGCGTATTCAGGACAGGGCAGCCCAACGACGGGTTCGCGAAGTATTTTATCGGACAGAGCTATCTGAATATGTTGTCAAAGGAGCAGGTGATCATCGCGAATGTGACGTTCGAGCCGCGCTGCCGGAACAATTGGCATATTCACCACGCGGATAAGGGCGGCGGACAGATTTTGCTCGTGCTTGCAGGCGAGGGCTGGTATCAGGAGTGGGGAAAGCCCGCGCAGAAGCTGAAGCCCGGAGATGTTGTGAATATTCCCGCGGGCGTTAAGCATTGGCACGGCGCCGCAGCGGATTCGTGGTTCTCGCATCTGGCGGTCGAGGTTCCGGGAGAGAACGGACATACGGAATGGTGCGAGGCGGTTTCCGACGAGGAGTACGATAGACTATAAGCTCGGTATCGGTTATAATTGTGTGTGGAATAATTTCGGAGCGTCGTATGCAAAATACGGCGCTCTGTTGTATATTGTGTATAATTTATAAGCAGGTTTGTTGTTGATAGTACACAAAATTCCAAGAAAACTTGGCAAAGCTCTTGACAAGTAAACTTGGCAATGCTATAATAAGATTACCAAGAAAACTTGGCAAAGAATTTTGGAGGTGTTGATATGAAAAAGGAAGAGATCCTTGAAAAGGCAAGATCGGAGAAAAAGGACGAAATGGAAAAAGCGGTGCGCGACAGATCTGCGGTCTGGATGGCGATTGCAATGGTTATCGCGGCAGGTTTCTTTGTAAGTATGCGTAAGGAGGGCGAGCCGATAATGGATCTTACGGCGACCGTCTGCTTTTCCGTGGCGGTGTGCTGCATATATCGCTTTATAAGGCTGAAACAAGTCGGCTGGCTGATAATGGGGATAGTGCTTGCGGGAATGACGGTTTTCGCTACCGTAAGGTTCTTTATGGGTTATTAAGGAGGAAATTATGAAAAAAGAAGAGATTTTGGCAAAGGCTCAGTTGGAAAAGGTCGACGAGCGTGAGGTATTTATAAGCGACAGGTCAATGCGCTGGACTTATCTGGTAATGGCTGTGACGGCGGGAATATTTATGATCGTGAGAAGTATCCGCGATATGTATGCGGCGGACCTGTGCTCTGTCGTATGTCTTTCCGTGGCGGCGGGGAATATTTACCGGTTTGTCAAGACGAAGGAGAAGTGGTGCCTTATCGCGGGTATCGTTACTATCGCGGCGGGAATCATTACCGCTGTGACGTTTTTTATGGACTATTAAGGAGGCGGCTATGAAAAAGGAAGAAATACTTGAAAAGGCAAGAGCCGAGCAGTCCGACGAAATGGAGCAGCATTTTAACGACAAGTCGATGCTATGGATAATCGTGGTGCTGATCGTATGCTGCATAGTGTTCTCATTTACCCGTCTTGTGCGGAACCAGCCCTTTGAGGATTACCTTGCAACGATAAATCTCGCAATTTCCGTGGGAAGCTTTTATCGGTGTACTAAGGTCAGGAGTCACCGTTATTTTTTCCAAGGGATCTCTTTCGGTGCGGCGGGAGTTCTGTTTGTTATAGTTTATTTCCTCAAATATTTCGGGGTGTGATATGGAAGATAAGCTGATACTGAAAAATAACCTCAAGCAAGCCCGAGCCGAAAAGGGAATGTCGCAGACCGAGCTTGCCGAGGCAGTGGGCGTTTCGCGGAACACAATAAGCTCCATTGAAACGGGACAGTTCAATCCGACCGCAAAGCTGGCGCTTATTCTGTGCATTGCGCTCGACAAAAAATTTGAAGAGCTGTTTTATTTTTGACACAAAATATTTGTAAAGCACCTTGACAGACGCGGAGAAATGTGATAAAATTGTGATAGGCGGCTCGGGAAAATTTTTCGAGCTGCCTTAGCTAATAGTCTTACTCTATATTTTATCAAAAAGCGAGGAAATTTTTTATGAAACACTTTACTAAAGTAACGCGAAAAATCGCAGCACTCCTGGCAGCCGCAGCATTGTGCGGAATGACCGGCTGTTCTGCGACGGACATTGAGGTGAATTCTCCTTCGTCGTGGACGAGTATCTATTCGAGCAGTCCGTCAAGTGAAACCGGCTCGTCTGCCGACGAAAGCGGTCCGTTATCGTCGGGGGAGGGTTCGTCGGACGAATCCCTCACGTCGGCAAAGTCCGAAATCCCGTCGGACGAGTCAACATCAACGGAGATCTCCGAGCCGGGTTTTTCTTTCATGGAGATCGCTCCTTTACCCATTCCCGACAGCGCGGATATTAAAATTTGCAGCGTTTCGCAGGCGCTGTCAAATTTTAATGAGATCGCGTGTAAATTGCCGGAGGGCAGCCCCGGGGAGATCGTGAAAACGCTTCTGGAGCGCAATGTCCTCTGTTTTGCGGCAATGCAGGGAAAGGGCTGGACGATCGCCGATGACGACAGTTCGGACAACTCGGACAGCGTGGTGCGTATAAACTCCGAATACTTCAAAAGTGCGGAGCAGATGAGCGATCTGTTTTACGGAACCTATACCGAAAATCAGGCTTGGAGATTACTTCACCCGCAGGACTTCGACGGCTTTGGAGATGTGTTCCGCGACGATAACGGACTGTGCTTCGACACCTCTCACCTAAGACGATATCACGGGGAGTCGTTTGAAACCGAAACCTACGCGGGCGTTATCGAGGCGTCGGACGAGGAGATAACATTCGGGCGGTATTATGAAAGCGACCCGACGGTAAGCTCCGCCAAGCCGAATACTATGCTGTTCAGGGCGGTTAAAGAGAACGGCGGCTGGCGGCTGGAGAATTACATAACCGACGCTCCCGCGTATGCCGAGCCGGATATACGGTTTAAAACGACAGCCAGAAAAGGAAACCCGGAGCTTATGGAGCTTGCGAAGCGTCAGGTCGGCAATATTGGCGGCGAGCCTTATTGGGATTGGTTCGGATTTTCATACCACATGGAGTGGTGCGGAGCGCTTGTTTCGTGGTGCTACGCGCAGGCGGGCAAGGACGGACCGTTTTTTACAAGGTGTAATTCCGAGGGGAAGCGTTGGTTTGAGGAAAATGAACAATGGGCTTGGGCTGATTATCGGGATATCGCGCCCGCCGATTCGATCTTTTTTGATTGGGATCTCGACGGCAGCGCGGATCATGTCGGGCTTGTCGTCGGCACGGACGGGGAGAATGTCTATACGATCGAGGGAAACCGTGACGACTGCTGCATTTCAAGATTTTATCCGTTGACCTTTGAGTGTATTCTGGGCTACGGTCTTATGGAATGGGATTAAAAAATTTTGCGGTGTCGGAATATATCCGGCACCGCTTTTTGATCTTATGTACTCGCAAACTTCTTTTTTGACAATTCACTGTACTTTTTCTTAGTAGCTTCTCCGCCGCGTATGTGGCGCTCCTGTTTGTTTTTGTCGAGAACGGTTTTGACTTCCTCATACAGAGCCTTGTTTGCC
>CAYWIP010000118.1:0-5349 GCA_964458395.1 uncultured Ruminococcus sp.
CCGCCGTGCAGAACGGTCACGAAAACGCCGAGGCGCTTGTCGATCTGCTTATGATAGCGAAATATTTCGAGCGCATAGGCGACCATGCCGAAAACATCGCGGAATGGGTGGTTTACGCTATAACGGGAGAGCATAAAAATCTTGTCGGACAAATGAAAAAAACGATTGAAAATCCCGCTCCGATGTAGTATAATTTAACGGGGGGATCCGATATGGGAAAAATATATTTAGTCGAGGACGATGATAATATACGTAAATTGATCTGCTATGCCCTGTCAAGAGAGGGCTATGAGATAGAGGGCTTTGCCGCGCCCGGTGATTTTTGGAACAGGTACGGCAAGGCGCGTCCCGATCTGATTTTGTTGGACATTATGCTGCCCGGGGAGGACGGTCTGTCGATACTGAAGAAGCTCCGCGCCTCGGACGGCGATACGGCGGTGATCATGCTAACCGCCAAGGACAGCGAGTTTGACAAGGTGACGGGGCTCGACCTCGGCGCGGACGATTATATCGCGAAGCCATTCGGAATGTCGGAGCTTGTATCAAGGATAAACGCCGTGCTTCGGCGCTCCCGCGGCTCCTCCGAAAGCGAGAAGATCTATCATATCGGCGAGCTTGCGGTATATCCCGCGCGGCGGATCGTTCAGCTGTCCGGAGAAGAGCTTGCGCTTTCCTACAAGGAATTTGAGCTGCTGACAGCGCTGCTTGAGGCTGACGGCAAGGCTGTGACGCGCGGGGAGCTGTTCACAAGGGTATGGGGAGAGTTCTACGGCGAATCGCGCACGCTGGACGTTCATATCCGCAATCTGCGCTCAAAATTGGGAACGGATTATATTCAGACCGTTAAAAATGTGGGCTACAGAATAGGAAAAAAGGATGACTAAAAAAATATTTCGCTCGTTTCTGCTTACGGCGCTCCTAACGCTGGCGGTAAGTATGCTTTTTGTATTCGGTATCTTATATCAATATTTTGAGGAACAGCTTATGAGCGGGCTTAAGAGCAAGGCGGTCTATATATCGCACGCAGTTGAAAGCGAGGGCGCGGATTATCTTGAGAGTATCGGGGATGTCGGAGAACGCGTTACTCTTATTGCTCCCGACGGCACGGTCATTGCCGACACCGAGGCGAACGCCGCAGAAATGGAAAACCATCTCGAACGCGGCGAGGTGAAGCAGGCGCTGGCGAACGGCAGCGGTACGAGCGTGCGGTATTCAGACACGCTGACCGAAAAGATAATTTATTACGCCGTAAAAATCCCCGACGGGAATATTCTGCGCGTTTCGGTAAAGCATTACACGGTGATAACGATACTGCTCGGTCTTGTGCAGCCGATACTCGCGATACTGCTGATATCGTCCGTTCTTTGCTTCGCGCTGTCGTTGAGATTGTCGAAAAGCATTGTCAAACCGATAAATTCGCTCGATCTCGACGCTCCCGAAAATAACGACGCTTACGAGGAGCTTGCGCCGCTTCTCAGGAAAATATCGCATCAAAGAAAGGTCATTGACGAGCAGCTTCTGAACGCGAAGCAAATGCAGGAGGAATTTCGTCTCATCACCGAAAATATGAGCGAGGGATTTCTGGTGATCGACTCGGAGAGAAACGTGCTGACCTATAACTCCGCCGCTTTAAGACTTCTGGGAATTTCCGAGCCGCCGAGCGGAAACGTGCTGGCTATAAACCGCGCAGGTCCGTTCAGAGACGCGGTGGAACGCGCCTTGTCGGGAGAGCGCTCCGAAAATGAAATGACGTTCGGGGAAAGCTGTTACGGTATTATCGCCAATCCCGTTCTGAACAGCGGAGAAGTCATCGGCGCGGTCATAGTCATTTTGGACGTTACCGAACGCGTTCAGCGCGAGCAGCTCCGCAGAGAATTCACCGCCAACGTTTCCCATGAGCTGAAAACTCCGCTGACGTCAATCTCCGGCTTTGCGGAAATGATGATGAACGGAGTTCCCGATGATATAGCCGCGGATTTTTCAAGATCAATATACGATGAAGCCCAAAGGCTTATCGTTCTGGTCGGAGATATTATCAAACTGTCCGAGCTTGAGGAGAACTCCGCGCAATTCGAGCGCGAACGCGTGGATCTGCGCGAGCTTTCGGAGGACGCTGCAAAGCGGCTGGCGTTCGCCGCCGAAAATAAAAACCTTGCCGTAACCGTTATCGGAAACGCGCAGATAACCGGCGTGCGGAAAATTTTGGACGAAATGATCTTTAATCTTTGCGACAACGCTATAAAATATAACAAGAACGGCGGCAGCGCCGACATTGTTATCTCCCCGGACACGGAAAAGCACACCGTTACGCTGACCGTACGCGACACGGGAATAGGCATACCGGGATATGCGCAAAGCCGCGTTTTTGAGCGGTTTTATCGTGTGGATAAGGGACGCTCAAAATCGGCGGGAGGAACCGGTCTGGGACTTGCTATCGTAAAACACGGCGCTATTTGCCATAACGCGGAGATCCGCCTTAAAAGCGAAGAAAACAAAGGCACGGAAATAAGCGTTATTTTTTCGGACAAATGATGAGGTGACGAAAATGTGGATAGTATTTGCATTCGGCTCCGCGGTGTTCGCGGGGCTTACGGCAATTCTCGCAAAGTGCGGTATAAAGCAGACGGACTCGACGGTAGCAACGGCTGTGCGCACAATAGTCGTGCTGATCTTCTCATGGATAATGGTGTTTATCGTCGGCTCACAATCGGGCATAGGCGGCATTTCGGGGCGCACGTGGACGTTCCTTATTTTGTCGGGCTTGGCAACGGGAGCGTCGTGGCTGTGTTATTTTAAAGCGCTTCAGCTGGGTGACATCAACAAAGTGGTTCCGATAGACAAGTCCTCCGTGATATTGACGATACTTCTGGCATTTATTATTCTTCGCGAGAAAATAACGCCTGCTAAAGCGGCGGGCGTTGTTCTTGTGGGCGCGGGAACGTTTTTGATGATCGAAAAAAAGGACGTAACCGAAAACAAGTCCGCGAAAAAGAGCTGGATATTATACGCGGCAGGCTCGGCGGTATTCGCGAGCCTTACTTCTATTCTCGGAAAGATCGGTATTTCGGAGGTAGAATCAAACCTGGGTACTGCAATACGCACAGTTGTTGTGTTGATAATGGCGTGGGTCATGGTATTCGTCACGAAAAAAGCTGATACCGTAAAGAGTATTCCCAAAAAGGAACTGATATTTATCGGTCTGTCGGGGCTTGCGACGGGCGGGTCGTGGCTGTGTTATTATAAGGCGCTTCAGGACGGAGCGGCAAGCGTGGTGGTTCCGATCGACAAGCTGAGCATTGTTGTCACGGTGCTGTTTTCCTACATAGTTTTCAAGGAAAAGCTATCCAAAAAAGGGGTTGTAGGGCTGCTTATGATAGTTGCGGGAACGCTGATAATGCTCATCTGATAATGAAAGCCGGGAACAATTTCCGCAATACTGCGCCTACATAGCCTTGACATTCTGCGTTCCTCTGTGGTATAATGTGTATATTGACCCATTGTATTACCATTGTCTGTGAAGGTTGTGTTGTTATTCCGTTATACCAAAGGCGGCCTGACAGGTCACTTTTTTTGAATACCGCACTATATTGTGAACCCCAAATTTAAATCGACCGGAGGAAAAAACATGGTTGCAAAAACGCCCCCTATGGGCTGGAACAGCTGGGACTGTTACGGAGCGTCCGTCACCGAGAACACCGTCCGCAAGAACGCCGAATTTATGGCGGAACACCTTAAACGATACGGCTGGGAGTATATCGTCGTGGATATCCAGTGGTCGGAGCCGAACGCGAAGTCGCACGAGTACAGTCCGTTCACGGAGCTGCGCATGGACGAATACGGACGTCTGCTCCCCGCGGAGAACCGCTTTCCGTCCGCCTCGGACGGAAAAGGCTTCGCGCCGCTTGCGGAGTACGTCCACTCGCTTGGTCTGAAGTTCGGCATACACATAATGCGCGGGATTCCCCGACAGGCAGTTCACCGCAACTGCAAGATCAAGGGCACGGACAAGACCGCCCGCGAGATCGCCAAAACCGCGAGCATATGCGCATGGAACACCGATATGTACGGCATTGACCCGACAAAGGACGGCGCGCGTGAGTATTACGACAGCCTGTTCGAGCTGTATGCTTCGTGGGGTGTGGACTTTATCAAGGCCGACGATATCTGCCGCGAGCTCCCTCACGAGGAAGAGGAGCTTGTACTGTTGAGCGAATCACTGCGCGCCTGCGGACGGGATATGGTGCTGAGCTTGTCGCCGGGGCCTGCTCTTCTCGAAAAGGCGGAGCTGTATAAGCAGGTCGCGAATATGTGGCGCATTACGGACGACTTCTGGGACAAGTGGGAGCTGCTGTACGCAATGTTTGAGCGCGCCGAAAAATGGTCGGCTCATTCGGGAGCGGGGCATTTCCCCGACGCGGATATGCTGCCGATCGGTCCTATACTCCAGGACTACAACAAGGCGAACCGCACGAAATTCACCAAGGACGAGCAGCTCACCATGCTGACGCTCTGGAGCATTTTCCGTTCGCCGCTGATGATCGGCGGCGAAATGACGGGCTTCGACGAGTTCACGATGAAGCTGCTTACCAACGAGCGTATCCTCACGATGCATAAGACCGCGCGGCACTCGCATCAGGTGTGGCGGCGCGAAATCAACGGAAACGAGTACGTTCTCTGGACGGCTTACTGTGCCGACGGAGGACAATACGCCGCCGTATTCAACGCGTGTAAAAAAGCGGGAACAGTGGAAATTCCCCTCTCCGACCTTGAGATATTCGAGCCGAAAACCACCTTGGAGCTTTGGTCGGGAGATACCGAAGAGCTGACCGATACGCTGACTGTCAAGCTTAACTCTCACGGCGCTAAGGCTTTCCTGCTGAAATAAAAAATTGCCGCTGCTCAAACGAGCAGCGGCAAGCTTTATTCAGTCAACTCGGCAATTAAGCGTTGATCTTGGTAACAACGCCGGAACCAACGGTGTGACCGCCCTCGCGGATAGCGAAGCGGAGACCTTCCTCAATTGCGATAGGAGTGATCAGCTCAACGTCCATTACAACGTTATCGCCGGGCATGCACATTTCCTTGTCAGCAGGAAGAGTGATTACGCCGGTAACGTCTGTGGTTCTGAAGAAGAACTGCGGACGGTAGTTGGAAACGAACGGAGTATGACGGCCGCCCTCTTCCTTCTTAAGAACGTAAACCTGACCGCTGAACTTGGTGTGCGGGTGAATAGAACCGGGCTTGCAGAGAACCTGACCGCGCTCGATCTCATCACGGGTAACGCCACGGAGCAGCGCGCCGATGTTGTAGCCTGCAACAGCCTCGTCAAGGGTCTTGTGGAACATCTCA
>CAYWIP010000119.1:0-4974 GCA_964458395.1 uncultured Ruminococcus sp.
AAAACAGGTGTTCGTTTGCAAATGACTGCGCCTTGCTTAGGTTAGTGCATATGGGTTGTCTCCCGTTTGACCACATATCTGACCATAGACAGCTTTGGATCACACGGAAACAACAGATACAAGACCGCCGAAGAGGATTTGCCGTGGAGCGGAAACGGCTATAAAAAGCCATTTGCGGTGGATAGGACAATTTCAGCTCTCTTCGTGAGCATAAATGCGCAGGAGCATATCGTATAACTCAATTCCGCAAACACCCTTTGACACTACACTATCACGGCTTTTTGGCGGATCGGAAATTACCGCAAACCGCTTGATGACCACATATTTGACCACTTACACGAAATACCCCTTGAAACGGTAATATCAAGGGGTATTTTTTTCCGGATTTAGCCTTGCAAGCACAGAAAAACCCGTATTCTTTGGGGCTTTCTTCCAATTCGAGGAATCCCCCTCGAATTGCGTTTTAGGGACCCCGAACCTAAAATAAAGCGACAAATCTAATATGAGCTGCCAAACTAATGAATATTCAATTTAACTCGAAAAACATTCTCCTTACCCTCGCGGAAATAGCTGAGTTTCCCGCCGTGCTTTTCGACTATCAGCTTGGAAATGGCGAGACCGAGCCCCGTACCGCCGTCCGTTCTGCGAGCCTTGTCGCCGCGCGAAAACGCGGTGAACACCTCCTCGGCAAGCGCGATCGGCTGACCGTCGTCGGCAATCTCGATCGTGAGCATTTTATCCGCGGCAAGCCTTGCGGAGATCGTACTGCCGGTGTCGTTGTACCTTACCGCGTTTGATAGAAGATTTCCCACGACGCGCGGGAACATCTTCACGTCTATTTCCGTGAAGATATCATTTTCGGGAATATCGACGATAAACTCAAAGCCCGCTTCCGTTACTTCGTCGTAATACTCCGCGCAAAGCCGACGAAGGAACTCGCACATATTTGTCCATTCAAGGTTTAGCGTATAATCGGGTGTGTCCATTTTCAGCATCGTGAACATATCGTCGGACAATATGCGCACCCTGTCAGCTTTCGCGTCAATGGTGCGGTAATATCTTTGTATGCGCTCCTCGGGAACAAGCCCCGCTTCGAGTGCGTTTGCGCAGCTTTTTATCGTCGCGACGGGCGTTCGTATATCGTGCGACAGCTCAAGCAGCATACGGTTTTTGCTTTGGGTAAGGCGCTCCTTTTCCGTTTTTTCCCGCTCCAGCCTGTCTGCCATAATGTTGAACGTTTCGACTATTTCCTCAAACTCGGCTTCTGTCCTGATGTCGATGCGCGCGGAGGAATTGCCGGATTTAAGACTTTCCATTCCCGCGATTATACTGTCGAGCGGACGTTTTATTTTCCGCCTGTGATACAGACTTATCAGCACTATCTCCGCTATCGAAAGCGGAATAAACAGCATTAAAAAACCGGGCTGTCCTTGTGAGGGAATGTTATTCAATATAACGTTCATGGTCGGTTGTACTATTTTCCTGTCATAAACGCAGAGAAACCTTCGCTCGGAGCTTTCGGGCGCAACATATATTCCCACAAATTCGTAATCGCTGTACATGGATGTAAGCCGAAGCAGCTCGTCCGTGTCATAATGCAATACGGCGGTCTTTTTATTGCCATAGACCCGCAGTATATTATCGTTTTCGTCCAGTTCTTCGATCCATCCGCCGAGCATACCGACGGTCTCGATATCCATGACGTTGCCGTACTCGTCAATGATCGCATCGGGCGTTAATTTTCCTATGTCGCCTCCGCCGATAAACGTCATCTCCAGCAGCAGACACAGCGCGAACGTTACCGCTATCGCAACAGCGAACAGAATAAAGCTGCCGATGAGCTTTGAAAATATGCTTTTCCGAAAAAGCCTCCTCTTGGTATTCACGACTGCTCCTTTTCAATTTTATAGCCCAGCCCTTTGACGGTTTTTAAGATTTTCGGTGCCTTCGGGTCGTCTTCGATTTTGGCGCGAAGGTTGCTTATATGCACCATTACCGTGTTGTCGTCGGCGATGTATTCGCCGTTACGCGCGTAGTCGAATATCTGCCGCTTGGTGAATATTCTGCCGTGTCCGCTCATCAGCAGCTCCAGAATGAGCAGTTCGGTTTTAGTCAGCTCCAGCGCTCTGCCGCCCCTGTACGCGCAGCCCTCAGAGCGTTTCAGAACGATATCGAAGCACCGCAACTCATCATCGGCAGAGCTTCCCTTGTAATCGTAGCAGCGCCGCAGCTGCGCCTTTATCCGTGCGACGACCTCCAGCGGGTTAAACGGCTTTGTTATATAGTCGTCCGCGCCGAGCTCCAACCCGAGGATTTTGTCGTAATCCTCGCCGCGCGCGGTCAGCATTATCGCAGGAACGCTGCTCTCCGCGCGGATCCGCCGCAAAACCGAAAAACCGTCCGGCTCGGGCATCATAATGTCAAGCAGCACCAGATGCGGCTTTTCCTTTGCGAATAATTCCAGCGCCGAAACGCCGCCGTCAGCCTTGATAAGCTCGATGTCCTCGCGCTCGGCGTACAGCTCCAGAGCGTCGAGAAGCTCCGTCTCGTCGTCCGCCGCAAGCACCCTGTATCTCATATACCCAACTCCTCATATATCATATCGATAAGCGGCTCCGAAAACGTATAACCGCTCAGTCTTTCGGGAGCGAGCCTTTCCAGTATCATGCACTCCGCCATACCGATGTGGTAATACTTTGACGAACCGTTGCCGTAAGAACTTATCGCGTTGATATATTCCTCGTCAAAGCTCTCGGGGAGCAGCTCCTTGAACGCGCAAGACTCGACGTAGCAAGCCGTGCCCTCAACTATCGTGTAATATTTTTCGTTTGCCGCCGCGTCTTCCGAAAGCAGCGCCGCGCGCTCCTCGTCCGCCTGTTTATATTTTACCATATTTTCACGTATTTTGTCAATATCGTCAGTTTTTACGGACGTTTCCAGCAGCTGCATTTGCAGCTTGAGCAGCTCGACAGCGCGGGCGTTTCCGTCCGCCTGCTCAACGATAGTCTGCTCGTTTATGTCGGCGCATATATTCTCGATAAAGCCCAAATAATTTGCTATCTGGTAGCAATGGAACGCTTCATGCCAGAGCGTTACCGCATGCCGCTCGGGGGTATACTCGGTCATTCCCATGTCGATCAGCGACATAAACGATGACATTTTCTCGATAGTCGGCGAGAGCACCTCTGGTTTCCCGTCCACCTCATAGGCGGTCGCGACAATCGAATTTATAACGGGCGGTCGCTTCGTAATCTGCAGTTCGCCGTTTTGCATGGTGAGCTTGTAGTCGTTGTCACCGTCGTAAAACGCGACGGGATAATCCGTAAGCAGGAAGTCCGCGAACCCGAAATTCCCGTCCCCCTTTTCCAATCCGATTGCCGTTGCGTATACCTCGATATTCGCCTCGGAAAGCCCGTAAGTGCCCGTTGCGAAGAAACCCGCGAGCAGTACGACGCCGACAGTTACGGCGCAGATAATCCTTTTCATAGTCAGACCTCCCTCTTTTTGTAGAACAGTATCAGCAGCGCGAATGCGTATGCCGCGAGCAGTACGGCAAAGATAGAATGCAGATCGACGGACTTACCCGTAAGCAGGTTTCCCGCCTGCGACTGCACCTCGTCAATATTTGGAACGAGCTTCAGCGCGTATTTTACCATTTCTCCGCCAAATCCGCCTAACACGTCCTTAAGCGTCAGCAACAGCCCGTGGAACACTCCCGCGGCGGCGTAAACCATTGAAACTGCGCCGGCAACCAATTTTGGCAGCACAAGACTTAGCGCGCTTGTGATAACACATAACGCGATAACATTCACGCCGACCGCCGCGAACGCGGGGATAAGCCGCCGGACAGCGCCGCCGTTTAATGCTGCAAACACCGCCATAGCGACGAATAAAATGCCCTCACAGCATATTCCCGACAGGATATTCGCCAACGTAAGCCCGCCGTGATAGCGGTATTGCGGGACATTCCTTATCCAGACAAGGTGGCTGGTTTTGCGTTCGTATTCGGCGGGGATAGTTCCGAGGCTCGTTATTACGGCAAACGCGCACGCGAATGTGTTGACGACCGAAAGAAGTATTGGCGCGAGCGTTTTATATCCCGTCACGGGTTCGCCGTTTATTGAAATGGTTCCCGCTCCCGAACTGAATATTACAAGTATAAGTATCGCGATAGCACAAATGATGTACAGCCCCCTGCGCAGGAGCTTTTCCTTAAACGCGGTCAGGACTATCGTCATTTCGCTCACCTCCGACAAATTCAATAAACATTTCCTCAAGCGACCTCGAATCGTTGTCCGAGCTGCGCCACTCTCCCACTTTTCTGCCGTTCTTGATGATTATGCCTCGATCGCATACCCGTTCTACGTCGTTCAATATGTGCGAGTTGATAATAATCGTTTTGCCGAGCGACTTCAGATTGCCGATAAGCAGCATCATCTCGTGTCTGCCCAGCGCATCCAATCCTGCGGTGGGTTCGTCGAGTATCAGCAGATCGGGATCGCCGAGCAATGCCTGCGCGAGCGCGAGCCGCTGGAGCATTCCCTTCGAGTAGCGGCTGACCCGTGTCCCGATGTCCTCCAGACCGACCGTTTCCAGAAGCCGTGCCGCCTGAGCTTTTCCGTCCGCTTTCGGGATATTCTGTAATCCCGCGTAATAGAGCAGCGTTTCCTTTCCGGTAAGGAACGGCGGGAAATACGGCGTTTCGGGGGAATACCCGACGCGCGCACCTTTATCAATACGGACGCTTCCGCCGTCGATCCTTGTCAGTCCCAGCATCATCTTGATAGTGGTGGTTTTCCCCGCGCCGTTGCTGCCGAGAAAAGCGAATACCTCACCCGTTTCCACGCGGAAGCTCAGTCCGTCGACGACGCGCTTTTTCTTATAGGATTTTGTCAGATTTGTACATTCAACCATTTTATCTCCTCCTACTATAATATATTTGTCGGGTAAAACCATGACAAGCCAGTCATGGTT
>CAYWIP010000120.1:0-4667 GCA_964458395.1 uncultured Ruminococcus sp.
AAGGAAATGTCGCCAATGCCGACAACGCGCCCGGGCGGGGGAAGATCGTCGGTATCTTTAAGAGCCTGTTTAGTATCTCGACGCGTGCAGATCACGCGGCAGATTTTTCGCCAAACGACGGCAATTTTTCGCAGGAATACTGTATGTATTTCAAGAAAAATTGCCTAAGTGTGGCGGAAAAGATGCAAGTGAGATGCGCGTGGCGAGATACTAAACAGGCTCTAAGTGCCAAGGCGAAAACATCCGCTCTTGATAAAGCAAGCCGCCAGTTTACGGAGGTTTTTTGATCCTTACGGTATCGGTTTTTCGCGAATATCGCCAGCGTTTCCGCGGGGAGCTTCGGGCAGCTGAACGCTCCGCCGCCGCCTGAAATTTTTATATTGCGGCTATGCAGCGTTATTTCCT
Organism: uncultured Ruminococcus sp.; assembly: GCA_964458395.1. Lineage (GTDB taxonomy): Bacteria > Bacillota > Clostridia > Oscillospirales > Ruminococcaceae > CAG-115. The sequence goes on from CAYWIP010000120.1 coordinate 406, forward strand.
CCAGAGACAGGCAATTTTCAAAGGCGCTGTTCGATATTTCTTTCAAGGTCTCCGGAAGCGTGATCTTTTTCAGGGAAACACATTCTGCAAACGCGCGATAGCTTATCTTTTCCAAACCCTCCGTGATATCTACCTCCTCCAGCGAGGTGCAGTCCTTAAAGCAGCCATTGCGTATCCGCCGTGTTTTCGGAGGGATAACTATACTTACGAGAGACGCACAATCCCAAAACGTATAACTTTCAAGCTCGGTGACGCTTTCCGGGATATGTACGGTGCGGATATAACGCGCGCCTGCAAACGCACACGGCATTATCCGACCGAGTTTTTTGCCCGTATACTCGTCGGGTATCTCAATATCCGTCAGCGACGGGTCGTCTCTTCGCATATAGCGCTTCAGGCAGCATACGTCGTCGATAATTTCAAACTCGAACAGCTCTTTACAATTCATAATTATCCTCTCCGTCAACGCCGAATTTGTTGTTTATGTATTCGAGAAGACGCGCCGACGTTTCGGTTTTGTTCAGGCTGACCGAGCGCTCCAGCAGCTTTTCGGCGAAGCCGCGCTCGGTGATAATTCCGTCCAGCAGCCTTTGGTCGGACGTCCAGAAATCCATTTTGTTCCATATCTCCGGCTCGTCGCAGTGTTCTCCGCTGAAGATGTTCGACAGCATTTCCCCGAAGCCCGTCATATTTTCCTCGCGGTAAAGCCAGCCGCTTTCGCTCATTATCGGGTAATATTCAACAAACAGCCCGTCCGAAAACAAAGCACGGAACACGGTGATCTTGTCGATCCTTGAAAAGCTGTCGTACTTTACCGCAAGCTCGAAAACGTCGCGGCGCAGCGCCGAACAGCCGTTAAACACGACCTCGTCCGAGGGGATAAACGGCTCCGTTATATCGTCCCCGGGAACGAGCGCGCGCATTACCGTTTCAGGAGGGAGCGCGGGGCAGTCGTCAAACGCGTACGGGCTGACATATACTCCCCCGCTTTGAAATACCACCGAGCGGAGATCGGTACAGCCGGAAAAAGAAGCGCCCTCAATGCTCCGGAAGCTTTTCGGGAGAACGATCTCCTCAAGCGATACGCAATCGGTGAACGCGTCGTCGAATATCGTTGTTACGCTTTCGGGAAGCTCGACGCTTTTCAACGAGGAGCAGCCGTCGAAAGCAAACGCGGGTATGCTGCATATGCCGCGCGGAAGTCTTACCCCGACAAGCTCCACACAGTCTCTGAAAATCTCCGAGCCAAGCTCGCTTACGCTGTCGGGCAGCGTTACGGAGCGGAGATATTTCGCCTTGCGGAAAGCCGAATCGCCGATCGTCGTTACGGGCTTTGAACGGTACTCCGACGGTATTTCAAGCTCCGTTATACCGGGATCGCCGGTCCGGAGGTAACGGGTGAGCATATATACGTTATTGTATTCGCGGAATTCGTAAAGCTCGTCACAGGTCATATTTTTCTCCTTTGTCATAGCCGAGGGCGCGGTTTTTGTATTCGAGGAGCCATGCGGTCAGCTCCGTTCTGCCCGCCCTCGCCGAATAGCCGATCAGTTTGTCCGAAAGCTCCGCGTCCGAGAGCAATCCGCCCTCCGCCGCCAATTGCAGATGCTCGCGCAGACCGCCCTCGATCATTGCGGAAAGCAGCGCGAAAAGGTCTTCGCCGTCGGCTTCGCGGAAGCATTTGTTTTTCAGGGCAAGCCCGAAAACCTTTGTGCCGCACAGAAGCGGGTCGCTCATAAATACTAATTCCCCGAACGGTTTATGCCGATCGGCATATCGTCCGTATACCGATTCCGCGATCGGACGGGTGATATCGCAGGAGCGCACAAGGCTCATAAGCTGAATTTCGAGTTGAAGATTCGGGCAATTTGAGAACACGTCGTCTCTGAAATGCACGTCGGGATTCCGAAATTCAACGCTCTTAAGCTCCCAGCAGCTGTCAAACGCGTTATTGCCGAGAAATTTCAGGCTTTTGGGGAGAGTTACCGCTCGGAGAAAGTCTTCGCAGACGTCGAAAGCGCACGCGCCGATCGATTCAAGACCCTCGGAGAAATTTATTTCGCGAAGGTCCGCACAGCGGGAAAACGCCAGATTTTCTATTATTTTTACGCTCGGGGGAATATTGATCCTTTCAAGGCTGTACGAGTCGGCAAACGCGCTGCCGCCTATCCCGGTAACGGAGTCGTGGATATGGACTTTTTCAAGGAACTCCGCGTTATAGAACGCTTCCTCGCCTATACGGACGACGGGTTCTCCGTTATGCCGGGCGGGTATTCCGACCTCGGTTATCTCCCGGTTTTTATGGGGCAGAAAACGCGTCAGCTCGTAACCGCCCTTGATTTTTTTGAACTCGAACAGTTCACTGCAGTTCATAATTGTCCTCTCCGTTACTGCCGAATTTTCGGTTTTTGTGATCTAGAAGCCATGCGGTCATTTCCGCGTTTTTATTTTCCGACGCGGTATTTATAAGCGAGTCTATATTCTCCGGGGTTATCCAGCCGTGCTCAGACGCGCGGATGATATTCGGCAGATTTCCCGCTTTTACAAGTTCCTTAGCTATCTCGGACGTATCGCAGCCGTCGAATTTACTAAGCTCCAGTGCGCGGCGGAATACGCGGTCCTGCGCTATGAACTCCCAATTTATAGGGAGGCGTTTTGCCGCAAGCTCCGCGAAATTGACGTTTGCTATATCTGCGGTGTAAAGCGCCGACATAAGCAGCACGTCGGCGGAGAGCCCGGGGCAATCGTTGAACGTTCCCGAGATGTGGGTTCGGGGATTTCGGAATACGACGTTTTCAAGCAAAGCTCAGTTTTCAAATGCGGTGCCTTCAATGACTTGTACGCTTTTCGGCAGCGTTATTTCTTTGAGGGAAGAGCAGCCCGAAAACGCCCATGCTCCGATAAGCTTAATGCTCTCGGGCAGCTCGATACGCTCCAGCGACGAACAGCGCGCAAAACAGCAGCCCCATATCCACTGTACGCTGCCGGGAACGCATACCGAGCGCAGATATACCGCATCGCCAAACGCTTCGTGGGACAGCTCCGTTACGGGTACGCCGTTATGCTCGGGCGATATCGAGATATCCGTTACCGCAGGGTCGTTTTTTTGCTTGAAGCCCTTTATATCTATGCCGCCTAAAGTGTTTGCTTTAAATTCATAAAGCTCGTCAAAGCTCATGCTTATCCTCCGTTTCAAAGCCGAATTTCCGGTTTTTTTGATCGAGAAGCCACGCTGTCATTTCCGCGTTTTTGTTTTCCGACGCGATATCTATCAGTGCGTCTATATTCTCCGGGGTTATCCAGCCGTGCTCAGACGCGCGGATGATATTCGGAAGATTTCCCGCTTTTACAAGCTCCTTAGCTATCTCGGACGTATCGCAGCCGTCGAATTTATTAAGCTCCAGGGCGCGGCGGAATACGCGGTCCCGCGCTATGAACTCCCAATCTATACGGCGTCCTTTCGCCGCAAGCTCCGCGAAATTGACATTTGCTATATCCGCGGTGCAAAGCGCCGACATAAGCAGCACATCGGCGGAGAGATTGGGGCAGCTGCCGAATGTTCTCAGGATTTCGGTTTTGGGATTTTTGAAAATAACGTTTTCAAGCGCGGCACAGGTCTCAAAATCGTAACCGTCAACACTGACCATGCTTTTCGGCAGAGTTATTTCTTTAAGGGAAACGCAGTATAAAAACGCCATTGATTCGATGGTTTTCAGACCCTCGGGCAGCTCGATGCGCTCCAGCGACGAGCAGCCCATGAAACACGCGACGGGAAGCTCGGTGATGTTTTTGGGAAAAATGACCTCTTTCAGCGAGGAACACTCCCAGAAAATATAACTGCTGAACATATACAGCGTTTCGGGAAGTCTGACCTTTTCGAGCGACGAGCAGCGCGCGAAGCAGCAGCCCCATATCCGCTTTACGCTGTCGGGAACGTATACCGAGCGCAGATATACCGCGTCGCCAAACGCTTCGTAGTACATATCCGTTACGGGTACGCCGTTATGCTCTGACGGTATTGTGATATCCGTTACCGTTGGGTCATTCTTGGCTTTGTAGCCCTTTATGGCTATGCCTGTGCCGCCTAAGGTGTTTTCGTCAAATTCATACAGTTCGTCAAAGCTCATATTTATCCTCCTTTTCAAAGCCGAACCTGCGGTTTGCGTAATCGAGCAGCCATGCCGTACATTCGGTTTGTCCGTGTTTGGCACAAAACTGCGTTATCATCGTTACGAATTCCTTTTCGTTAAGCAGTCCGCACT
>CAYWIP010000121.1:0-4597 GCA_964458395.1 uncultured Ruminococcus sp.
ATATTATAACACGTTTTGCCCTATTTGTCAACAATTTTATGTGAACAAGCTCTAACCTACAAAAAAATTTTCCGCAAGCCCAGCACTGCCACGCAAAACAATAATTTACCAAAACATTGACATTATAATAAGTATATGCTATAATCAAAAAAATAATTTTTTTATGTGACAATACCGCCTTTTCGATTGTCTTATAAGTGAAAGACGTTTTTCACACCGGAGGTGAGAGCCTTAAAATGACGAACGATGAGCTGACGGAATATGTACGAATGTTCCACGGCACGCTTTATCGGCTTGCGTTCAGCTATGTGCGCAACTGCGAGAACGCCGAGGACATATGCCAGAACGCCTTTGTAAAGTTTCTCGGCTATAGCGGCGAATTCGCGTCGCCCGAGAACTGCAAGGCGTGGCTTATCCGCGTCACGATAAATCTCTCGAAAAACCTCCTGCGTTCAAAGCGTTCCATGCAGCTCGAGGAGCTTGACGAAGATCTCCCCGCGCTTGAGCCGGAGGAATACGAGCTGCTGGAAACAGTGATGTCGCTGCCACCCAGATACCGTGCCGTAATTCATCTGTACTACTATGAGGGGTACTCAGTAAAAGAGATCGCGGATATTATCGGGGCTTCGGTGTCGACGGTCACCACACGGCTCTCGCGTGCGCGGGAACGCTTGAAGGATATGCTCTTGAGGGAGGAATGAGTATGAAAGAAAAATACAATGCGCTTTTTGAGAAGATATCTCCCCGTATGAGCGACGAGGAGCTGCTTAGCGCGGTTATCGACAGAAAGGCGGTAAATATGAGCAATTTCAACAAAAAGAAGCTTTTTGGCAAAAATGCAATAATTATTCCGGCAGCAGCGGCAGCTGTGCTGCTCTGCACTACAGTAGGAGTTTCGGCGGCGGTCAATTGGGATCTGCCGTCGGCAATACGCAGTCTGTTCAACAAACCCGAAAGCACAAACGGCTTTACATTCAAGGACTATGATCTTGACAGTATTGGCAGTGAGGAGCTCGCCGAACGTTATGAGCGTGACGGATACACGATACAGATGCTTGGCGTTGCAGCGGATAAGCACACTTCTTTTTTGCTATACGACATTATACTTGACGAGGGCTATACCTTTAAAAACGACCTTGGAGAATATACCTATTCCAACGGCGATGAAGCGTTTGTGACGATCTGGTCCACCTATGAAAGCTATGATATGCTGGTCAGCGAATATGTGGAGGATCATCTTCGATCCGATGATGTCAATGATTTTGATATCACGAAGTTTTCCGAAAACGAGTCGCCTGATATACTCGGGCAGGAAGGCAATGTCATCCACTGTGCGCAGAGATACGACGTCAAGCCACTGTCGCTTAAAGACAAGGAGATCACTTTCGACATACGGGGGATCCACCTGAAGTCGTCTGACGGCATCCGCTGTTTTGAGGAAGCGGACGGAATACCCGATAAGCTCACTATAAAATACGACTTCATCAATGAAAGCTCTGAGCTTTCGCTTGAGAACAGTGTGGCGTTCAGCTTCGGGGAGAAAATGTATTCCATAAACTCTGCTGAGCTTACCCCCTTGTCTCTTTATCTGCGTGTGGAATGGGGCAAAGGACGGATAAACGCAGACGGCAACGAGGACGGCGTGAAGGATTATATGGTCGACTATGATGATGTTCGTGAGACTGTCAAAGTACGCTTCAAGGACGGCAGTGTGACTGACAGCGGAATGCTCTGTTGGAATAAATACGACGGCGGCAATCTCTCGGAAACGAACGGCTCAATTTACAGCGACTATCATTTTATGTGGAAATACCCCGTGGATATCTACGATATCGACGCGATAATTATAGGCGACGGCGAATTCAAGATCGGCTGAATATTTAATGGGGAGCGGCATGCTCCCCATTTTTTACAGTATTTTTTCCATTCCGATCTTCTGCACCGAAAGTCCGCATTTCTCGTAAAATTTCATTGCGCTCTCGTTGCACGCCCATACATTAAGCGTGACGTTGTAGCAGCCGCTCTCCTTGGCAAATTTGAGAACATACTCGTAGAGCGCTCTGCCGACATGCATTCCCCGCGCATTTTCGTCGACGCAGAGGTCGTCGATATACAATGTGGTGAATTCGGGAGTGTTCTGCTCCTCGTGCCGCTGAAACACGCAGAACGCGTAGCCCTGTACAACGCCGTCATGCTCGCCTACGAAAATGGGGCGCTCCGGGTCGGCGATAATTTCCTCAAGCTCCGAGGGCGCGTATTTTGTCGTTCCCGACTTGAACAGATCGGGACGTCCCGCCGCGTGAACCTCCAGCACCTGTGACAGCAAGTCCATAATGCGCGAAATATCTCGCGGCTCGGCTTTTCTTATTTCAATTTCCATAATCACCGCCTAATACAATCTTTTCTTTTTGCCGATGACCAGCTCCGCAATGGATATCGCCAACACAAAGAACGCGATTATGTAAGTCCACGCGGAGATCAGCGGGTCAAAGCCCATGTATATATCGACTTCAAGTATTTCATATACGGTCACAAACAACATTTCAAAGAGATACAGCACGAACGCCATTACTCCTCCAAGCGCGCTTAACACTATCGGCGGAACTCCGCGCAGCCAGACCGCCGCCGCGGTGAGCAGAATAGCCGGATAAACTCCGAACACGAAAAATATGACCCTCAGCCACGATTCCTTTTCGGGAGTTGACTGAAACAGCTCACGCGGCTCGTCAAAAGCCCAGCGCTCCGCAAGACCGTTAAAATCCGAGAACGTGTTTGCCGTCTTGCTTATCAGCAGTATAAAAAGTATCAGCGAGAAAACGAGGTTGATTATAATTCGGATAGTTTTAGGCATTTGTCCGCCTCCCGTTCCGTTTTAAAAAAAGCTACTCAAACCCGGTAAACTCCGCTGTGTCATTCACGGCGTACAGAGCGAGTATAATTCTTGTAATTCCGCACGAGATTTCGCCCGAAATAAAGCGTACTCGAAATCGGTAAATTCCGCCGTGCCGTTTATAGCGTACAGCCCGAGGACTACGCCCGTAAATCCTCCCGACACCTCGCTCGACAGATACTTCGCCTGTCCGTACCCCAGAACCGTATCGCCGCTGTCATCGGAAACTATCATCGTATAGCCGCTGTTATCCATTCTGATAATAAGCTCCGCGCTGTTTCCATTTATCGGACAGGCGCCTGCTATATGCTTGATGCCGCCGATATTCAGCCTCGCAACGGCTTCATAACCGTCCCCGGTTTTCCGAACGGCGATGTCGTAATGCTCCTGCTCGCACATATACGCGGTGATTCCCGCTTCGCCGTTTTCAAGCGTTACCTTGGTACGTAAGGTGCCTGTAAACTCGCGCTGACGTATGCCGAGAAATGTGGGATTGTCAACGTCGTCGAGCGTTTTTTCCGTGCCATGCAGCGTTATCTTTTCGTCCGTTATCCCATAGTTTTCCTTTACGGGGTGACGCAGATTTACCCATTCAAGCCGCGAGTTCGCAAACGTGAAACGGCTTTGGCGCTCCTGCGAAAAATCGCCCTTTATCTCGTACTCGAAGCCGCAGGTTCCGTCGTTCCCCGCGAAGAACATGCCGTCCTCGCTCCACGTCACGGGCACAAGGAACACCTCGCGGCCGAGATTGTGATACGGCACCCACTCGCCGAGCTGACGGAATCCCAGACAGAGAATATGCCAGTCGCCGTACTTGTCTTGGATAAGGTCGCCGTGGCCTATTCCTTGAATTATGCACGGCGCTTTGTTGCGGTTTGTGATAACGGGATTGTTCGGGAAGCTCTCGAAATGTCCCCATACGCTGTCGGAACGCGCGCAGGTTATCATGTGACCGTACTCCGTGCCGCCCTCCGCCGCCATAAGATAGTACGCGCCGTTTATCTTGTACATATGCGGGCTTTCGAGAAAACGTCCGCCCGAGCCCGTCCATATGCATTTGCTCGGCGAGAGCTTTCTGCCGGTCGCGATATCTATTTCGCACTGAACTACGCCGCCCTTGCCCTCGTCGTCCGTACCGTTGCTGATAAAGTACGCGCGGTCGTCCTCGAAGTACAGCGACGGGTCGATACCGTCCTGATCGACGTTTATCGGCTCACTCCATTCGCCGTAAATATCGTCGGTGTATACGTAGAAATTTCTGCCGGTGGTATTGTTGTTCGTCACCATGTAAAACCGCCCGTTATCGTAACGGATAGTCGGCGCGAACACTCCGCCCGAGCTTGGAACCTTATCCAGCATGACCTGACTTTTCCGCGTGAGAACGTGACCTATCTGCGTCCAGTTGACCAGATCGTCACTCTCGAACAGCGGCACTCCCGGGAAGTACTGAAACGAACTGCATACAAGGTAATATTTTCCGTTCGCCGCGCAGACGGACGGGTCGGGGTAGAAGCCCCTAATTACGGGGTTGCGATATTTCATAAATACCTCCTGTTGTTTTAAATTTGAATTTATATTAGCGGCAAAGCGCAGGGATTTTATGTAATCAGTTGCTTGTTGTGGTTTCGTTAATTTTAATTAAAATGTTGTCTCACAGTTGCGAGAGGACACCCTTCGGGGAAGGGGGAAAAGAAAATCCGACAAAAA
>CAYWIP010000122.1:0-4341 GCA_964458395.1 uncultured Ruminococcus sp.
GGTCAAGCAGGAACTGAATGCCTCTGTCCATAGTCATGGTCTTGGTCTGATATTCGAGCGATACCTTGCCGCGCGGATAGCCGTTGTTACGGTCGTAATCCCCCAGACCGTCGGTAGACAGCGTGGGTATCTTGATATCGCGACCTCCGCTGTACTTCACCTGTCCCGCGTTTGCTTCCATCCAGCCCGAGGTTGCTCCCTCGATAAGCTGCTGATCGCAAGCCTGCTGGAATAATGTTACTGTTTCAATATTATTCGGCATATTGTTTTACCTCCAAAAATCAATTATTTTTTAATCCGAAGCCGCCGAAGATCTGCGCTTCGAGATTATTCGCGTCTGCCGAAACATTCCCCTGTGTGCTGTCCATAAACAGCCCCGGAGCCTCTTTCGCAAATGCGTCCGGCTCGGACTTTTTCAGCTCCTCGAGATACTCCTTGCCGCCGACGAATGCGCCGTTCTCGTACTTGAAGCCCTTGCTCTTGAACTCCTCGAGCACGGAATTCTTCACGCGCTCCGACGCGAACTTGTACCCGGACAGCAGCTTCTCGGCAGCGTAGTCCGTTTCCTGCTTGGCGAGCTTATCCGTCGCTTCTGCGTACTTCTTGTTTAGCTCGTCAAACTGCTTTTCAAGCTCTTCCGATTTGTTGTTCGCCTTGAGCTTCTCAAGATCGCTGTCGCGCTCGGCGAGCTGCTTCGTCAGCTCCTCGACCTTTGCGGCGGTCTTGGCAGCGTCGGCAGCGGAGACGAACTCCTTGTCCGCAACCTCTTTGAGCTGCTTGCTCTGGTCTGTCGTAAGCTCGATGCCGAGCTTTTTCAGCAATTCCAATATCTTATCCATTGCAAATTCCTCCTAAATTTTGATATAATAAATGCGCCCTTTTTCAAGAGCGCGGTTTATTCATTCTTTGGCAAATCAAGTGATTCACTATTTTATAAATTTTATCCCAAAAGGCGATCTTGCGTTCGAGCCGTTTTATGTACCTTTCGGCTTTTTTGTCTGTTCGCATAACGATACCTCCGTATATCAGCTAAACGCTATCCGCTGTCTGTTCGGCAGCGGACTTTTCTTTGATTCCGTAAGCGGTGCGCCAATTATCATAGGTCTTGTCGTCCACATGGATATTACCGTCTTTATCGCGGAATTCCGCGTGGATCTTCCATTCACCGTCGTTGAACGTAATCTGTATGTTCGTGCAATGACTCGCGTCGACCGCGCCGATATAGTGTTTGCCGCTCAAAAATCCGAAGTGTATTTCGGGTATGTGCTCCGGCAGTCTGTTTTCCGGTCGTCCGATTTGCTGTGACATATTATCAACTCCTTTCGTACAGAAAAAAGCGCCTTGCAATCGCTTGCAAAACGCTTTTATTATAACTGAAAAATTTAATCCTCGTCCTCGTCAACATCGACATCAAGATCTTGAAAAGACTGATCCGGGGAGAGTCCAAAAAAAGCCTTCATCGCTTTTTCGCGTTCTTCTTTTGAACCGTCCAACAAAGTCATGGTTTTATGCTCCATTCTAACCCCTCCCTATTTCTTTCAATAAACTTTTTAACAGCCTTGTCTATTTCGCTGTCTGACCCAGTTTTTACAAACTTTTTGTACTGACGCTTAAAGTCAAGTATCAGTTCGTTCTTGTTGAAGTGTTGCGTTTTGGTCAAAACCTCTAATAAGCCGTTGTTTTTTATAACCGAAAGTGTTTTTACATTATCAGTACCAAGCAAAAAAGCAATATCCGTATCAGAAAAACTACTATTTCTTGGATGATTATGCATAACAAAAATATCGTTGCCCTTACCCATCAGTGCAGTGCCAAGGCTAAGGCTGTCATCCGTGCCTAAAAACTCACTTCTGTCACTGAAATCCTTTCGGAAAACAAAAGCGACCTCATTACAGTTATTTTTATCCCGCGCATATTTGAGAAGCTCCCTATGCTGTTGTTGGATATATTTGCACTGCTCATCGGTATACCCGGAAATATCAACTTTAGGCACACGATCAATTGCTTTATCGGTAATTTTAGTGATCGGTTTACCGTTCTGCTCCTTTATTATACCACCATTCCCCGAATTTGTCAAGGTGATCTGCGCATTTTTAAACGCATTCTGCTTTCTTGTGACCGCGCCCGTCTTGGCGGCGAGCTGCCGATTATACCCGGAAACGAACGTCCGCTCATACTCGGTATACGTTCCCGCGGCTTTACAGAAATCCTCATAGTAGTCCTTTTGCCGACGGAGCTTAATGCTCGCGGCGGTGAACACGTCATTATCGCCGACGGCGTCGGCAACGACACAGCGGTCTTTCTGGCGGCGCATGGAGCGCTCCATTTTCCGCATTTGCTGCTGTGCTTCGTAAGCGGTGTATTGCCGTCCCTCGTAGGTGAACGGGGGAGGGTCAAGTGCCGTCAGCTCCTCGTCGCTGTACGCGGGCTTGGTAACGCCCATAATTATCGGATAAGCCGAGTGACGGCAGTTATAATCCGTTATAAGCGGCAGGACAATCGTTTCATACTGCGAATTTGGATACTGCCGCCCCTGATACACCGCGTGCGACGGTCGTGCGCCTATATGCGCGGAGATCTCCCAGCCGTCCGCGCCGAATTCGGCGGCGTTCTGCTCGGATATTTTCTGCGTGAGCTGAGAAACGCTTGTCATCAGCGCGCGCCGCACCGCGACTTCTATTCTATCCGAGCGACCTGAAGCGTAATAGATCGTCCTCAGACCGCTGTCCGCGAGCGCGAAGCACGCCTGCCGCACGGCGGTGTTATAGTCGCAAACGCCCGTCATGACCTTCATCTGCGCCATGTCCATCTGCTTGCGGAGGAAATCCGTCGCGCTGCCGTAAACCATGCGCCCGTCAGCGGTGCGCTGCGCAAAGCCGAGCGTTCCCGTGAGGTTGGAACAAAGACCGCGCGTCTGCTCGATCTGCGCCGCCATTAGCTTTTGGAGCTGTGTGTTTTCCGAAAGCGTCATGCCGCCGCTAACGCCGAGCATTTTGCGGTCGAATTCGTCCGACCGCTCGGCGGCTTCTCGGATAAGCTCCGCGATCTCCGATTCCGCCGCGCCGTTTATCCGCGCGATCTCCTTTTTGATCGCGTCCGTCGACATTCCCAGCGCACGCGCGCGGTACATCTGATATTCCGCCGTGTCGGTTATCTTCGCGGCTTTGGAAATGCGCAGCGCAATATCCTGCAAAACAAAATCCGACAGCTCCGAATAAATATCCGTAAGCGGCTTGGGCAGATTCTGAAGCTGTTTCGGCGTGAGCATTACTCATCGCCCCCGAAAACCGTTGTCATTTCGGGCAACATCGCGCGAGCTTTTTCAAGCGGCACGCCGAAGTACCAAGCGTTGAACTCCTCGGGCTTGAGCAGCCCCGCCTGAACCATCTGGAAACGCCGCGAGAACTCCGTTCCCGTGTCCTCGAAAACGCTGTCGCCGAACTCGATCGCGGGCTTGCCGTCAACAACATTAAAGCCGTAGAACCGCGCCAGATTTGCGGTGATCTCCGCGACAGCCTCCAACACGGGGCGTAACTGCCGCTGAAGCTGCGCGACGGTGTTGTAGGTCGTCCTGTCCTCGGAGAGCACCTGCGTCGCGGTCACGAGACCCTTTGCGCTGTCAAACGTGAACGTCCCGCATGACACCCCGATCTGAACCTCGTACAGCCGAAGCTCGGTATTTATCGCCGCCTTGTGAGCTTCCTCGCGTATCTGCGGAGCGTAGGTCATTATCTGCTGCTCCATTGTGGACGTGCCGTCGCCCTCGATCTTGACAAAATAATCGTCTGTAATGCCGTTCTTTCCTTGCAGAACGGTCTCGTCGGCAAACACCTTGGCACGCATTTTCTTGAACTCGGCGATATACTCCGAGTGCGCCGCGTCTATTTCATGAAGCGTGCCGACGGAATTCGCGAACAGGCTCACGGGGAGCGCACTGTCAAGGTCGATATTATTCGCGTATGGCGTGCGCAATGTCGCGATCATCGGGATATCCGACGGTATCTCCCCGTACTCCGAAAGTCCCTCCCAGCGCGGCACAGAGCCTAATTCAACGCGCTGGCGCGTGCCGTAAATATACGCGGAATTCTGAACGGTTTGTGTCCCGCTTTTGAAACAATGCCATTCCCGGCGCTCGTAAATTTTACCGTTATAGCGAACGCGCTCAAAAAATATTCCCTCGGTGATCTGTCCGTTCTCGTCGAGCGTTATCGGCAGAAAATCCCGCGACGTTCCCATATCGAAAAAAATCTCGCCCGTCCGCGTTATGTACGGCTTTATGACCGTGTAGCCGCCGACCAGAGTAAGCTGCATTATCCTGTCCAGCCGCGGCAGGAGGTTCTT
>CAYWIP010000123.1:0-4281 GCA_964458395.1 uncultured Ruminococcus sp.
ACAAGCAACAAATTACAAAAAGCATCACCGCCACTGCGTTAAACAATAATTTACCGTCACTAATTCCGAATTAAAAAAATTTTAAAAACCCCTTGCATTTTATTGCCTTATGTGTTATAATTAAATGTATTATGAGAAAAAATAAATCGAAATCACAATAAAATGTAATTCTGTGTGGCTTTTTTTGGTGAATATAAATAAATCATACCCGAAAAAACGCGCAAAATACCGTCCTTTCGATTGAATAACAGCACGGAGGTGAAAAATAATGCCGAATATTAAATCTGCCAAGAAGAGAGTTCTCATCTCTGAGGCGAGAACCGAAGCTAATAAAAGCGCAAAGTCCGCATTGAGAACTTCGATCAAGAAGGCTCGTGCAGAGGGCGCCGACGCTGCGACTATCAAGGCTGCAAGCATTAGCGTTGACAAGGCTGCCGGCAAGGGTCTTATTCACAAGAATAAGGCAGCTCGTCTGAAGTCTCAGCTTGCTAAGAAAGCAAACGCATAATCGCAAGGTTTCCGCCCGCAGACATCATGGTTTGCGGGTGATTTTTTACAATACATTTCACAATAGGAAAGGGGAATTTATGATGACTGGCGAAGAGAGAGAAATTACGGACATCAACGAAATTGAGAATATACTGCGTTCGGCAAGGGTCTGCCGGATCGCGCTGATAGACGGAGCGTACCCGTACATAATTCCGATGTGCTTCGGCTATAACCTCAAGGGCGGAAAGCTCGAGATCTATTTTCGCTGCGAGGAAAAGGGCAAGAAAATGGATCTTATCAAAGCAAACAACAATGCCGCATTTGAAATCGACAAGCTCCACGAGATAGTCAAGACCGACTCCGAGTGCGGATTTGCCGCGAATTATCACAGCATTACCGGCACCGGGGTGATCGAAAACATCACGGGCGTCGACAAGATCACCGGGCTTAATCTGCTTATGAAGAAGTATTTCGGGGGAACTCCCGAGAGCAAGTATTCCGAGCAGTCACTCAACAGTCACGCAATATTGAAATTCACCGCGGGCGAGTTCTGCTGCAAGGAGCATAATCCCGTTGCAGGATAAAAACGCGGCGTCCGGCGGCTTTAAAAAATCAATACACTATATAGGAGCTAAGTATGAATAAATACAAACTCTTTGGAATGTTTGAAGAATGGCGCGAAAACGGCGAGAACGAAAAGATTGTCGAGGCGGTTCTGGCGCTTCCCGACAGCGTCCTCAACGACGATATTCTCGACTGGCTCGTCGAGGCGTACATAGATATCGGCGAGTATAAGAAAGCTATAGCTGTTCTGGAAAGTCAGCGCCCGCGCCTTGAGGACGACTACAAGTGGCATTTCCGCATGGGTCTGGCGCTTTACCGCGCGACCGATGACGAGGAGTGCGTGGACGACGACAGTCTGCGCCGCAATATTCTCGAACGCGCCAAAGTAGCTTTGGCGCGCGGAATGAATATGAATCCTCCCGAATCCGCGCTCGAGACCGCCGACAGATATATGGAGCGAATCGAGGACGACCTTGACGAGCTTCGCGGCGATGACGACGAGGAAGACGAGGACGGCGACGACGTTGAGCTGTACGAGGAAGAGGAAATAGACGCAATTGAGGATCATATCAAGGAGTACTACGGCGATTTTCCGACCGTGTTCCACGAGATAGTTTCCCCCGATATCCACTGCGATATCTGCATAGTTCCGCCGAGCAAGGAGCGCAATTATTACACCCTGCTGACAATGGGCATGGGCGCGCATATTATGGATATTCCCAAGGAGCTTGCCGACGAGGAATACGGCAGAGCCGAGCTGCTTATCTGCCTGCCGCCCGACTGGAAGGTCGGCGAGAACGGCGAGGAGTGGTTCTGGCCAATTTCCTTGCTGAAAAATCTCGCGCGCCTGCCCATCAACTGCGAAACATGGCTCGGCTGGGGACACTCCGTTGATCATCAGCAGCCGTTTTCGGAAACGACCGGGCTTTGCGGTTCTCTGCTCATTTACCCGGAGAACGTTGAGGACGGCGCGGAGATCTGCACTCTGCCGAACGGCGACAACGTAAACTTCTTTGAGGTTATCCCGATCTACCGCGAGGAAATGGATTTCAAGATCGACAACGACACCAAGGCGCTTCTGGAGAGAATGAGGAACGTCAGCCACATTGTTGATATCGGGCGAGAGAACACCTGCGCGGATTACCGCCCCGTAAAGCGTATGCCTATCGACCGCATAAGCGATCACGCCGGCAAAATAACCGATAAGAAGCTGCCGCTTGCGCCCATTAACGGCGCCAATCACATTGCGATCTTTATGCGCTGGTGCATCGAACACGATCTTGTCGCGCCCGAGTTTTACCGCGACTGCCCCGACATCATCGAGGGCGTAAAGAGCGGCAGGGATACGGATATCCGCGAGTTTATACTGCGCTTTTTTGACGGCGATCTGGAGATATACCAGCTCAACTTTCTCGGCGCGGGATTTGCGCATTATTATTACAATTGGGAACACGACGACGGAGAGTTTTTCTACCCCGCCGACGTTGATGACTACGCCGAGAAATACTTCGGCACGGAAAAATACAACAGCGAGGAATTTCAGGACGAGGCGTATATGTTCGTGCCGTTCGACGAGGAATACTATCAGGGCATGAGCAAGTACATAGAACGTGCGTTTTTCGCGTTCTACCCGGGCTTTGCGGACTATCAGCACAGCTGCGCCGAAACGTCCTTTAAAAAGGTCGAAACGGCTCTGGGTCTTAAGGGTCACGTTCCGCGCCATTTTGACGAGATAGCGCAGGAATACAGGATCGCAGTTAACGAGGCAAAGGGGAAAAGATATACCCCGATACTTATGATAATCGAGGACAGCGAGATCATTACCGATCCCGACGACTTCACGGAGATGCTCGAGGACAGCCTTAACCCGTTCTTAGAGCATATCGCTATAGTGAATATCCCCTCTCACGATCTGTTGAAATGGGTCGAAGAGAATTTCAACCGCTCGTCGCCCGTAATACTCCCGCCCGACGAGCATATCGCCGAGCTGCAGAAAGCGGCGGCGGAGAAATTCGGCATGGCTCCCGCAGCGCTTACGTTCACAAGCGAAAAGTCCACCCTGTTTATGCCGGCGGGCGACGGGCAGTACGCCCGCTTTGTCGGCAGGGGAATAGAGAGCGCCGGGGAGGAATAATTCGTTTCGTTCTTTCATAATAAGACATACCTCGCAGTTAAATTTGTAATTCGTATTGCTTTTTGGGAAAAATTGGATTATAATTACAGTACTGAAATTGAGGAGGTATGTATTTATGAAAAGAGTTATCGCTGAATTTTTTTCCGCGGCGGTTCTGCTTATCGGAATTATTCCGTTGTGCGGGTGCAGCGAAACGGAGGAAACCTACCTCCCCGATTATTACGGCGAAACCGCCGAAGACGAATTCGGCACATACGAAGCCGTTTCCGTTGAAAATCCGAAGCCTGCGGCGGCGGACTCTTCCGTCAAAAATGACGGCGGCAAACCGGAAACGGCGCAAACCGCCGTCATCATACCCGAACCGAAAAGCAGCTCCGAGATAAAGGGCGGAAGTTACGTCTTTACGATCGAAAACGTTTACTCCCGGGGTGAATATTACACGGTAAGCGTTGTCGGGGAAAAGCTCGGAGATACGTTTGGGGAGATCCGGATAGTTCTGTCAAAGGACGGAGCGGAATTGAATGTTCTTGAGATCGCCGTTCCGAAAGACGAGAGGGTTATAATAATGGACAGCGTCGCGGACGGTTTGTCATACGGCTGCGCGGTGATCTCCGGTATGCGCGAATTCTCGGCGGAGGACTACCCCGATATTATTCAACTGGATTTCTATAAGGAAAACGAGCTTGAAGTCCCGCAGTACGGACGGTATTTTGCAATATTCGACGGCAGGCTGACCGAGCTTGCCATATACGAAAACGGCATTGAAACGGAGGCGCTCGGCACTCATCTCGAGCTTCGCGGCGAGGGAAGAATGGTTCAGCATCTGTGCGTTTACACGCCGTCGGGAAAGTCGCTTATGGTGAAGAAGTACGAGTATATTTTCGACCTTGAAAACCGTCGGCTGAACCGACGAAAGGTGGATTTTCTCGGGTGGAACATTGACAATTAAATTATTGTTTAACGCAGTGGCGGTGGTGCTTTTTTGTAATTTGTTGCTTGTTGTGGTTTTGTTTATTTTAAGTAAAATGTTGACGCACAGTTGCGAGAGGACACCCTTCGGGGAGGGGGAAAGAGAAAATCCGACAAAAATGCGG
>CAYWIP010000124.1:0-4163 GCA_964458395.1 uncultured Ruminococcus sp.
TTCCTCTCGCGCTCTCCTTCCCATCTCCCCTCCCCCTTTCCGCATTTTTCGGCGGTTTGTCAGCGCAAGTAATCTCATCGGTAAAATGTGTGTGACACGCGTTCCACGCCCGTATACTATTTTTAGACGACAGGTTTATAATACGCCACTTAGGCAGACGACTTCGCTACGTTTCCATTAAAGTTAGTTGGCGAACGAGGAGCGTGTGTGGTACGCTCTGCAATATGAAAACAACGAACCCGTTCTCGGCAACCGAAAAATGCGGAAGGGGGATAGGGAGATGGGAAGGAGAGCGCGAGAGGAAACCCGTAGGGGAAGGGGGAATCCGCATTTTTGTCGGATTTTCTTTTCCCCCTTCCCCGAAGGGTGTCCTCTCGCAACCGTGCGGCAACATTTTAATTAAAATTAACGAAACCACAACAAGCAACAGATTACAAAAAATCTTTTACTCCCAGCGCTGCTGCGCTAAATTCAAATTCATCGTATATCTTTCAGAGAGCTTGTCCATTGCGCTTTTGCGAATATTAAACACCTGTCGCTCGCTGATATACAGCTTCTCGGCGATCTGCCGCCAGTCGTCGCCGAGAATGTAATAACGGTACAACACCGTCCGCTCGTCGCCGATAAGCGCACTCAATATCTCCAGCGCCTCGCGCTTTCGGTCGACCGCGTCGTCAATGTTGTTGTTCAGCGTTTCCTCAAGCCCCGCGAGCTTTTCCGTCAGTTCCTCAACGTATTTCAGAGGTCTGTCCGGAATTTTAAGTATCCTGTGTATCCGCTCGATATGCTCCAGCTCCGCGCGTATCTCAAATTCCGAACGCCGCGCCGCTTTAAGTATTTCAAGATAGTCTGTCATTTAATCACCTCGTTCACTATATCCGGCTTTCTATGAATATTATACCACAAGTTTCTTGTAGTGTCAAGCAAATTTTCAGAAATTACTCATAAAGTGAAAAAGTCGCGAATTAAATAATAATTACTTGATGAAATCTTATAACCCACTTGAAATTTTTCCCGGGTCATACTATAATATAATATAGAGCGGATATTCCGCAAATACATATTCGGAGGTCATATTATGAAAGTAATTCTTGTAAACGGCTCGCCGCATGAGAAAGGCTGCACCTACACCGCACTGTGCGAGGTCGAAACGGCATTGAAAAACAACGGAATAGAAACCGAGATCTTCTGGGTCGGAAATAAGCCTGTTTCGGGCTGCATCGGCTGCGGTGCTTGCCGAAAGCTCGGACGCTGCTTTATGGACGATATAATAAACGAATTCGTTGAAAAGGCAAAGTCGGCGGACGGCTTTATTTTCGGCTCGCCCGTGCATTACGCGGCGGCAAGCGGCTCTATTACTTCGTTTATGGACAGAGCGTTCTACTCGGGCGGAAAATTCTTCCAAGGCAAGCCCGCGGCGAATATCGTAAGCTGCCGCAGAGGAGGTGCTTCGGCGGCGTTTGATCAGCTCAACAAGTACTTTACGATAAACAATATGCCGATCGTGTCCTCGCAGTACTGGAATCAGGTGCACGGCAACACTCCCGAACAGGTCAAGCAGGACGAGGAGGGCTTGCAGACCATGCGCACCCTCGGAAACAATATGGCATGGCTGCTCAGGTGCATCGAGGCGGGCAAAGCGGCGGGCATTGAATTTCCGAAGCGCGAAGAACCTATCCGCACTAATTTTATAAGATAATAAATAAAATCCTCCTTTTGCGGTTATAATACGAGTAACAAGGTCAGAAGACCTTATAAAAACGCAGCGTCAAAAACCGGGAGCGAGCAGTACGACCGAAGTGAGCGACCCGTGCTTTTGACTTTTAAATAGGAGGTTTTCTTATGAATGTTGAGATTGACCGTGACGGCTGTATCGGCTGCGGAGTATGCGCGGATATCTGCCCCGACGTATTTCACATTGCCGACGACGGCTTGTCGGAGGTTATCGCGAAGCCCGAGGGCTATGAGGACGCCGTTAAAGAAGCGGCGGAGTCTTGTCCCGTCGAGGTAATTCATGTTGATTAAAAAATTCCCCTGTTTAACAACAGGGGAATTTTCAGTTTACGAATACGAAATTGACCAGAAGCATATACAGCCCCGTTCCCGCGGCAATGGACAGCAGCATATTGCGTTTCCGGATATGCAGCGCAACGATAACGACAAGCGATATCAGCTCGGGCAGACCGTGACTTCCCGAAAGCACATTCACGTTCTTGAAGCCGTAAATAACGAGCAGCCCCAGCGCCGCGCCCGTGAGCGCCTTTCCGAGGTACTCGACGTATTTCGGTACGGGCTTTTTTCCGCTGAACACGAAGAACGGCAGAAACCGCGTGACCATAGTTCCCAGTGCGACCGCCGCGATCATTACCGCGATTTGAAATGAGGTCATGACTTGCCGACCTCCCCCATTGCTTTTTCAATCGGCTTTCTGAGGAGCGTCAGCACGATAAGTATCACCGCCATTGACGGTATTATGAAGCTTCCGCTGCCGAATATCAGCAGGCAGATCAGCGCCGAGGCAAGTCCGATTATCGACGACAAATGCGACTTCTCTTTCAGCCAGTTGTCAATGAAGATAACGAGCAGCAGCGCGGTCATCACGAAATCCAGACCCGGCAGCTCCATATGTATGAACGACCCCGCCAGCGCTCCGACAGCCGCGCCGCTCACCCAGTAAAGCTGATTGAGCGCCGTCACCCAGAAGTAGAACCAGCCGCGGTCGACGTCCTCGGGTATTTCGGCGGTACAGTTTATCGAGAAGCTCTCGTCGCACAGCCCGAAGATAAGATACCACCGCTTTTTACCCGACTTTTTGTACTTGTCCAGCATAGCGATACCGTAGAATAAATGCCGCGCGTTCACCATTATTGCCATTAAGAACGCGTTCAGCGGGTCGAACGCGCCGCACAGCATATCCACCGCCACGAACTCCATTGACCCGGCGAACACCACCGCCGCCATTAAAATTGGCGCGGCAGCCGACAGCCCGCTTGTCCGCGCGTAAATTCCGTAAGCCGCGCCGAGAAACAGAAAGCCCGTCATTATCGGGATAGTCCTCGGGAACGCGGTTTTCAGCGCCTTAAGCTTAGCGTTCATTTTTTAAGTCCTCCGCTATCTGCGTTAGTTTTTTCAGCCGGTGATTAAGTCCGCTCCGTGAGATCGGGCGCTCCTTGCCCTCGGATAAAAGAGCGCACAGCTCCGACAGCGAGCTTTCGGGATTTTCCAGCCGAAGCAGCGCCGTTTCGCGAAGCTCCGCCGACAGGAATTCAAGACCCGCGCGCTCGATGATAAACTCTATATCGCGGCGGCACTTCTCGCTGGCGGCGACCGTCTTGTCGAGGTTGGCGCTGTCGCAGTTTACGCTGCGGTTGGCGCGGTTGCGCAGATCCTTTTCAATCTTCACCTGCATTATCTCCAGAGCGTGAATTCCCGCGCCGATATAGGTCAGAAAGTCCTCGATGACCTCGCTTGTCTTTGCGTATAAAACCTCGTTTTTATTGCGTACCGTGGATTTTATTTTTATCCCGTGCTCGGCAATAAAGCCTTTAAGCGGCTCTATCCGCGCGCTTTCGGGAATGACCATTTCGAGATGATATTCCTTTTTCGGGTCGGTGACGCTCCCGCAGCACACGAACACGCCGCGCAGAAACGCTCCGCCGTCCGCATCGTTCCCCGAAACGATTGACGTATTCACCGATGAAAGATCGCCGAACTTCTCCGATAAGTGCCGCGATTTCACGCCGAACGTGTACAGCGAGCCGCCGTTCTTGACAAGCCGGGTGACCTCGACGCGCTCGTTCGGGAAAACCATTTCCGCGAGTGTACGCGCAGCCGCGATAAGGTCGCCGTTTTCGGTCTGAATAACGGGCTTTCCGTTGACCGTTCTGCCCGCGTAGAACATTCCGTACAGCATTGCCGCCGCTTCGTTGCCGGGAAGCTCGCGGATATTGCACAGTTCCTTTTTTATTTCTGAAGAAAATGACATAATACCGAGCCTCCCGTAATATTAAAGTAAATTTGAATTTATATTAGCGGCAATGCGCAGGGATTTTTTGTAATCAGTTGCTTGTTGTGGTTTCGTTAATTTTATTTAAAATGTTGTCTCACGGTTGCGAGAGGACACCCTTCGGGGAAGGGGGAAGACAAAATCCGACAAAAATGCG
>CAYWIP010000125.1:0-4081 GCA_964458395.1 uncultured Ruminococcus sp.
GGATTTTGTCTTCCCCCTTCCCCGAAGGGTGTCCTCTCGCAACTGTGCGACAACAATTTACTTAAAATAAACGAAACCACAACAAGCAACAGATTACAAAAAATCCCTGCGCATTGCCGCTAATATAAATTCAAATTTACCTTAATCAAAACTCCACCATTTCGGAAACGATAAGCCACAGACACCGCCAGAAGTTCATTCTCGGAATATCGTGGGCGGCGATCATTTCCGAGCGGAACACCTCCGCGCCGTCCAGCGTTACCAGATATTCCCCGAGGAACTGCCCCTTTTCAACGGGCGCCTCACACTGCTCCACGAAGGTGTACTCATATTTAACGTCGGCGGAGCGCCCTTTCTTGATAACGCAGTCTACTCCCTGAGTTTTGATTATCGGGTCGGTCTCCTGCTCCGTGCCGTGCGAAACCTTTATCGGCTTGATCTGCGTAAAGTCCATTTCGGGTGTGAATTTCTCAAACCCGCCGAAGCCGTAGTCCAGCAGCTCCTTAGCCGAGGAGAAGCGCTCGTCGTCGTCCGCGCAGCCGAGAGTTACCGCGACCAGCCGCATATCTCCGCGCTCGGCGCAGACGGTCAGACAGCAGCCCGCATTGTCGGTAGTGCCGGTCTTTCCGCCGAGAATGCCGTCGTAGGTGCGGATCAGCTTGTTGGTGTTGACGAGCTGGGTTTCACCGCCGCGCAGGTAGTCGAGCCACGTCAGCATCCAGCCGCGGTAGACCTCGTGCTTCATAAGCTCCGCTGTGACTATGGCAATATCCCGCGCCGTCGAGTAGTGCAGATTATCGTCATAACCAACGCAGTTCGCGTAGCGCGTATCGGTCATTCCAAGCTCACGGGCGCGCTCGTTCATGCGTTTGACGAATGCCGCTTCGCTGCCCGAAATATGCTCGGCAAGCGCGATGCAGGCATCGTTCGCAGAGCTTACGATGACCGCCTCAAGAAGCTCCGCCGCCGACATTTCTTCTCCCGCGTTCAGCCAGATGACCGAGCCCTCCGCGCTCGACGCGTAGGAGCTTGCCTTGACCTTATCCTCGAGCGAGAGCTTTCCCGCGTCTATCTCCTCCGCGATAATAAGCAGCGTCATTGTTTTGGTTATCGAAGCCATGGGCAGCTTTTTGTCCGCGTTCTGCGAAAAAAGCACCTGACCCGTTTCCGCTTCAACAAGAATTTCCGCCTTTGCCGAAGCCGCATACGCACGTACAGGCGGCATAAAAAACGCCGCCGCAAAAAATGTAAAACAGGATAAAATACATACGAGCTTTTTCATAAAATTCTCCTTTGACGTTATTGAAAAATAGTTTTTCCAAAAGCTGCGGACACTATTCTCAAAGGAAAATTATGTAAAAAGCGCTATACCGTTATATCAGACATTCGGGCAGTCCGTCCGGCTTCTCCCAATTGTCTATCTTTCCGAAATAAACTTCCGCGCCCTCGGGAAATCGCTTATCCCCGGCGGCGTGCTCAAAGGACGGATAGAAAAAGCCCTCCGTCCGCAGTCCGTCCGCTGTTTCCACCGCGAGCAGATACGCGCCGACCGTAAGTCCGATAATATATACGTTTATCGGGTCGGAAAATACAGACTCCTTTTTATCGCCGCGCAAGGCGTAACCGTGATCCATTCCGTTGTTGTACGCGATATTTTCCTCGGATAAGACCGCGCGCCAACAGCCGTCCGCGCGTATCTCCTTAAACCCGTCGAACACCTCAAAAAACCTTTTGAGCGCCTTTTCCTCATCGCCGCCGACGCTTTCCAGAATATTATTTCGCCAGCCCGCCGCCCGCGCACCGCCGTACAACATATAGGCGTACTCGTGGATAAACGAAAAATCGAGCGGGAACAGTCCGCGCTTTTCTCTGCCGTTTTCGAGCAGTGCAAAGCGGAAGCCGTTAATGAAATGCCACAGCGCTGTTATGCTGTTTGTGCCGAGGTACATTCCCGGGCGCGCGCGGAGCTTTTCGATCAACGCGTATTCGTCGGTCATCGCGGTTTTATCTCCTTTATCAGCGCAAGAACAAGCTCCTGCTGCTTAAGATTGAGCCTGCGGAAGCCCGCAATAAGCTCGTCGGTCATTTTGGGGTCGCGGTTGTCAAAGTCGAAAAATTCGCTCGGGGTAATGCCCAGATATTCGCAGATGTAAAAGAAGCCCATCATATTTGGAAAGTTTTTTCCCTTTTCAATACTGTTTATATATGCGTTATTCTGACCAATTGCCAAACTCATTTCCCTTGCCGAAACACCTTTTATTTTGCGAAGCTGTTCCAACCGCTGCGCAAAGCGTTTATCAATATCTTCCAAGTCCATATCGTTCACCTCTGTTATATTGTACAATATACAAAGGATATTTATACAAGGATTATTCCTTATGCCCTCTTGACACGAAGGAATAATAATGATATAATATGTATAATATTTGTTTTAAAACGATACGGAGGTAATTATATGCTGGACATTTACACGGTCAGTCTGTTCGGTCACAGTATAATATCGGACGCGATATATACCGAAAAAGCTCTCGACAATATAGTTCGAGAGCTTATAAACACAAAAGAGTACGTTGAATTTCTCGTCGGGCGCAAGGGAGATTTTGACATTCTCGCCGCGTCGGTAATACGCACGGCAAAGAAAGCTCTCGATTACGGAAACTGCTCTCTTATTCTCGTTCTTCCCTATTCCACCTCGGAGTACCGCCGCAGCAAAAAGAGCTTTGAAGCGTACTACGACGAAGTGGAGATATGCGGCGACTCCGCGTATGCGCACTTCAAGGGCGCATATCGGATATGCAACCGCTCAATGGTCGACCGCTCCGATCTGGTGATATGCTGCGTAGAGCGCGAGGAGGGCGGCGCGTATCAGACAATAGAGTATGCGATAAAGCAGAAAAAGACCGTTAAAAACATAGGGCGCTATGCCGCTTCTCCGTCGTAGCATTTCAGCATATTCTCAGCGGAATATCCGCAGCTTTCGAGCTTTTCCGCAAGCTCCCCGCGGGTTATGTTTGCCCGAAGCATTTCGGACAGCTCATCGCCCGAGACCAATGATCCTCCGACGAAAATGCCCTCATCCTTATCGCCCGAGAAGTAGTAACAATCCTCGTCAAGCTTCACTATCTTTTCGGGAACGGCAAGCCTGTCGGATCTGCCCGAATACTGCGCGATCATAATGTCGCCCGAAAAAACCGACACCGACAGTCCGTCATGGTGAAGCCCGGACTTGATCTCGTATTTTACGGTATAATTTTCGCCGAGAGAGTTGCTTACCTCCTGCGTGCCCTCGTCAATTATCTCGTTAAGTCCCGTCGACGTATCCGAACAGCCGCACAGCGAAAAGCATATCAGCAAAACCGCGGCGATCAGCTTAAAAAGCTTATTCATCGCTTCCCTCCAGAAAATAGCTTGCCTCCATATCCGCCACCGACAGCGCGAACGCCAGAGGGTACTTCTCCAGCGCCCTGCCGATAGTGTTCTTTTCCTCGATACCCGAGAAGCCCATATGCCAGCGAATAGCCATAGCCTCCTCGCGCGTAAGCCGCATAAAGCCGCTGACCATATACACGCTCTTCTCCCCGTGACCGTAGGGGAGAGTATCGTTTATCGTGTAGTAGGGAACCTTCTCCCACTGTCCCGTCTTTTCGTCCTTGGCATTGCGGTAGGACACCGTGTAGAAGTTCACCTTGCAAACGTCGTGAAGCAAAGCGACGACCGCCGCAGTCTCGTCCGATACGTTCAGCTTGTACGTTTCCTTAACGCGCTCGCGCTCAAGGTAATGCACAAGGCACTCGTAAACATTCAGCGAATGGCGCAGCAGACCGCCCTCATACGCTCCGTGAAAGCGCGTCGAGGCGGGCGCGGTAAAAAAGTCGCTCTTATGCTCCAGAAAATCCAGCAGCTTGTCCGAGCCTTCGCGGGTTATGTTTTTCTTGTAAATGTCCAGAAAAAGTTCTTTGTCGGTCATAATAGCTCCTTTTATGTATAAATTTGAATTTATATTAGCGGCAATGCGCAGGGATTTTATGTAATCTGTTGCTTGTTGTGGTTTCGTTAATTTTAATTAAAATGTTGTCGCACA
>CAYWIP010000126.1:0-4020 GCA_964458395.1 uncultured Ruminococcus sp.
GTGAGACAACAATTTACTTAAAATAAACGAAACAGCAACGAACAGCATAAAAATCTAACAAGCCCAGCGCAGCGTTACAACGCTAAACAATAATTTCATTTTTACCCCTCTGTTACCCTTGACTTTCTTCCCGGAATATGTTATAATGTATACAAATTATTATAGTAAAGGGTGAGCGTTATGGAGCAGGAAATTTTCGAGTGGAAAGCCGAATATGAGATTGGCGTTGAAGTAATTGACAGGGCGCATAAGCAGCTTTTTTCGATCGTAAACCGTATTATCAACAATTTCACGGATTTGGATTTCGAGAAAAACAAGATGACCTGCATTGAAGCGATCAAGTATCTCAAAAGCTATACGATAAAGCACTTTGCCGAGGAAGAGGCTTATCAGCACTCTATCAACTATGCGGGATATAAGGTACATAAGAAGATACACGATAATATGCGCGACGTGGTAATTCCCGCACTTGAAAAGGAGGTCGTCGCAAAAAGTTACTCCAAGGAATCGCTGGAGCATTTTATAGGCATATGCGCCGGCTGGCTGGCGGCTCATGTGCTTATTGAGGATCAGGCTATCACGGGTAAAACGCGGAGCAAATGGACGGCGGCGGTCACGGAGAATGACGATATACAAAACACGCTTGACGTCATAGTAAGAATTTATATCCAAAATCTGTTTGGTATGAATGCCGAGCTTATCAGCAAGAATTACGCGGGCTTTGCATTGACAAAGCCGTTCTGTTATAACGATGTATTTACCGCAGAGGATGGGAAAACCTACTCCGTGGTGTCGGCTGTTGAGGAAAGTGTTCTGGAGGTCATTGCGCTGAAGTTCCTTGACGCGAAGATTTTTGAAATGAACGCGGTCATGTCCTCATTGCTGTCGGAAATGCTGAAGTCCTTTAATATGGAGATCATGATGGCGTTCACGAACAGCTCGCTTAATAACACTAAGAGCAAAATAATGCCGAGCAGCGAATTTTACGCGAGCTATGAAAAGGTATACCCTGACTACACTATGCTGTGGCGCACATCGTGCGGATACATTGCGTTCGGGATAAAGATAAAAGATTCATAAAGCGCCGCGGTATCGGGCAAAGTCCCGATACCGCTTTTTTATTTACACCTCTTGACAATATCATACAAAAATAGTATAATATAACTTGGCGGTATATTCGGCGCGGCAATGAGATTATTCTCGGAACACGGTGAAAGTCCGTGACAGTCCCCGCTGCCGTGAATCGGTTGTGTTTTTGTCGGAGAATTAGAATTCGGGTCACTGGGCGTATGCTTGGGAAGGCTTGGCAAATGCGCGCTAACCGTAAGTCGGAAGACCTGTCAGTCGAAGCCGTACAAAGATTATCGGAGGAATAATACGATGAAAACAAGGAAATTATTGGCAGTGATCGCCGCGCTTGGCGCGTCGGCGGCAATTTCGCTGAGCGCGTTCGCCGAGCCCGCGGCTAAGGGCACGATATACTTCGCGGCGGTGAAGTCAACTATCGGGCAGGGAGTTTGTGTTGAGCCGACGGCAGTTCCCTTTTATGAGGGCGACAGCGGCATTGACGTTGTGAAGCGCGCGGCGGAAGTCACGGTTGAGAAGAGCGAATACGGCGATTACATCACCGCGTTCAAGGACGAGGACAACGGCGCTGCTATTCCCGAGGAGATCAAAGCGGTCTGCGCCGATATGACGGGCAGAAACGCGGATGGTCTGCTTTCCGCGCTTGACTACACTTCCGAAAGCGGCTGGAGCTATTTCCTCAACGGCGAATACGCACAAGTAGGGATAAGCGATTACTCACCCGCCGACGGCGACGTTCTGGAGTACAGATTTACCGTTTACGGCTACGGCTCGGATCTCGGGCAGGACAATTCCGGCTGGGGCGGCGCTGCGGCTCTTGTGCCCGCCGTTAACGCAAAGGAGCTTATAAAGGCGGCTGCCGAAGCGGACAAGACTCTCCCCGAATACAAGTCGGCGATTGAAGTACTCGGCAAATTCGGCGCTTCGCAGAGCGAGCTTGACGCTGCGGCAAAGGCTCTGACGGACGCGGCAGGCTCCGCTCCCGAAACGCCGTCGGCACAGGAAAGTTCGGAGCAGACGAGCGCTCCCGGTACAAACAACGTTGACACGGGCGTTGAGGGAGTAGCGGCGGTATTCGGCGTGACAGCACTGGCGCTTGGAGTTATCGCGGTTTCGCGTAAGCGCTCATGATAAAGAAGGTTATTTCGGCGGTTTGCATTGCGTTGATTATCGCGGTGCAAACCGTATTTTATATCGCCTATGCCGATTCCGCAAATATCGTTGAGGAGCTTTTTGCGCTCAATATGAACGAACGCGGCGCCGACGATTTTTACGATAAGCTTCAGCTCGGCGACGCGGACTGGACGGTGTTCTGCCGTGCGCGGCTGTACGGCGCGGAAAATTCTGCGGAGTTTGTTGAGGGAGCAAAACGCTCGGCGGAGGAGCTTATCAGCGCCGAGGGATTTATTACGCCTACCGAGCTTCAGCGCACGGCGGTTCTGCTGTCGGCTTACGGGGAATGTTCGCGGGAACTGATAAATGCCGCCGCTTACGATAATCCGAACTTGGATAAGCAGGGCGTGAACGCGTGGATATGGGCGCTTATCGCGGCAAATTGCAGCGGGCTTGAAGCGGAGGACGGTTCGCTGCATACGCGGTCGGAGCTTGCCGAAACGCTTATCGCAAAGCAGCTGCCGGACGGCGGATTCGCACTGCGCGGAGATTCCGCGGACGTTGATATTACCGCTGCGGCGATATACGCTCTCGCTCCGTCGGATGAAAACGCTGACGTTAAGGCGGCGATGGACAGGGCGGTTTACGCGTTGTCGGGACTTCAACAGGAGAACGGCGGATTTATTTCGCTCGGAAACGAGGTTTCGGAAAGCACGGCACAGGCGATCATAGCGTTTACGGCGGCGGGCGTTGACGACGAACGGCTCGAACACGCTCTTTCGGCACTGATGAGCTTTCGCTGCGAGGGCGGATTTGCCCATACCGTCGGCGGAAAAGCAAATAAAATGGCGGCTTCGCAGGCGCTGCAGGCGCTCACGGCGGCGGAGCTTGCGGAACGCGGAGAGCGTTTGTTCGATCTGCCCGCAATTCAGGACGATCCTCCGAATGAGCCGATCCCGGGAGACAGCACAGGCGAAAGCGTCTACGCTGAAAACAGCTCCGGATTATCGGATAATGTAAGCGATTTCGACAACGGCGGCAGAGGCGAAAGCGGCGGATTTACGGGATCTCACATCAAGCCGATAATTTCGGCGGCGCCGTGTATTATTGGCGTTATTATGCTGATCTTCGGTACTATACGTCGAAGAAAAAAAAGCGTTATTATCGGCGCGGCGGCGCTGGTGCTGGCGGGCGGAGTGTGGCTGCTTGATTTCGACCCGCCCGGAGAGTCCTCTTCGGAAGTCGCCGAAAACGGCATTACAGTGCGCGTAGGTGCGGAATGTACAAGTGTGCTTTCACGCCTTGACAGTATCAACGAGGATATAAATCCGTACTCGGCTATACCCTCGGACGGCATAATTCTGCAGATCGGCGAGGTAACGCTGCCCGAGGGCGCGACGGCATTCGACGCGCTGGATACGGCGGCGCGCGCTCAAAAAATACCCGTTGACCGCATTGGTTCGACATATGGAGTTTATGTGCGCGGCATAGGCAATGTGTACGAGTTCGGCTTCGGCGGCGAAAGCGGCTGGACTTACCGAGTAAACGGAGAGTCGCCCCAGATTTCGGCGGGAGCGTACAAACTGTCATCGGGGGATATGGTGGAGTTTATTTATATTTGTGAATTGGAGCATTAAATTTGAATTTATATTAGCGGCAATGCGCAGGGATTTTTTGTAATCTGTTGCTTGTTGTGGTTTCGTTTATTTTAATTATTATGTTGCCGCACGGTTGCGAGAGGACACCCTTCGGGGAAGGGGGAAGACAAAATCCGACAAAAATGCGGATTCCCCCTTCCCCTACGGGTTTCCTCTCGCGCTC
>CAYWIP010000127.1:0-3655 GCA_964458395.1 uncultured Ruminococcus sp.
CGGCGATAGTCTTTACGCACTCCTCCAGGGAAATGCCCTGCGAGGTCATTGTAGCGATGATCTTCGAGGTGAGCGTTGAGAGGATCGACGCCTTAACGCCGCTCCCCAGTCCGTCCGCCAGTACAAGAACCGTCGAATCGTCGTCCATTTCGATTATCTCGATATGGTCGCCGCAGAGCTGTTCTCCCACATGATTAAGGCTTTTCCAGCCAATGTCGGCGCATAGATTATTCATCGTTGATCGACTCCTTCAGTTTCATCAGCGCAACCTTCGTTTCCGCGGCAGTCTCGCCCAGAAGCGAAGCGATCTCCTGTACTATTCTCATCTGGTTCTCAACTACCTTATCGGCAATATCGGCGGTCGTTCTGCCGACATTCTCCTTGTGTACCTTAGCCTTTTCCTCGTCGGTAACATCCCGCATAAGGCAGATTATGATACGGTATTCCGAATCATAGATAACCGTCTGCTCAACATACTTATCATACTCGGTCAGGTATTTGCGCTCATCGCGGACGGGTCTGTTGCTGTCCATTACCTCCATGAATACGCTCGGGTCGAGTATGCGGATGACCTGCTCGCCCATAACGTCGGACGCGTGTCCGATATTCATAAGCTTCAGCGCCGCCTTGTTTATCTGCTGAATTTCCAGATTTTCGTTCAGAGCTATAATAGCGTTCGGGGTATTCGAGATGATGTTGTCCGAAAAGCTCTCCGCCTTATCCTTGAGGAACGGCAGACACATCGAGATATCCGCCTTGCCGCGGTATATCGCGATAGCTTTTTCGCGGCAGGTGTTGTAGCCGCACGAGCCGCAGTTCAGCTCCTGCTCGGGACGCATTTTGCCCATTCTGCGGAGAATAGCCGAGATCTCGGTTTCGGTAGGCACAGCCGCCTTTGTGTCGAGCATTGTCATCTTCTTGTGCAGTTCCGTCTTGTCGGGTTGAGCCACAATAAAGTCCTCTCTGCCCGCGTACTTGTTTATAGCCATTGCGGACGCTACGGGCGACTTCTTGTATTTTTCCATAACGGGACCGTTCGCGCAGCTTCCCACGCAAGCCGACATTTCGATAAAACATTTGTGCAGCTTTCCGTCGAGAATCTCGTCGAGAGCCTCCTTGCAGTTATCAACTCCGTCAAACGCCAGATATGTATATTCGGGGTCGCGCTCCGCCATTGTACGGAGGATACCTCCCGTCGTCGGGAACAGTCTTGCGCGGCTCTGATTGCTGGAATCCATATTCTTGTCGATCTTAACGCCCGCGTCGCTGAGCCAGTTCGTCAGCTCCTCGAAAGTCAGAACGTCGTCGGTGTAATCCGCGTAACGCGCAGCCTCTTCCTTTTTCGAAACGCACGGACCGATAAACACGGTCTTGCAGCCGGGATAGCGCTTTTTCAGATCTTTGCAGTGCGCCTGCATAGGGGAAAGCACGTCCGCCAGATATTCCAGCGCCTCGGGGTAGTACTTCTGAATAAGCAGGTTAATGGAGTTGCAGCACGAGGAGATAAGAACGTCGCGCTTGTCCTCGCGGATAAGGCGTTCGTATTCGGTCTTGACGATAGTTGCTCCGATCGCCGTTTCCTCCGCTCCCGCGAAGCCCAGTTCCTTGAGCGCCTTAGTCAGCGCCTCGATTCCCGCGCCGTCATAGTTTGCCACAAACGAGGGCGCAACGGACGCGTACACCTTTTCGCCCGAGCTGATAAAGTACTTTACGCGCTCGGTGCTGTCGGCGATCTCCTTTGCGTTCTGCGGGCAGACAACAAAGCATTGTCCGCAGAGAATACATTCGTCGCCGACGATGTTTGCCTGATTTCCCGAAAATCTGATAGATTTTACGGGGCAGTGTCTGATACATTTATAACAGTTTTTGCAATTGGACTTTTTCAGCTTCAAAAATTCTGCCATGGTAAAACTCCTTTACTGCGCGGTGAAGCGCTTGATATATTATCCCGTGACCCGCGGAGAGGGCAGGGGAGAAATTACCCGTAAATCCCCGAATATCCCGCTGCAAAAACGCTGCAGCGGGAATACGTAGGATATTGCGTCAAAAATCAGACCTTCGCGAGAATTTCGGTCTTGAAGAAATCATCAACGGTGTCGGGAGATACCGAGAAGCTCTTGTCGTCAACGGTTACGCAAACGCCGTTCTGGCAGTTGTTCATGCAGAATGTTCCGCCAAGCTCTACCTTTTCCTGAAGATTGTTCTCGCCTATGAGGTACTGCAAGCCCTCAACAACACGTCTTGAGCCCTTAAGGTGGCAGGAGCTTCCGATACATACAGTAACTTTCATAATAATCCTCCAAAAATATTACTCATATTCAACTACGTTGACCCAGCCGAGCAGGAACTCGCGCTCCTCTTTTTTGCCCTTTACCGACTGCGAAGCCGCAACGATAGGCAGCCACTTCTGAATATACTGCTTTGCGGTGTCGCTCTTTTTGCAGAACAGGTCGAGGTACTTTTCCGCCAAATCGATATCGCCTTCCAGCCAAAACAGCAGATATGTTCTCGCGACGTCCGCCGAAGCGTTGCCCTGTGTAGCGTGGCTCCAGTCGAGAATGTACGGTGTTCCGTCGTCCTTTACGATAATGTTCGACGGGTTGAAGTCGCCGTGGCACACCTTGTTGTGCTTGGGCATGGACTCCAGACGGGTGTGAAGCTCGTAGCGCGTGGTAGCGTCAAGATCCGCCTCGGATATCTTGCGGTTCATCTTATCCTTGAGCTTGGTAAGTCCGGGGCAGGTAGTAGAGTGAACCTTCATCTGAAGATCGACGAACATCTCGAGATATTCATCCTTCTTCGTGGGATTTTCCTTCATAAGCTGCGCGAGCGTCTTTCCCTGAATGTACTCGTAAACGATCGCCCACTTGCCGTCATCGACGGTCTTTACCTCAATGATCTTGGGTACGTTCAGACCGATATCCTCAACGCGCGCCTGGTTGAGCGCTTCATTAAGAACATCATACTTCGCGTAGTCCTTATCAAAAACCTTTACTGCGGTTTCGCCCTCACGGTAAACCGTCTTGCGGGTACGAACGGCAATAATTCTATCAGACATAGCCTTTTCCTCCTAAAGTAATTTTTATTTATCGTATGCGTCCGCGCAAGGGAGGAACGACCTCCCCGGCGGTGAACGCGTTCAGCCAGATTAAACAAGCTTTGTTGTCTTGCCGTAGTAAGCGTTGAGGTACATCTGCTTGATCTCGCTCATCAGCGGGAATCTCGGGTTAGCGCCGGTGCACTGATCGTCGAACGCCTGCTCGACCATAGCGTCAAGTCTTTCGAGGAAGTCCTTTTCGTCGGGAACATAGTCCTTGATCGTTTTCTTAATGCCGATGTAATCCTTAAGCTCGTCGATCTTGGCTATGAGCGCCTCGACCTTTTCCTCATCGGACTTGCCCTTGCAGCCGAGATACTCGGCAACCTCCGCGTAGCGTCCGAGGGTCTTGGGGTAATCGTACTGTGAGAAAGTACCCATCTTGGTGGGCTTTTCGGAGGAGTTGAAACGGATAACCTCGTCGATCAGCAGCGCGTTTGCGACGCCGTGAGGAATGTGGTGGAATGCGCCAAGCTTATGCGCCATAGAGTGGCATACGCCAAGGAACGCGTTCGCGAACGCCATACCCGCCATAGTAGCCGCGTTTGCCATTTTCTC
>CAYWIP010000128.1:0-3522 GCA_964458395.1 uncultured Ruminococcus sp.
GGGCTTGCCCGATGCGGAGTTGAGCGAACCGGTAGGCTCATCCGCGAAAAGAATTTTCGGATCGTTTATCACAGCGCGCACGATTCCGACACGCTGTGCCTCGCCGCCGGAAAGCTGGTTCGGATATTTCTTCTGCATTTCCTCATCAAGCCCGACTTGTGCAAAAAGTTCCTTTACCCTTTTGATAAGCGCGGGGGAGTTTTTCTGCACGGCAAACGCGCCCGTCAGCACATTGTCAAGGACGCTCTGATTTTCAAGCAGATAGATGCCCTGAAAAACAAATCCGCAGTTTTTTCTCCTGAACACCGCAAGCTGATCGTTCGTGTAATCCTGTATCTCAGTATCACCGAAGAATACCTTTCCGAGAGTGGGCTTATCCATTCCCGAAAGAGCATAGAGCAGGGTGGACTTACCCGAACCCGAAGCGCCCATGATGACGGTGAAATCGCCCTCCATGATCTCCAGATCGAGGTTCTTGATAACGTGCTGCTGTGAGGTGCCGTTTGAAAAAGACTTACGCCGAACATATTGAAATATTCGGAAGTAGCCGTGGCTATCATTTCATCATCATCTATCATCAGGACTTTATAGCTTTCCAAATCCATAACTCATCTCACTCACTTATAATATTTTGTAGTTGAAATATCATTCTTTTATAATATTATACCAAACCTTGCTTCAAAAGTCAATCATATATGTGTTGGTCACCTAGTAGCACATAAAAAGGGCTCCATATAATTCCCGGCAAATCCTCCCATTATTTCTTATTTGGGTTATAATATAAATTTGGAGAGTGTGTCAAGAGCAATGGCTGCACAATAATTTTTGAATGCCTATAAACGTTATAATAAAACCCGCGAACCATTACTGATACGCGGGTTATGTTATCCTATCCGGCTTTTCGTAATTTCTTTATTAAGGGTATCACCCATTGCGGTGCTGTGATTTTTTGATCAGATTGCTGCGAACGCTTTTTCAAGCGCTTCGATAAGGTCTTCGGAGTTCTCTATGCCGATCGACAGGCGGATAGTATTGGGCTTGATCCCCTGATCGAGCAGCTCTTGTTCGTTAAGCTGGGAGTGCGTTGTGGAGGCGGGGTGGATAACCAGCGACTTCACGTCCGCGACGTTCGCCAGAAGCGAGAAGATCTTCAGATTGTCGATGAATTTTTGCGCCTCGGCAGCGCCGCCCTTTACCTCGAATGTGAAGATAGAACCGCCGCCGTTCGGGAAATATTTCTTGTATAGCTTATGGGTCGGTTCGCTCGGCAGCGACGGGTGGTGAACCGCCTCGACCTTGGGATTCTTCGAGAGATAATCGACGATCTTCAGCGCGTTTTGTACGTGACGCTCAACACGCAGAGAGAGCGTTTCCAGACCTTGCAGGAATATAAACGCGTGGAACGGGGAGAGCGTTGCGCCCGTGTCGCGGAGCAGTATCGCGCGGATATATGTAACGAACGCCGCCGCGCCGACCGCCTTGGAGAACGAAATGCCGTGATAGGAGGGGTTCGGCTCGGAGATCCACGGGTATCTTCCGCTTGCCGCCCAATCAAATTTTCCGCCGTCAACGATAACGCCGCCGATAGCTGTGCCGTGACCGCCGATGAACTTAGTCGCGGAGTGAACTACGATATCCGCGCCGTACTCGATCGGGCGAACCAGATACGGCGTCGCGAACGTGCTGTCAACTACAAGCGGGATACCGTGCTTGTGCGCGATATCCGCTATCGCCTCGAGATCGGCAACGTTGGAATTCGGGTTGCCGAGAGTTTCAACGTACAGCGCTTTGGTCTTGTCATCGATTGCCTTCTCGAACTCCGACGGCTCGGGCGAAACAAACTTTGCGGTAATGCCGTATCTCGGGAGTGTGTGCGCGAGCAGATTGTAAGTGCCGCCGTAGATCGTTTCCGAAGCGACGATATTCTCGCCCGCGCCCGCAAGCGCCTCTACAGCGTAGGTTATCGCCGCCGCGCCCGAAGCCGTTGCCAGCGCCGCGACGCCGCCCTCGAGAGCTGCAATGCGTTCCTCAAAAACGCTCTGAGTCGGATTGGTAAGCCGTCCGTAAATGTTGCCTGCGTCGCGCAGTCCGAAGCGGTCTGCCGCATGCTGCGAGTTGTGGAAAACGAAGCTTGTACTTGCGTAAATCGGCACGGCGCGCGCGTCGGTCGCGGGATCGGGCTGCTCCTGACCCGCGTGTACCTGCAAAGTTTCAAATCTGTATTTGTTTGCCATAGTAATTATCTCCTTTTCGGTTTAAGTTTTTCTTTCTGTATTAAGTATACCATATTACTATGTATTTGTCAAATTCATATAATTTATAGTTATCCATAAATTATATCAATATCATCTGTAGACGTTAACGCGGCTGCCGTATGATGAGCGGCATTGCAGATATTTGTCGATAAACCCCGAGAAGCGCATTATTACATGGAATTCGTCATCGTCAGCACTGCCGCCGCGCTTAAGCTCGGCAAAGCGGATCTCGGCTGCGGAGCGCGATAATCCGCAAAGCCTCGCAAGCTCCTCCGCCGAACTTACTCCGCACATTCTCAGCACCGGAAGCGGCGCGAGAAGCTCCGCCGCAAATCTGTCCGCGGCACGTTCCTGAGCGGAGCCGGGCTTTACGCCGCCCGGCTCCGAAACGTGCCCGAGCAGGCAATGCCCCATTTCGTGCGCTATTGTGAACCGCCGTCTGCGCTCGCCGCAGGCAAGCTCGTTTACGGCAATTATCCGCTGCCCGTTCTCCTCAAAGCTGAACCCGTACAGACTTATGCGGTAAAGCTCACGGCGGCTGCGGAAATAAATTTCGCATATGTCCGAATAGTTCACCGTCTTTATCCCGAACGCTTGCGCCGCTTCCGCGGGAATCACGGGCAGCGCGTTTATCTGCGCGTATTCGTAGATCTCGTACATTTTCATCTGTCTTGTCCTCTCAATATCGTCCGCCGCCGTAATCGGGAACATCGAAGATCGTCTTTTCGCCGCGTCGTTTCAGCGTGATCTTATGCGGCGGCTCGCCGTTTCTCGCGGCGACAAGAACCTCGTTTTCGCCTTGGCAGCGCTCAAGCTCGGTCTGCGTACATAAATCCACCGTTTCCCTGCCGCGGTCGTCGAGCGCTCTGTACATTCGCAGATGTTCGCGTTCGTTATCGCCAGCTTCGGGAGCAGCGCCCAACAACTCGTTGGGCGTACACTCCAGCGCATCGAAAAGCGACATAAGCACCTCCTCTTTCGGAAAGCTCACGCCGCGCTCATAGTTGCCGACGGCGCTCGGCGTTACCCCGATCTTCAGCGCCAATCCCTCTTGGGTTAATCCCGCGCGTTGGCGGAGTTCGCGGATTTTTGAACCTATTCCCATAATCTCCTCCTGTTATAAATTATTGTTTAGCGTTGTGACGCTGCGCTGGGCTTGTTGGATTTTTATGCTGTTCGTTGCTGTTTCGTTAATTTTAATTAAAATGTTGTCGCACAGTTGCGAGAGGACACCCTTCGGGGAGGGGGAAAAAGAAAATCCGACAAA
>CAYWIP010000129.1:0-3504 GCA_964458395.1 uncultured Ruminococcus sp.
CTCTATAGTCGTAAACGGGCAGAGCAATATTTTCTTATCATCATCATTCACAATTGAAAAAACCTCCTAATTCTTCTCTAGCCGCTCTCGTAAGCTCAAAAATATATCCGCGCTTGTTTCCGCTGCCGTCCTTGATTTCGGCATTATCACCGTAGCGATCGCGAACGGCTTTTTTAAACTCGGAGCGGCTCGCAATATATCGGCAATTGTTAATGCGTGCCCACTCCTTATATGCCGAAAGCATTGCGCCTGTTGTGGTAAAAATGCTGCTATCGTTCTGCCCGCGAATTACCGTGCATTCATTAAGGAATTGAAGAACGTCGTCATTATCGACCTTGTAACTCTCTATCGCACGGCGGCATATCTCGGGCATAGTAAAGTTATACCCGTTGTTAATGAACCTCCGCAGCGCCATAACAGCGCCGTATACAATTCCCTCGCACTCGTCGAACAATTTATCAATAAGCCGCTTATCGCGCTTTTCGGGCGGTATGACGTTGGTACACGGGCAAAGCAGCATACGTTCGTAGACGTGTTCGCCCTTATCTCCGCCGAATGGCGGCAATTCATTAGCGCAGAACACCATCACGCCGCGAAACTTGTCGGTGAATTTGTCTTTGCCTTTACGCTCAAATGGGATATCGTCGCCTCCCGTGAGCTTCTTGAACATTTTCAACTCGCTTACCCGCATAGCCGACATATCGGGCGAACCTGCAAGACGCTTTCGCCATAGGCAGTATGTGCCGAATTTCTCCTCAAGCTCCTTAAGGTCTGTCGAGGCGTAGTTCTCCGCGCCAACGAGCCTTTTCATCAGCTCCAGAAGCTGCGATTTTCCCGTGTCGCCGCTGCCATATAAAAACAGCGCTTTCTTTGGAAGATACCCGGATATATTCGATATAGCAAGCCCTATGTATTCCCATAGTAGCGCCGTGAAATCTGCGTCGGCACTTGTCAGCGTTTCGAGGTATTCCGTAAAGCGCGGACACAGCTTCGGACTTTCTGTCCAACTGCACGGAATTTGCACGGTACAGAGGATATCGGGCGAATGGGGCTTTAATTCGAGGATGTTTATATCGAGCAGTCCGTTTTTAAAGCAGATCAGACTTTCGATGTTGTCAAGCTCGTTTGCGTGGACATTCTTGCCGTCGGTAACAAGCAGCTTGTACACCTCGTCCAGATCGCCCGACTTCACCAGATTTTCGTCAAAGCGCTCGATATGCTTTTTGATACAGCCCTTGAAAATATTATCGTCTACCGCCTTGTAATCTCCGTCTGAATATAGGAACGCGAGCGGCTTTTCTCCTCCCGTGTCCAGAAAGAAATAATGCTCGTGCGCTCGGAAATATGCCGCGAGCTGTGTGCGGCTAACACTGTAGGTGATAGTGCCGTCCTTCATCTCGTGAGGCACGATATACGGGAGCTTTTCGGTAAGCCGCTCGGCATAGCGTTCAAAATCACCCACAGCCGAAACGCAGCGCGGAACGCCCTTTTTAAGGTTCTTGAGCGCGCTCCCGATCGCTGTTTCGACCTCCTTATCGGAGAGCGGAGGCATACAGCGCTCGGCATTGGCACGGGTGCATAATTCAATAATCGCGCTGTCCGCAAAGCCTTGACCTTGTAAGCTGCTTGCAAGTCGGTGTATACTGTCGTTGCGGTTGCCCTCGCCGAAATCAAGCCCCAGCTTGGCGACAATTCTGTCGGTCACATTTCCGCTTATCGGGAGCGGCTGAACCTCTTGCATCGGTACGGGGGTATTTTCCCGCGTTTCCCGTTCGGTAAGCAGCTTGTCAAGAACTGCGCCTCCGTCCGCGATCTTCGAGATGTCGAAGCCGCTCGCCCATTCGTAACGCTTGCCGCACTTGTGAACACTGGGCGGCGCGATTATGTAGCCGCTCTCGCTGCGCACATCAACGCCCGAATTATCGCCCAGAATATTAGTGCCGTTCTTGTAGGGCTTGTCAGCGTAGAAATAGTAGTGCAATCCGCCGCTGCCGCTTTTCGCCGCTAATGTTTCGGGGAGTGCTCCGTTTTCCTTTTGCCACTCGAACAACTCCCGAAAACCGTTCACGCTCTTGTCGGGCTTATTGTCCATATCAATGACGGTAATAAATTTATCGCCTTTTGTCATATGTCCGCAGGCTATTGCAATATTGGCATTAGGGTGAGCAGTCCACCATTCGCGGATTTGATTTTCGTCCGATGTCGCGGTGTTTTTCCAATTACCGCCAAGAAGCGGCGTTTTTCCTCGCGGCTTTATCGGGAATACCCGAAATCCCGCCGCTGCATATTCAAGAGCGGCGTTAAGCATTTCACTTCCCATTCGCACCGCCTTATCTAATGTGAATCGGCATAATGCGCGCCTCGCAGCTCTGATCTGTGGGCTTTTCTGTTCCGTCGGTTATTGTGTTGCCGTTCAGATATTCCGCGAACTTATCCACATTCACAAGGTACTTGTTCCCCGCGCGAACCGCTACAATCTCCCCGCTGTTGACCTTTTGGCGTACAAAATGCACCGGGAGCTTAAACAGCGCGGCAGTGTTCTTGATCGTTTCCATTTGAGGGATTTTCAATACATCTTCCATACCTCGCCACCTCCTTATTGTTCGAGCGGCGGTACAAATTGCACCTCTGCGATATATCCCTTTTGAAGAAATTCGTCCTTGTTCTGCTCGATCAAGGCGTTAATTTCTTCTACAGTCTGCCCTGTAGCCTCCGCGACATCTTCAGAGGTAAAATATTCGTGCTGATTGAATTCGGTCGCCAATGCCAAACGAGTACCGACAAGCGCTGCTTTATAACTGATACCGTTCTTCAATCCGCTTTGAACGATCTCTTTTACAAGCCGCTCGGTTACTCCGAATTGTTTGTATTGAGCGGCTATCCGCTGTTCCTCTGTATAACTTTTCAAAATTTTCCTCGCTTTCCGGTTGAAAAGCTCCGCCGAATGTGTTATAATATTGGTGGAGCTAAAAACCTAATGCTAGTGGCTAGAGTTCCGTTCAGCCGCTCGATGTGCGCTAACACACGGGCGGCATTTATTTTGCCTGTTTTTGCAGTTCGGCTTCTTGCTGCTTTGATGCCTGCTTTTCCCAGAAACGACGGTTATACTCTCGAACCTTATCCTTGTTCTTTGCCCGCCACTCCTTTTGATAGGCGCGACGAATTTCGGCAGCCCTCTCGCTGTTGGTTTGCTCCATAAGTTTACACCTCCAGAAAATTATTTTTACTTTTGCTTGACTTCCGCACAATTTTGTGCTATAATAATTATAGCATAAAAAAAACAGAAAATCAATAGTTTTTTCTAAAATTGGCGAAAAAGCAAATATTTGTGCAAAGGTGGTAAAAAAATGAGTTCTAACGAAAATAAAAGCGGCAGACCCAAAAAGGAGATAAATCCTTTTAATAATATATTCCGCGAATTAGTAGGAACTGCAACACAACAAGAAGTGGCTGATAAAATTGGTGTATCAAGACAAAATGTCGGCCGTTGGCTCTCGGGAGATA
>CAYWIP010000130.1:0-3422 GCA_964458395.1 uncultured Ruminococcus sp.
AACAAGCAACAAATTACAAAAAAGCACCACCGCCACTGCGTTAAACAATAATTTAAATGAAAGGACTGACAGAAATGGAACTTAAAAGGATGATTGCGGACAGCGAAAAGGTACAGGTCTACGAGTCCGACGGCAAATGTGTAAAGGTGTTCAAGGACCCTAACGAGCCGAAAAGCGTCGTGCTGTACGAAGCGCTGACTCATACCCGCGTCGAGGAAACGGGCTTCGCGCGCATACCGCAGTTCGAGGAGATCGTGAAGATCGACGGCAAATGGGCGATAATCTACGAGCATATCGCGGGAAAAACGATCGAGCAGCTTATGCGGGAGAACCCCGCCAAGATCGACGAGTATCTTGACAAAATGGTCGACCTCCAGATCGAGATAAATTCGCTCCATTCCGCGAAGATCAGCCGCCTGACCGACTACCTCAGGCGCTCGATCGACGGGCTGGATATGATCGACGACGTGAAAAAGTACGATCTGCTCACGCGGCTGAACTCCATGCCCAAGCATATCAAGCTTTGTCACGGCGATTTCTCTCCCGATAACATTATCGTAAACAGCGACGGAGTTTTTATCGTCGACTGGCTCAAAGCCAAGCAGGGAAACGCCTCCGCCGATATCGCCAAGACTTACCTCAATTTCTGCCTGAAGCACCGCACCGAGTGGGCGGAGAAATATCTTAAGCTCTACTGCAACAAAACGGGAACATCGGTAAAATATGTTCATGACTGGCTGCCGATAGTTGCGGCGGCGCAGCTTAAATTCCGCCGTCCCGAGGAGCGCGAGCTGCTGTTGACATGGATAGACATAGCCGATTATCAATAATTTATATGGCGTACGGATTTGCTTTCTTGACATTTTAAGGAAAGTGTGGTATAATATATTAAAAACGAAAGGAGTTTATTTATGACATTCGATGAGATCATGGCAAAGGTAAAGGGAATGGCTGCCAAAGCCGATCCCGAGGGCATAGATTTTCTGGCGGTTCAGGTGAACCTTACCGGAAAGGACGGCGGCGTATTCTATGTGGAGGTAAAGGACGGAAAAATCTCCGCCGAGCCTTACGATTATCACGACCGCTCCTGCGCGGTAACGCTTGAGCCGGCTAATTTCGTAAAGCTCATGGACGGCAAGCTCGACCCCGTTGCCGCATATACCACGGGCAAGCTGAAGGTCGAGGGCGATCTCGGCAAGGCGCTGGAGTTCTCAAAGCTTATCAAGAAGAAATAAACGCGTAAAAAAGCGGTGTCGGACGTCGTGCCGATACCGCTTTTTTGTATGTCCCGTTAGCTCCGGCGTTATCTGCTGAGCATTTTTTTCTCCATTTCCGCGGCGTTTCCGGAGTATTCGATCGCCGTTTGATAAGTGATCCTGCCGTCCTTGTACAGTCTGCTGAGACTTTCGATAAGCGTCTGCATACCCTGCATGGTTCCGCCCTGCATGGTTGTTTCCATCTGGGCGATCTTGTTGGAACGGATAAGGTTCTTGATAGCGTCCGTGCCGAGCATTACCTCGACTGCCGCACATCTTGTCTTTCCGTCCGAGGCGGGAACGAGCGTCTGGGCGATAATACCTTGTATCATATTCGCAAGCTGAGTGCGCACCTGCTCCTGAGCGTGCGACGGGCAGACATCGATGATACGGTCGATAGTCTGCGCGGCGGAGCTGGTGTGCAGCGTTCCGAATACCAAGTGACCCGTTTCGGCGGCGGTCATTGCAAGCGAAATGGTCTCGTAATCTCTCATCTCGCCGATAAGGATAACGTCGGGATCTTCACGCAGCGCGCTTCTCAGAGCGTAATCGAATGTCGGAACATCGCGCCCGATCTCGCGCTGATGAACGGTTGCTTTTACCTGCGAGTAGCGATACTCGATAGGATCCTCGATAGTGATAATGTGACAAGCGCGTGTTTCGTTGATATGCTGTATCATAGCCGCAAGGGTGGTGGATTTACCGGCGCCCGTAGGACCGGTCACCAGCACCAGACCTCTGCGCTTTTTCGCGAGGTCGAGCAGCACAGGCGGCATTCCAAGCTGAGTGAGCGTCGGTATCTCGGCGTTCAGCAGACGGATAGAACACGCGAGCCTGCCGCTCTGGTGGAATACGTTGACACGCTGTCTTGCGCCGTTCTTCAGCTCGAACGAGAAGTCGATGTCGTGACCCTCGCTCAGCAGCTTTTCCTGCTCGGCGGAAAGAATGGAAACGATCGTGCGGTGAACTACCTGATCGGAAAGCTCCGTAAACTTGCAAAGCTCGCCGTTTACGCGGATAACCGTAGGAGAACCGACCGTAAGGTGGATATCGGAAGCGCCCAATGTACGCGCCTGCATAATAAATTCTTCAAACGTCATAACAAAACTCCTTATCGTTCTTACTTGATTTTAAACTGAATTCCGCTCGCGGAGAAAAAAACCTCGTCCGAGGAGTTGGCGATACGCTGGTTTACGCGTCCCACGATCTCGCGGTAAGCCGCCAGATACCCGTCCTCGGGAGTAACGGAAAAGCCCGTTTCCAGCGTGACGATCTGCAGGCTGCCGCGGTTTTCGTAAACACTGTCGCGCACCGCCGAAATATCTTCTATTATACGCTTTTCGATATTTTTCTTGGTCGCGTCATCGGGCGCTTGTCTGTCGGGTAACATCTCCTGCATTATCATGCGGGTATACGAGGACACGCTGTCAAATATGACGAACTTGTGATCCTTTACCTCGTCCGCAGGGGTCGTGCAGTGTGAGCTTACGATATCCCATTCAACGCCGTACTTATTGTTGTCGAACTCGATACGGTTGCGGATATCCGCGTCGATCTCCTTGCCCATTCTCAAATAGAGAACGTAATCAAATGCCGCAAAGCCGGTCACGGCATACCGTGTTTTGCCGCTTGCCGCACCGCCCGTGATTAGAATAGATTTGGACATTTCGGTACTCCTTCTGTTTTTTTGGCAATCGCCGCTCGGCAGCAGATGATGTAATCGTTTTCAGCCGAGAAAACTATTCCCTTGGTATAATTATATCACATTTTTTTCCAAAAGTAAATAGTTGCGGAAAAAATTTTACATCAAATTTACGACGAATTTCAGAAATGAAGCCGAGGTCGTGCAGATCGGCGGTGAAGCCATGCGGATACAATGTGTTTTCCTCTTGTTTTTCCTGCGCCCATGGTGGTCTGCTGTTTTAACGTATCGGAAAAAGTATTTCCGCGCTAATCTCGCGATAGTATTTCTGAAGCGTCTGTCCAAAGTCCAATAGAGCCTTACTAGCATAAATTATTGTTTAGCGTTGTAACGCTGCGCTGGGCTTGTTAGA
Source organism: uncultured Ruminococcus sp. (assembly GCA_964458395.1). Classification (GTDB taxonomy): domain Bacteria; phylum Bacillota; class Clostridia; order Oscillospirales; family Ruminococcaceae; genus CAG-115. The sequence continues at coordinate 3,311 of CAYWIP010000130.1, forward strand.
TTTTAATGCTGTTCGTTGCTGTTTCGTTAATTTTAATTAAAATGTCTTCTCACGGAGTGCGAGAGGACACCCTTCGGGGAGGGGGAACAACAAAATCCGACAAAAATGCGGA
>CAYWIP010000131.1:0-3345 GCA_964458395.1 uncultured Ruminococcus sp.
AGAGCGTAGTTCTGGAAAACCATCGCGATATCTCTGTCCTTGGGGGCAACGTCGTTTACAAGACGGTCGCCGATGAACAGCTCGCCCTCGGAGATCTCCTCCAGACCCGCGATCATACGAAGGGTGGTGGACTTGCCGCATCCGGAAGGACCTACCAGTACGATAAACTCCTTGTCCTTGATGTTCATGGTGAAGTCCGAAACGGCTACAACGCCGCCGGCATAACGCTTGTAAATACCTCTTGCCGATAAACTTGCCATAATATATAACCTCCTATAATGTAAATGTAACCAAAATAAAAGTTTTTATTTCGCTAATAATATAATACCAAAACCGCGCGAAAAAAAAAAGAGCCTAAACCAACAAATATTTTCACATTCGTTTATATACTTTCACTAACGTTTACAAATTTCCCCCAAATTTCCCAGCGGTTGATTGTCACATTGCACAAAAAATCGTCCAAATTTGCTTTAACGCCAATGACAGAGCGAATTTTTTGGCATTTCACACAAAGAACCCTTAGGGAATTTGGTTATATTGGCACAAGATATTGTATATTATGTGAAAACCGAGGTTATTCTATATACCGAAAGCACGGCTCAAAATGTGTGATTCGGGTATAATCGCGGTACAAGGCACATAGTTATTAAGAAAAAGCTTATTTATATATGGAGGTAAATATGTCGGCGAGAAAACCGCGTTCGGGAAAAACGGCGCTTATCGGAGTTGCACTTATAATAATAGCGGCGGTCTGGGGGATATTCCGCTTTACGGCGGGCAGCGCCCCGCGGATACCCGGCGAGACCAACGGTGAGCGGGTGAAATACATAGAGTCGTTCGGCTGGGATTCCGATACCGTTCCGTCGAAGGTCGAGGAGGTACGCATACCCTCGCGCTTCGACGAGGCATACGAGCAATACAACGCTCTCCAGAAGGAGCAGGGCTTCGACCTGCGGAAGTACCGCGCCTGCTTCGCCCAGAAGTTCACCTATCCGATAAGAAATTTCGACGGCGCGGACCCGGCGGTTCCGATCTGCGCCAATTTACTTGTAATTGACGGCGAGATCGTCGGCGCGGACATCTCCTCCGCCGAGGCGAACGGACTTGTCACGGTGCTGGCGAAAAAGTAGCCCGTTATCTTCCGTCGTGGATCTTGTCCATAAACTCGTTATACGCCGCCGCATCCTGCTCGATAAGCAGCTCGACCGCTCTTATTGCGCACTTTATGCCGCGCGTGGAGTCGTTCGTGATCGTGTCGGGCATATTCCGCTTGGAGCGCTCGGCGTTCCAGAGCGCCGTCAGCACGCCGCCGCAGCGTATCTTCTTCGGGAACACGCTTCTCACCAAGCCCACCGCGTAGATCGCCGCGCACTCCATTTCCGAGGTAAGGCAGCCGCATTTCACATAACTCTCCCAGCGCGACTTGATATTCTCGCCGACTGCCGAGCCGTCGGGATTCACCTCGCCGTAAAAGCTGTCCTTGGAGTGAACGACTCCGACATGGTAACGCTGCCCCGGCTCGTTCCCCGAAAGCTCCTTTGCCGCGCGGACAAGCGCCGTCGTCACGTCAAAGTCCGCGACCGACGGATAGCCCTGCGGAAGATACTCGTAGCTCGTGCCCTCCGCGCGGATAGCCGCCTCCGCGATTATCAGATCGCCGCCGAACACGCGCAGATCTATACCGCCGCTCGTTCCCACGCGGATAAACGTGTCCGCGCCGCTGTCGATAAGCTCTTCCACCGCGATAGCCGCCGACGGTCCGCCTATGCCCGTAGAGCACACGCTCACCTTTTTCCCGTTCAGATAACCCGTGTATATGTTATACTCGCGGTTCTGCGCGATCTGCTCGGCGTTATCCAGATACTCCGCGATCTTGGGAACGCGCCCCGGATCGCCCGGCAGAATGACATAGCGACCCACGTCGCCGTTCTTTATTTTAAGGTGAAAGCGCTCGTTTTCATCCATTATCGTAGCCATATTAACTCCTTATCTAAAAGGCAAAAGTTCGCACCGCTCACTTCGTTCGCTAGCCGGCGGCAACTCCTACGCTTCACTTCGTTCCGCTCCGTCGTCACCGTCGCTTGCGGCTTTTGCCACTGCACTCACACTATGTTGCCGTTAATTCAACACACTTCAGCTCTATAGCGGTCAGACACTCTTACATTATACATTATTACCGTCGGAACTTGCGAAAAATCCCCGTATCGCGGTCATAGACGTAATCGGGCGGCTCGTCGGCTTGTATGACCGCCCACCCGAACCGCCTGCACAGCAGCTCCGTGAAATTGTCGTTTTCCCTGTCGAACAGCATTTCGGTCTCGGCGAACTGCCGTTTGAGCTCCGCTGCGCCGCGCGGCTTACCCGTCAGCAGAACGTCGCCCTTGTAGTATTCTATCTCAACGATCATTCCTTTTCGTCCTCAAACAGACCTTTCATCCCGCCGAGAAAATCCTCGCCGTATATCTTCGGATAAAATCCGAAAACCAGATCGTAGAACTGCATATCGGAAAGCGCCTCGAATTCCCCGAAAAGAAAGCCGGGATAGCTCTTCATAGCGTCGCACATTGCCTCGACCCGTTCGCGCCGACCCTCGACGACCTTTGCGCACACCTTGTCGTTCCCGAGAATTATCGCGGGAATATGCTTCACCGCCTTGTCGAAATCGTAGTCGGGCGCGGGATAGACCTTTGAAAAGAACAGCTTTACCTTGGGGAAAAATTCCTTGTTTTTCGACCTTATATCACGCTTCAGGCTGTCCAGCAGCTTCGCGATCGGCTTTTTCGGGTCGTTGATATGCGACAGCACCGCCGACAAGCCGTCCAGCAGCGCGGCGGGATTTCTCACTCCCTTATCATCGCGAATGGCGGAATATGCTTCGCGTGAGATGAGCAGCACACGCCCGAGCGCGTTTTTCTCCGAAACAGCCATAACCACTCCTTGAAAAAATCCCCCGCTCCAGGGCAGACTGCCGACGGAACGGGGGAGGTCGTTTAACCGGTCATTCCTCGGGAACAAGCACCGCGTAGTTGCCCTCGTCGCGCTTGTACACAACGTTTACGGCGCCGGTTTCGGCGTTCTTGAACATAAAGAACGTGTGATCGAGAAGATTCATTTGCAGAATAGCCTCCTCCACCGACATCGGGCGGAGCCGGAAAGTCTTTTCTCTGATGACCTCGAAGGTGTCCTCCTCGACCTCGGGAGCAAGCCCCGCAAACGCGTCCGCGCGCAGATTCTTTTCGATCTTGGTCTTTTGCTTTCTTATCTGGCGGATAATGCGGTCGATAGTCACGTCGAGCGCGTCGTTCTTGTCCTTGGCGGTCTGCTCGGCACGGTAGATAATGCCGT
>CAYWIP010000132.1:0-3337 GCA_964458395.1 uncultured Ruminococcus sp.
TATATGAACGAGCTGAAAAAGCTGGACAAGTCCGAGTTTATGGACGAGTTCAATCAGTACAAGAACAAGTACGCGCTTCCCGAATAAAAAACGAAAATTCCGCGAAAGATATTTTTGCGGAATTTTTTATTTCCCCCCTTGACAAATACCCCCATAGGGTATATAATAAAGTCGAGGGGTGAAAAATATGGAAAAGAATTGTCCGCACTGCCAAAAGAAAAAAGAGCGCTCCGACGACGAGTACAAGAAGCTGATAAACCGTCTGAACCGCATTTCCGGGCAGATAAACGGGATAAGGAAAATGGTGGAAAACAGCGCGTACTGTACGGATATTCTCGTTCAGGTAGCCGCTGCGAACGCCGCGCTGAATTCTTTCAGCAAAGAGCTTCTCGCGGAGCATATACGGACGTGCGTTGCGGATAATATAAAGAACGGCAACGACGAGGTCATTGACGAATTGGTGACGACGCTACAAAAGTTAATGAAATAGGCAAAACATTTTTAACATGCAGGGGCAAAAGCCGCAAGCAAGCGGCTTTGCCGTAGTGAAGCGAAGCGAAACGGAGGCAATGACGCTTGGCTAGTGAGCGAAGCGAACGGTGCGAGCTTTTGCCTTTTAAATCCGCGAGCTTTTGCCTTTTAGATAAGGAGAAGAAATGCAGCAATATAATGTTACAGGCATGAGCTGCGCGGCTTGCTCAGCCCGTGTGGAAAAAGCGGTAAACGCGGTCAGCGGTGTGACGAGCTGTTCGGTGAGCCTGCTGACCAATTCAATGGGAGTCGAGGGCGGCGATCCCTCGGAAATAATAAAGGCGGTGACGGCGGCGGGCTACGGCGCAAGCGTTAAGGGCGCGGAGAAGTCCTCGGGCGAAGAGGAGCTTGCCGACAGGGAAACGCCGAAAATGAAAATGCGGCTGTTCTGGTCGCTGGGATTTCTGGCAGTGCTGATGTACATCTCCATGGGCGGAATGATGTGGGGCTGGTGGCTGCCTCCGTTCCTAGCGGACGACCATGTGGCTATGGCGCTGGCGCAGCTTCTGCTGACGGGGATAATTATGGTGATAAACCAGAAGTTCTTTGTCAGCGGATTCAAGGGGATAATCCACAGGGCGCCGAATATGGATACGCTGGTGGCGCTCGGCGCGGCGGCGGCTTTCGGGTATTCGGTGTACGCTATGTTCGTGATGAGCGGCGCTCAGGCGGTTGGCGATCACGAAACGGTCATGACGTATATGCACGAGCTGTATTTCGAGAGCGCGGGAATGATCTTAACGCTGATCACACTCGGAAAGCTGCTTGAAGCCTACTCCAAGGGGCGGACGACCTCGGCGCTCAAAAGCCTTATGAAACTCGCACCGAAAACCGCGGTTCTGATAAGGGACGGCGCGGAAGTCACCGTGCCCGTCGAACAGGTGAAGATCGGGGATATTTTCGCGGTCAAGGTCGGCGACAGTATTCCCGTGGACGGTGTTATTATCGAGGGCGAGACCGCGATAAATGAAAGCGCGCTCACGGGCGAGAGCATTCCCGTTGACAAGATAGTCGGCGACGAGGTATCTGCGGCTACGATAAATCAGTCGGGGTATATCCGCTGCAAGGCTTCGCGCGTCGGCGAGGACACTTCCCTGTCGCAGATAATCAAAATGGTGAGCGACGCAGCGGCTACAAAAGCGCCTATTGCAAAAATCGCCGATAAGGTGTCGGGAGTGTTTGTGCCCGCAGTTATCGCGATAGCTCTGGTGACTATCGCGGCGTGGCTGTTCACGGGGAACGGCGTTGGTTACGCTCTGGAGCGCGGAATTTCGGTGCTTGTTATTTCCTGTCCGTGCGCGCTGGGGCTGGCGACTCCCGTCGCGATAATGGTCGGCAACGGTATCGGCGCGAAAAACGGTATACTGTTCAAGACCGCCGTTTCGCTTGAGGAAACGGGCAAGACGGAGATAGTCGTTCTTGATAAAACGGGAACTATCACCAGCGGAGAGCCTACGGTCTACGACGTTATACCCGTCGGGGTATCGGAGGAGGAGCTGCTGAAAAGCGCGTTCTCGATAGAGCAGCGCAGCGAACACCCTCTCGCAAAGGCGATAATCTCCTATGGACGGTCGTTCAATTTTGAGATACAAGAGCCAAGCTCGTTTCAGGTTTTGCGCGGAAACGGAATTTCGGCAACGCTGAACGGTCGGCAATATATCGCGGGCAATCTCCGCCTTTGCGAGACCTACTGCGATATTTCCCAAGAAATGCGCCAAACCGCCGAGCGCCTTTCGGACGAGGGCAAAACGCCGCTGTTCTTCTGCCGCGATCAGCTTCTTATCGGAATTATCGCTGTTGCGGACGCGGTCAAGGAGGACAGCCCCGAGGCGATTGCGCAGCTTAAAAATATGGGCATACGCACGGTAATGCTCACGGGCGACAACAAACGCACCGCCGAGGCGGTCGGACGAATCGCGGGAGTTGACGAGGTAATAGCGGGAGTTCTCCCGGGCGGCAAGGAGGACGTTATCAAGGAGCTGAAAAAGCGCGGAAAGACCGCAATGGTCGGCGACGGCATAAACGACGCGCCCGCGCTCACACGCGCCGATATCGGAATCGCGATAGGCGCAGGCTCGGATATTGCCTTGGACGCGGCGGACGTGGTCTTAATGAAGTCCCGGCTGTCGGACGTTCCTGCGGCGATAAGGCTTTCGCGAAGCACGCTGCTCAACATCAAGGAAAACCTGTTCTGGGCGTTTATCTACAACGTTATAGGAATTCCGCTTGCGGCGGGCGTTTGGATCCCGCTGTTCGGCTGGAGGCTGAATCCGATGTTCGGCGCGGCGGCTATGAGCTTATCGAGCTTCTGCGTCGTCACGAACGCGTTAAGACTGAACTTCACGAACATTTACAGTACAAAGCACGATCACAAACTAAAAGCCAAAAAAAGCGGAAAGCCGCTTGATAATAAGGAGGACATTACTATGGAAGTTGCTATGAAGATCGAGGGTATGATGTGCGCTCACTGCGAGGCTGCCGTTAAAAAGGCGCTCGAGGAGCTGCCGACGGTAGAGAGCGCCGAGGTGTCGCACGAAAAGGGCACGGCGGTCGTTAAGTTGAACGCGGAAACGGACTTTGCGGTGCTGAAAAAAGCGGTGGAAGATAAAGATTACAAGGTAATTGCTTAAACAAAACGGCTTGGGGCGGAGGCGATCCAAGCCGTTTTGTTATATATTAAATTTGAATTTAGCGCAGCAGCGCTGGGAGTAAAAGATTTTTTGTAATCTGTTGCTTGTTGTGGTTTCGTTAATTTTAATTAAAATGTTGCCGCACGGTTGCGAGAGGACACCCTTCGGGGAAGGGG
>CAYWIP010000133.1:0-2853 GCA_964458395.1 uncultured Ruminococcus sp.
TTGTCGGATTTTGTTTCCCCCCCTCCCCGAAGGGTGTCCTCTCGCAACCGTGAGACAACATTTTAATTAAAATAAACGAAACAACAGGGATTAACCAACAAAAAATAATCTCCTTAAAGCCCAACGCAGCATTACTGCAATAAATTCAAATTTACGTTATTTTCAATAAAAATAAATCACAGATTGTATCAAAAACACCAAAATTTTCCCCAAGTCATTGACAGCGCCGATAAGTTGCGGTACAATAATAGACAGAGGTCAAATAAATCAAAAGGAGCTTTCCATGAAAAAGAACCGTGTAAATCTGATCGCGCTTGTGGTCGCGATCGCGGTGATAGTAATGGCGATAATCGTCGTCGCTTCGGGCACCGAAACCTATGCCACGTTCTGGGCGCTCGTTCCGCCGATCGTCGCGATAGGTCTTGCCCTCATCACCAAGGAGGTATATTCCTCGCTGTTTGTCGGACTGCTGGTCGGGGCTATACTCGGCAGTCCCCTCGCGTTCAACGACGCGGGCGACGTCGAAGCCTATGCGGGAAGCCGCGTTACCAACACAGTAGACCATGTGGTTTCGGACGGTCTTATTGCCGCTGTTTCCGGAACGGCGGGCATTTTCCTGTTTCTGGTAATCCTCGGCATTATCGTTTCGCTTATCAACAAGGCAGGCGGAAGCGCGGCGTTCGGACGGTGGGCGGCAATTCACATCAAGTCTAGGATCGGCGCGCAGCTCGCGACGTTCGTCCTCGGAGTACTTATCTTCATTGACGACTATTTTAACTGTCTGACCGTCGGCTCGGTAATGCTCCCGATAACCGACAGCCATAAAATTTCCAGAGCCAAGCTCGCGTATCTTATCGACGCGACAGCCGCGCCGGTTTGCATGATCGCCCCCGTAAGCTCGTGGGCGGCGGCGGTCGCAAGCTACTCCGAGGGCACGGGAATGTCGGGACTTGACCTGTTTGTCCGTTCCATTCCGTTCATCAAAAACCCGAGGGCGGACCTCCGGGTTATGACGACGGCAGCTTTTTAGAGAAATGGGGATTTCACCCGGAAGCGACCTCATACCGCATTGATCTTAACGGCACGCCCATAGGCGCGATCATATTGTTTATTCACGAAGAACACGGCTCGGGCTATCTTGGAAATATTTTTATCGACACCAATCTGAGCGGCAAAGGATACGGCAGTACTGCATGGCGTTTCGTGGAGCATACATATCCGAAAATTAAGACATGGTATGCGGAGACCCCCGCCGTTTCCTACCGAAATCATTGGTTTTACGTAAATAAGTGCGGGTTTCATATAGTCGGCATTGAGGGCTGCAGAAACAGATTTGACGCTCAGTTCAAGCTCTGTAAAACGCTCGATTGACCGTTATCCGATTTTATTCTGCCGGGAAATCAATATGATCAAGCCGCCCCTTTTGGTAGGGGGCGGCATTTTTATATTACGCGAAAAGCTTCGACGTAAAATACGCTGCGGTGAGCGCTATGTTCAGGTTGTATATCTCGTTTTCGGCGACCTCGAACGCCGCGTCGAGCATTGCCAGAATTTCCCCCTCGGAAAAACCCGAGGCGATCTTCTTTGCCTCGTTCCGCCCGAAGAATTCCGCCTCGCCGCCGCATTTCAGCGCCAGCGCGTCGCGGATAATTCTCGACAGATACTCCATGACCTGCGCGAACTCCGCTCTGCCCGACTGCTCCGAAAGCGCTGCGGCAGCTCCGTATTTGTCGCGTCTGCCTATCGCCGCGGCGGCTCTCTGCGCCGTTTCTATGAGCTTCAGCTCGTCACCGCCGTCAAGCACCGCGCGGCATTTCCCGATATTCCCCGCGAACATCTCCGAAAGCTCCTTTGCCTGCTTCGGATCGGCTCCGCCGTCGACAAGACAGCGCTCGCAGTCCTTAACGCCCGTGCCGGGAACCTCAAACTCCGTGACCCGCGACAGAACCGTTTCGGGGATAATGCTCGTATTCTCGCAGGTGAAGATAAACCGCAGATGCTCCGGCGGCTCCTCGATAAGCTTTAAAAGCGCGTTCTGGTGCTGAGGGAGCATTGTGTCGGCGTCCTCGAAGACGTAAATTTTGAGGTCGCCGTTATTGGGCTTAACCACCGTATCGCGCAGCACTCCGCGGAACGGCTCCATAGCATACTTACCGCCGCAAACCGCCTTGACGAAAATAACGTCCGGGTGACCGTCATGCTCGATATTTCGGCAGGTTGAACATTGTCCGCACGCGTGGTTCTCACAAAGGAACAGCTCGGCGATATAACGCGCCAGCGCCTTTTTTCCGCAGCCCGAATTCCCCGAAAGCAGTATCGCGTGGGGAAGCCTGCCCTTTTCGGCTATGCCGTCGAGCCGCTGTTTAAGTCCGTCTTTTCCGTATAAGATCATACCTTTTCAAATCTTTCTATGTTAGTTACGAATACCGTAGCGCCTCCGACCGTTACCTCAACGGGGAAGCTGGTGTATGTTCCCTGTCCGAATGCCGAGGAATTCGGCACGAACTGCTGGCGTTTGTGCGAGTGCTCCTTGATAATGTCGATTATTTCGTCGAGCTTATCGTCCTCCGAGCATATCATAAAGGTGGTGTTTCCCGCCATGAGAAAACCGCCCGACGAGGCGAGCTTTGTCGCCTGAAAGCCGTTTTTCGTCAGCGCGGACTGCACCGCGTGGCTGTCGTCATTGTTGATGATAGCAAATATCAGTTTCATATTGTCCTCCGGTGTAAAAGTTTATATTAAAGACCTCGGTCTTTGTTTCCACACAAATTATTGTTTAACGCAGTGGCGGTGGTGCTTTTTTGTAATTTGTTGCTTGTTGTGGTTTCGTTTATTTTAAGTAAAATGTTGACG
>CAYWIP010000134.1:0-2666 GCA_964458395.1 uncultured Ruminococcus sp.
ACATTTTACCGATGAGATTACTTGTGTCGAAAAGCCACCGAAAAGCGCGGAAGGGGGGAGGGGAGACGGGGAAGAAGAGCGCGAGAGGAAACCCGTAGGGGAGGGGGGAATTCCGCGCTTTTGTCGGATTTTGTTTTCCCCCCTCCCCGAAGGGTGTCCTCTCGCAAACGTGCGGCAACATTTTAATTAAAATTAACGAAACCACAACAAGCAACTGATTACAAAAAATCTTTTACTCCCAGCGCTGCTGCGCTAAATTCCGGTTTACTTCATTATTATTGAATACAAAAAGCTCCGCTTGTTTCGCCACGCGCTCTGCCGCTTGTCTGCGGAAATCGGGAGGCGAAAGGATCTCCACTGCCGCGCCGAAGCTCAATATGCGAATCAGCATCTCGGTTTCATCGGATTTGTCGAAATACATACTTACCGTACACCCTCCGCTTTCGAGGTCGCGTTCGGCGCGTTTTTCAAAACTCGCGAACTCCATAAGAAATCGCTCCACCGCATTACGCTCGGGCTTTACATATATCGTAACCGGCTCTTTTATCCTGTCGCTGCGGATATCCGCGGATTCGTTACAGAAAACTCCGGTGCGCTCAGCCTTACCAAGTCTGCCGAGATTGAGAATACCGCCGCCCGAAAGTCTTCCGTTGCGCACTTTCCGTGTAAGTACGCGGAGCTTGTCGTTCTTCTCGGAATATTCGAGCTTTATCGGCAGGCAGGTAAAGCCAATGCGCTTACCATGACCCGATGTGAACGAAACCTTTATCAGCTCTCGTGATTTTAACGCTGTCAGAACGGTGCGGAAATTCTCACGGTAGCGCGGGTCGGAATAATCGTCGCCGTCTGTGAATTTATCGAAATAGCGAAAGTGAACGCGGCGATAAAGCGGCTTCACATCGGCGAGCCTTTCCGCCAAAAGCGTGAAAGTTTTATCATCGAAAAACAAACGGAAGCGCTCGTCCTCCAGCTTGGCTTTGAGCCAGCGCTTTTGCAGCAAGGTAAGCACGGCGGGCGGAGGGTTTTCGGTTATCCGCGAGAGCGTTCCGTCGGTATTTTTACGCAGCAGACCCCAATCCGAGCCGTCCTTTTGCGGCAGCAGCTTCTGCGGCAGAAACAGCGCCGAATCGCGGAACCCGAACCCGCCTATCAATTCGTTGACCTCGCTCTCGGTCAGGGAGTTTTTCATCAATGCGCGCGCCGCGATCCGGTAATATGCGCCATAAATCTCACTGAATATCGTCATTTTGTTCACCTTTATTATCGTTGTACATCGCGTTCATTCGCTCGATATCGTCGCGGAAAAGCTCGAGCGCGGCGGCATTTCCGCCCTCTATCCCGACTATTCTGCCGATAAACGTCTTTATCCAATGCATAGGCTCAAGGGGATCGAACGCGTCTATCGTCAGCCTATACAAGCTGTCCGAAAGCTTTTCGAGAGTGCCGCACCGCTTTTCTCGAAGAATACGGTTTATTATAAACTCCTCGTCCCCGCCGATCTTAATGGTAATAACGAGCGGCGTGACGTTTCCGGTTTCGCGGCGTTCGCCGAACGATACGCCGAAGCAGCGTTCTTCATTCCGACAGTATTTTTCATATATGCCGTCGAATTCCGCAAAAGTTTCACCCGGCTTTACCGCGCGTATGTAGTCAAGCCTGAACGCGTTGAAGCGGTTATACCGCAGAATATACGCGACGAGATAACGCCGTCCCGTCTGCACCGACGCGGATATACGCATGGGCACGACAAGGTTTTCGCTCTCCTTTTTGGAACGGCTTTTCGCCGAAAACGTCCGCAGACACAGCACCCGCTTCTGCTCTATCGCCTCCAGAATATCCGGGAGTATCGCGTCCTCGAGCGTGTGGACTATATAGTTGTGCTTCATGAAAAAAATGTCGTTTTCAATGTTAACGGATTTGAGGATACTGTTGCCCACAACGCCGAACTCGCCCGTTTCCGAGAAGAATTTCACCGCGTCCTCAAGCCCCTCAAACTCATCGAAAAACCTGTCCGCGCGGTCGGACGAAAGCGAAAAAAACGCCGTCTTGCCGTGCTTTTCCGAAAGAATTATTCCCTCGGAAATATATTCCTTAAGCTTATTGCGGACGGTCTGCTCGTCAAAAAATATCCCGTAACGGCTGTCGATCTCCTCGACGATCTCCCGAAGCGTCAGTGCCTCGCCGTCATATAAGACGTCCTGAATCAGAAAGTGCAGGCGAATATCGTTATCGGTAAAGCTCTTGGAATAAAACGCTTTATAGAGCGGGTTTTCGGGCATATGTCCGCTGTCTACGGAAATGGAGATCTGGCGTCCGCGAACGGAATTGTCATAGCGCAGGAAGCCGCCGAGCCAGCTCTCTACGCGTCGCTTTTCATCGTCGTAGGTGCGGGCACTCTTACGGTCGAAGTCGCTTCGGACTTTAAAGCCGTAGATAAAAAAGTCGCGGACGTAATCACGGGTTTTGTCAAAGTTTTTGATAAGTTCGGAAAATCCGCTCATCGGTAAGGCTCCTTTCTTTTATTGCAAATTATTGTTTAACGCAGTGGCGGTGGTGCTTTTTTGTAATTTGTTGCTTGTTGTGGTTTCGTTTATTTTAAGTAAATTGTTGTCGCACAGTTGCGAGAGGACACCCTTCGGGGAGGGGGAAAGACAAAATCCGACAAA
>CAYWIP010000135.1:0-2624 GCA_964458395.1 uncultured Ruminococcus sp.
TATGAACCGCTTTAGGGGGAGCGGTTCAGTTGTGCTGTATAATAAAGAGCCGCCGCTCCGAGGAACGGCGGCGTTTTTGTAATTATCTCATAAGCTCCTCAACGCGCTTCTGCACGGCGTTGTAATTATACCCCGCCTTGGTAAGCCGCTTCTTACGCTCATCTCCGTTGCCCCAGTCGCCGCGGATAACCTCGCGGGCTATCTCGTCAACGGTTTTCTTTGTGGCGGACTGCACGTCCGCAGCGTTTACCCAGCCGTAAACGGTCGAGCCGCTGCCGTCGTTGACGAGGTGGATCGGGTGCGCGGTTCCGTTGGCTATACGCGTTATCTTCGCCTTGCCGGGCTTGCAAGCCGTTCCGCGAGTTCCCGTCGAGCTTGTATAGTGCGTTGAGCCTGTGAAATTCACGATATCGCCGACCTTGAACGTCACTGTCGAGCTGCCCGTATCAGCGGCAGACGTTACGGTGCTGCTTTTGATCTGAACAGGCGGCAGAATGAAGCCTTGGAATTTAAGCGCTCCCGAATTATACCCGTTCTTCTTTTCGTAGGTCTTGACATAAAACCGAGAGCCGCCGTATGCGCTGTTTGAGGTAACAATGTCGCCGTTAGGCAGTATCTGCTCCACGACCGCAACGTGACCCGCTCCGTCGGCTTCGTTACCGACAACTCCCTTGCTCCAGCAAGCGACAGCGCCGAGAGCGGGAGTTTGTGAACGCTTATAGCCGTCAGCCGTATTCCCATACCACATCTCGGCATTGTTTTTGCTCAGTTTAGGCTTTTCGCCGATTATCTCGTAAAAGCGCCCCCACGCGTAACCGACACAATTAGGCAGACAAGAACCGTTGCCTATGTGTATGCACTCGTTCAGACCGCCGCGGGAGGTGTGGATCCAATGCTTGTCCGCAGCGGACGGCGCTGTCAGGCGCGGAGAAAATTTCGCGGTCTTGGTGACGGTCGACGAAGCCGAGCCGTCCGTCTTAAGATATCCTTTCACTTTTTCTCTGAACCAATTCATATCCTTTCCGAATTTGGAAAGCCAGTTCTCGGGATCGCCGTGATTGGACGCGTAGCCGCGGGCACACGCTTCCTTGTGAGAAACGATATTCTCAACCTTTATCGACGGATAAGTCTCGATAAGCTCTGCGCAGAACCGCGCCGCTAAATCAAACGCCGCTTCAAAGTACGCCTTGTTGGTAAGGTTGTCCTCGCAGATCTCGAACTGAATGTGCGAATCGTTATAGCTGCCTTTTTTACCCGGTCCGCAGCCCCAGCAGCGCATATTAAACGGCAGGACCTGCGCAATTGCGACCTTGCCGTTCTTGTCATAACCGATCGCCGCGTGAGGTATTCCGTTATCCTCCTGATATTTGAGTGTTCCTGTGCCCCAATAATTCTTGTAAATGTTCTCGCCGAGCTGTGCAGGCGCATTTACATAGCGCCTTAATTCGGGATTATTCGCGCCCGTACTATGTACGACAATGCCCACGGGCGTTATTTTTTTGCTTGCCTTGTAGCACTCGCTCCACGCTGCGAACGCCTTAATTATCGTCAGAGCCATTATTATCACCGTCCTTATTGTTTTTCAGCGCCGCCGCGTCGGTCAGCCCCTCGCCGAGAATGTACCCGACAACGGACGCGCAGCTCATAATGCAGCCCGTAACCGTTTCCACAGTACTGTCCGAGCCGCCGAACGCGAGTATCAGACCCGCGACAAGCCCGGTTACGGCTATCCACAGCTTACGGCTCGTGAGCTTCCTTTTCCAATCTATGTTCATACGATACCTCCTATCGCATTAATGACCGCCGCCAGCTCCTCGGCTTTGTCGGGATTGTCCTTTACATACCCGATAGCGATCTTCATAGCGTTCTCCTTTTTGGCTTTATTGTAGTAAAATCCATTGGAAACGCCCACCTCCGCGTATGCCGTGCCCGCGATCATTCCAAGCGTTGAAACGTCATAGCCCAGCACCGTTCCGATGATAATAAACGCCGTCAGAACAACAGCGATAATATATGACGCAATTATGATCTTTTTGCTTGTCGTCATAACGCACCTCACTTAAATCCGAGCGCAATCATCGCCGCGGTCACAACAGCGGTTACAGCCACCGCTATTACGGTCTTTACAACATCGCGCCATTTCTTTCCGTCGCGGCTTTCCAGCTCGGAGAGTCGTTTGCCCTGATTTTTCTGCTCCTCCAGCATTGACTTCATAGTCGTAGCAAGTTCGTTGGTTGATATAGCGAGATCGTTGATCTTCTCTATGGTGCTTTCCAGTTTGGTTATGCGGTGATTCTGCCTTTCGTTTTCCGCGTCAAGACGTTCCTTGAACTCCTCGTGTTGCGCTTTGGTAACATATTCGTCCGGCATTTAACTCACCCCCGGCTTGTCCAGTTCGGCGCGGAGTTTGTCGGCTTTTGCCTCCAATTCCGCGAGCCGTGCCCTGTCCTCGTCCGTCGCCGTGCCCGCAACGATAGCACGAAGCGGACGTACCGCCTGACTGTCTATCTCGGCAAGCTCCGCTTTGATCTCTTCCGCGCGGACGAGGGCAAGTTCCTCCTGCGAGGGAACATACGGAACGGCGGTAATGTCGATAAGATTGCCCTTGCCGTCCTCGACGGGCT
>CAYWIP010000136.1:0-2510 GCA_964458395.1 uncultured Ruminococcus sp.
AGCCCGTCGAGGACGGCAAGGGCAATCTTATCGACATTACCGCCGTTCCGTATGTACCCTCGCAGGAGGAACTTGCCCTCGTCCGCGCGGAAGAGATCAGGGCGGAGCTTGCCGAGATAGACAGTCAGGCGGTACGTCCGCTTAGGGCTATCGTTGCGGGAACGGCGACAGACGAGGACAGGGCGCGGCTCGCGGAGCTGGAAGCCAGAGCCGACGCTCTCCGCGCCGAGCTGGACAAGCCGGAGGTGAGCTAAATGTCGGAGGAATATGTTACCAAAGCGCAGCATGAGGAGTTCAAGGAACGTCTTGACGCGGAAAACGAGCGTCAGAACCACAGAATAAGCAAATTGGAGACTACGATCGAGAAAATCAACGACCTTGCGCTCTCAACAAACGAACTTGCAACGACTATGAAGTCAATGCTGGCAGAGCAGAAAGAGCAGGGAAAGCGCCTTGCCGAACTGGAAAGCCGCGACGGAAAGAAATGGCGCGACGTTGTAAAGACCGTAATTGCGGTGGCTGTAACCGCTGTTGTGACCGCGGCGATGATCGCGCTCGGATTTAAGTGAGGTGCGTTATGACGACAAGCAAAAAGATCATAATTGCGTCATATATTATCGCTGTTGTTCTGACGGCGTTTATTATCATCGGAACGGTGCTGGGCTATGACGTTTCAACGCTTGGAATGATCGCGGGCACGGCATACGCGGAGGTGGGCGTTTCCAATGGATTTTACTACAATAAAGCCAAAAAGGAGAACGCTATGAAGATCGCTATCGGGTATGTAAAGGACAATCCCGACAAAGCCGAGGAGCTGGCGGCGGTCATTAATGCGATAGGAGGTATCGTATGAACATAGATTGGAAAAGGAAGCTCACGAGCCGTAAGCTGTGGATAGCCGTAACCGGGCTTGTCGCGGGTCTGATACTCGCGTTCGGCGGCTCGGACAGTACTGTGGAAACGGTTACGGGCTGCATTATGAGCTGCGCGTCCGTTGTCGGGTACATTCTCGGCGAGGGGCTGACCGACGCGGCGGCGCTGAAAAACAATAAGGACGGTGATAATAATGGCTCTGACGATAATTAAGGCGTTCGCAGCGTGGAGCGAGTGCTACAAGGCAAGCAAAAAAATAACACCTATAGGCATTGTCGTACATAGCACGGGCGCGAATAACCCCAGTCTGAAACGTTACGTAAATTCTCCCGCTCAGCTCG
Source organism: uncultured Ruminococcus sp. (assembly GCA_964458395.1). GTDB lineage: Bacteria > Bacillota > Clostridia > Oscillospirales > Ruminococcaceae > CAG-115. The sequence goes on from CAYWIP010000136.1 coordinate 1,215, forward strand.
GCGAAAATATTTACAAGAATTATTGGGGTACGGGCACGCTCAAATATCAGGAGGAAAACGGAATACCTCACGCGGCGATCGGTTATGACAAGAACGGCAAGGTCGCTCTCGCGCAGGTCCTGCCGTTCAATATGCGCTGCTGGGGCTGCGGACCGGGTAAAAAAGGCAGCTATAATGATTCGCACATTCAGTTCGAGATCTGCGAGGACAACCTTGCCAACAAGGCGTACTTTGAAGCGGCGTTTGATTTAGCGGCGCGGTTCTGCGCAGAGCTTATCGAGACTTATCCGTCGATAAAGGTTGAGAATATCGTTTCTCACAAGGAAGCGTGTGCCCGCGGCTACGCGTCCAATCACGGCGATCCCGAGAACTGGCTTTCCAAATTCGGAAAGGATATGAATTGGTTCAGGGATAAGGTCAAGGGATATCTTAAGACGGGCGGCTCGGCTTCATCGAACGCCGTCAAGACCGTGAAATTTTCCCCTCGCCTGACAGCGCCGTCCGCTGCGGACAAGCATTGGATTCACACCTCAAAGGGCGGTTTGAACGAGTGCATACATATAGGCAACGGTTCTTGTCTGCCTAATTGTGTCGGGTACGCGTGGGGGCGCTTTTACGAGATAATCGGCGAAAAGCCGAAGCTGAGCAAAAACAACGCCGAAATGTGGTACGGGAATACGGCTGACGGCTATAAGCGCTCGCAGACTCCCGCGCTCGGTGCGATAGCTTGCTGGAGCAAGGGCACGGTCGGGAATGAGGTGGACGGCGCGGGTCACGTCGCGGTCGTAGAGCGGATACTTCCTAACGGCGACATCGTGACCTCAAACAGCGCTTATGGTGGCTCTCGATTTTATGTCAAGACTTATGAAAAGAAGAACGGGTATAATTCCGGAGCGCTTAAATTTCAGGGCTTCATTCTGCCGCCTGTTCGGATTGGGAGCGTTACGTCCGCGGCAGAGAGCGCACCTGTGACCTCATTCAAGGTCGGTGATATCGTGAACTTTACGGGCTCGACGCACTACACAAGCTCGACGGGAACTCGCGGAACGGCTTGCAAACCCGGAAAGGCGAAGATCACTAGTATAGCCAACGGTGTAGCGCACCCGTATCACCTTATCAACGACGGCAGCGGCTCGACTGTTTATGGTTGGGTAAACGCCGGGGACGTTCGCGCTTCAACGAAATCCCTCGACGAGATCGCTCGGGAGGTAATTCACGGCGACTGGGGCAACGGAGATGACCGCAAGAAGCGGCTCATCGAAGCGGGATATGACTATGATGAAGTGCAGGCGCGCG
>CAYWIP010000137.1:0-2103 GCA_964458395.1 uncultured Ruminococcus sp.
ACTAGGTATTACAAGGAAAACCCGAAAGGAGTGAGCGGTATGAGCAAACTAATGGAAGATAGGGTAAAAGAGAAAACAATACAGATTGCAATAAATATGCTTTTGAAAGGTAGATATTCGCACGAAGAGATCTCCGAAATGACAGAACTTTCTTTATCTGATATTGAGGAGATTTCTAAGCAGTTAGCGACTTCCAAAGTGCAATGAGGTGGTTGACAATATGAGTAAGTTGATGGATGATAGGATCAATGAAGTTAGGAAAATGGTTAGTATTGAGGTTGCAGTCAATTTACTGGAAATTGGCGATCCGTATGAGAAGATTGCCAAAGTTACGAGGCTGACTGTATCCGACATTAAGGAGATTGCCAAGGAACTCGAAGCAGAAAAGGCGCGGCAATAAAAAAATAATGGGTACCGATTTTTGGTCGGTACCCATTTTCTGTTAGTCTTTCTTTTTCTTTAACGCGCTACCGGGGCTTAGAATATCGTCCAGTGCCTCGGCGGCTATGTCGTCGATTGACGGGAGACTATGCCCATATATGTCGCTCGTCGTTGAAGCAAGCGAGTGCCCAAGCCGCTTGGAAACGGCTTTCAGCGGTACTCCCTGCATAAGCAGCAACGTCGCCGAGGTATGCCGCAGCATATGCGGAGTGGTATGCGGCAGTCCGTTCTGCTCACAGTGCTTGCGAAGCCACGCCGAGATCGTCGACGGGTGAATAGGTTTTCCGTTTCATTGTGTGAAAACCTTTCCACTGTCCTGCCATGCGTCGCCCATTTGCGAACGCAGGCTATCCTGTTCCGCTTTCAGCTCGTCAAGCAGCTCGACCAGCGTTTCGGGAATACTGATAGTTCTGTCCGAACCCTCGGTTTTGGTGGTGTCCTCGTACATTCCCGTGCCGGGGAGATAGAGGGAGTTTCGCTGAATGTGCAGCTTGTGCGCTTCCCTGTCGATATCCGACCATTCCAGACCGCATATCTCACCGCGACGCGCTCCCGTGAACACCATAAGATTTATCATCACGCGATATTGCAAGGGCGCGTTATCAAGACTTTTCAGAAGCTCCGCGGTTTGCTCCTCGGTAAGGTAACGCGCTTCACGGCGGTTGAGTTTGGGAGCGTCCACGCGTTCGCAGGGATTTGAGAACATACAGCCCCATTTCACCGCCTTTGTGAAGATCGCCGATAAGCAGCGGTGGTAATGCAACAGAGTCTTCTGCGAAAACGTGCGCTGCTCGCCTATCGGTACAAACAGCTCGTCCAACTCCATTTCAAGCGCTTTGCAGAGCTTTTCGGCGGTATTTCGTGATACGTTTTTTCCCGCGATCAAACTTTCAAGCGTGGTCATGGAAATGCCGGAGCAGTCTACAAGCTTTTGCCGCGAGATATTATTTTCGGCGATAAAACTCCTAAAGTCGATTTTGGGCTTGTACTTGACATCAACGCGAATTCCCTGCTCTCGCAGGTTAGCGTAGAATTTGCTGATGTGGGCGGGAGTGATCTCCGACAGCCTGAGATGCCCAAGCGCGGGGAGTATGCGCTTTAGGATATCATCATAGTATGCCAGAGTAGTCCGCTTGAACTGCACAGCGGCATATTCGCTCCGCCAGCGCTTGACAAAAGCGTCAAGGCTCATATTATCGCCCGTGGCGGTCTGTTTGCGGCAGTAGTCCTCGAACAGTACCGTTTGTCGCCGCAGTTCTTTTTCGATCTGATTCTCGGTCATACCGGGTTCGGGAGTCCACGTTTTGGTGCGGTACTTCCGAGCGCCGGTTTCCGGGTCAAATCCGTCAGATACGCGGATACGGTAGCTGTTTCCGCGCTTTTGAACGTTAGCCATTCGTCCTCCTTTCACCGCCGAAGCCGCGCGGGAACGGGGCGGATAGTTCCGCTTTCCGTTACGGGCGGCTCTGCCTTATCCGCCGTCGGTTCTTCGGAGAAAAGGCAGCAGATAAGTACGTTCCAATTGATAAGCGTTTTACTGCCAACTTTAAGGCACGGCAGATCTCCGCTCTTGCAAAGGTAACGCAGGGTGCTGTCGTTCAGCCCCATGTCGCGCTCTCGGCAGAGCTTTGCGGTTTCCGCTATCGTGTTCATAAGCTGCTT
>CAYWIP010000138.1:0-1526 GCA_964458395.1 uncultured Ruminococcus sp.
CGATGTCCAGAATAAACTCCGAGCCGGGGACGAATATATCGGCAGCCTTGTAGTGCGCCATATTCTCGATCTCGCCGAAATCCGCGCTGAGCGCCGCCTTTATCAGGTGCTCGCCGTAGCCCGTGGTGCAGGTCTTTGCTATGTACGCGTTCTCGGGCAATTGCCCGTAAATTTCCTTTAATATGCCGATGACCGATTTCAGCGGATCGCCCTGATTTCCCGCGTAATGCGAGTACAGTATCTCGGCGTTCTTGTTGAGCAGCACCGCCTTGGTGGTCGTCGAGCCCGCGTCGATACCGAGATAGCAGGCTCCCGAATGGGAATTTATGTCGGCGGTGGGAATTATTGACTTTGCGTGGCGCGCGCGGAATTGCTCCAGCTCATCCTCGCTCTTGAACAGCGGCGCAAGGCGCTCGACCTCGCGGAGCTGATTTTCTCCGAGCACGGAAACGCTCTGCACGAGCGCGTCTATGTCAAGCTCGCAGGTCTCCTCGGACAATGCGCAGCCGATAGCTACAAAAAGCTGTGCGTTTTCGGGGAAGATTATGTTTTCGGGCTGCAAATTCAGCGTTTCGATGAAGCGCTGACGCAGCTCGGACAAATGGTGAAGCGGTCCGCCGAGAAACGCGACGTTTCCGCGGATAGGCTTGCCGCAGGCAAGTCCGCTTATCGTCTGATTTACCACGGATTGGAAAACAGAAGCCGCAACGTCGCTCTTTTTCGCGCCCTCGTTGATTAGCGGCTGAATGTCGCTTTTGGCGAAAACTCCGCAGCGCGAGGCTATCGGGTAGATAGTGGTGTGCTTTTTGGCAAGCTCGTTCAGACCCTTAGCGTCGGTGTTCAGCAAAGCCGCCATCTGGTCGATGAACGCGCCCGTACCGCCCGCGCAGCTTCCGTTCATACGCTGCTCCAAACCGCCGGTAAGGTATGTGATTTTCGCGTCCTCGCCGCCCAATTCAATCGCGACGTCGGTCTGCGGAGCAAGAGCCCTGATAGCGTCCGTGCCCGCCGCTACCTCCTGAACGAACGGTATTCCCAGCCACTTTGAAACGGAAATTCCGCCCGAACCGGTGACCGCGATAAGCACACGTTCGCCTTTTATCTCGTTTCCGACCTCGGAAATAATATCCGAAACCGTCTTGCGGATATCGGAGAAATGCCGCTGATACCGCCCGAAGAGCAGCTCGTTGTTTTCTCCGACGATCGCCGCCTTGACGGTTGTCGAGCCTATGTCCAGTCCTACACGTTTCATTCAATCAATCCCTTCCAAATTTGGCATTTATTTACATTATCTCTCTATTAAAAATATGTTCCGCAATACTATGAATTATAGCACATTTTGAGTTAAAAGTCAACCGTCAAATTATACTAAAGCAGTATAAAAAACGGCAAAGCCGGAATTTATACCGATATATTTTGCAATTGTGAAGTCGTTTGTGCAATAAATTATTGTTTAGCGCAGTGGCGGTGATGCTTTTTTGTAATTTGTTGCTTGTTGTGGTTTCGTTAATTTTAATTAAAATGTT